>CAYZPT010000089.1:0-8305 GCA_964480285.1 uncultured Bacteroides sp.
TATATGGAACTATTATGCGAAATAAAGTGCATTTTATACGTAATTGCTGTGTGCGTAGTCAGTAAGCCATAGCGATATGCGTAAATTATGCCCTTAGCAATTAAGGAGGAAAAGATAATGAAAAAACTTAGCAAAAAAATGTTAGCGCTCATTCTGTCGCTTGTGCTGGTAGTGACAACGCTGCCGATAGTTGCGCTTACAGCTAATGCAGCAAGTGCTACAAAAACACTGTTTCACTACACCTTTGATACTGCATCGCCTGCTGATAATGGTGACAACTTCGACGAAAATGGCGCGTATAGTATTGATATTGATAATTCTAACGGTGCTAGCGGTTATTGGGATTATTTTGATACGGATCATTACTATTTTACAAAAACTTGGGCAAAGGGCGCTGTTGATGGCGACATTCGTAACAGTAACTACAATAAGAACTGGAAAATAACGCTTGATTTTTCCTATTATTCACATGATAGTGACTACGGCGACAATGACTGGAGTCATACTCTCGGACTATACAGTGACGGAAACCCTCTTGGTTTACAGCTTAATGGTAGAGTAAGAAACGGCGATAGCAATATAAGCGATGGCTCTGTTTACACATTTAATACAGGCAAAAGATATAAGGTTACATATACTTATCATAACGGTATTTTTAACGTATTTGTTGAAAACGTTACTGACAGTGTAGCTTCTGCAAAGGTATTTTCCTACAACTGTACCAATACAGACTATCAAGCCATTCTGGAAAATATCCAGGGCGTTTCTATAGGTGGATGGTGGCACAATTACTCCTCCATGGATATCTATGACCTTGTTGCTTATTCATATCAAGACAATGATTCTGTTGACAGTCACCTTAAGGCGCAGTACTTTACTACAAAGAATATGACAAAGAACAGAGCAGGCTCCGGTGATCTCACAAAGCAGGGCACAGGTACAGAATGGAGCAACACTAATGGTGTTACGTTCCCGAGTGGTTCAAACAATCATCAAAACTACTTTTATACAAGAACTAATTCTTTGCTCAGTAACGCTGATGAGGTAACTGGCTTTACGTTTACTTTCCAGGCTAAAAATACAGAGCATCACTGGATTGAAAGATTCTTTGATTTAACCGATTCCTCAAGCTGGGCTTCCGGCTCCGCTAACGGTCGTTCCATATCTTTGGCACCGAACCTTGATGCTGACCTTGTTTCAATGAAGTATCATTACAGCAACGGTAGCGGAGGATACACCGATTCCGGATGGACAGATAATAACCCATCTGAAACAATTGCAAACTTCCATCAATACGCAGTTGTTGTTCAGGATGGTGCAATTATCGTATATGTTGATGGAACAGCAGCAATAAAATGCGATAAAAGAATCGATGCTGATTTGATTAATACATTGATTAGTAACGCAAAACTATATATCGGCGCGTCGATGTTTTCATCAGACCCCGACTTTATTGGCTCAATTAAAGACTTCCGTATCTACGATATTGCGCTTACAAGCTCTCAGCTTACAGGTTTATACGCTGATTCACTTGAACATTGTGAAGCAATTTTTGAAAAGCGTATTGCTAATATGGCAGCAAACGGTTATGCATCTATGTATACCAATATTGCTCCCGCTTATGAGTGCTACAAGGATTCTAAAGCAGGCAAAGGCAACCTGGCAGGCTTCCAGGAAGCACTTGATAATATGCAACCGTTCGACGAGTACACGGGCGAAGGCTCAGTCGTAACGGGCGGAAGCTATAATCCCGAAGCCGAGTATTCAAGCAATATTATTTATTCGGAACCGGCGACCTCCGGCGAGAACAACTGGAGCTCGAACTCGACTGTGGAAATCTACGGCGTAACCAACGGCTCGTGGAAATACGGCGCGCACGCTTATCTTTATTATCCCAATACGGTTCTTATGTATGATGGCAAGACAACACCGACCATCCCTGTTAACATTGGTTTTATCAACAAAGACGGCCGTTATTCAGTAAATATGCTTTATCTTACGGAAAACGAATCCGCTTTCGGTATGAAGGACAGCAAGTGGAAGGGCTATGATGACTCAACCACATTCAAATGGCCGACAAGCAACACTGCTGTTATCCCGATTGATACAAGCAACAGAACGGAGGATTCTAACGCCGAAACGCTTAATGAAAATGAGTCGGGTGCGACCACTACATACCGTATCTATAAAAACGGTCTGACTTATACAAAGAATCCTACCAATGTTTACGAGTGCTATTCATCAACCGATTGGACAATGTGTGGTCAGTATACATACATTGCTACTGACAAGCAGATTTACACAGACCTTACAAATAATGACCCTGATATCATTATTATCAACTACAAAAAGCTCCTCGACAAACTGAAAGAATCAGCAAACGATTCAACCGGTTCGTCCAACCCGAATGGCGTTAAGATAAAGACCGAACTCGGCAAACTCACAACAGACTACACCGAAGGCGGTCTTGAGGGTATGTTTATCGCGTTCGACTCGGCAACCTCAATCGACCCGAACAATGGCATGAGCTACAAAAACACCCTTACCGGAACAAGCTACAGCAGCGACTACGACTACGCGGGTGAGGATACCTATGCAGGCGAAGATGAGCCGATGGACATTGCGGCTATTCAGTGCCGTGACGACATTAATAATTCAGTAAGCCTTCTTGGCAATATCAAGCTCACTGCTGATATTATCCAGATTAAAAGAATCAAAGCGGCTATGGCAGATTATGAGACTGAAATGTCAAGCATGAGAGCAGTTAAAACCAAGCTGATGGATGCATATGGTGCATATCTCGACGCTGTTGAATGTGTTGACGCTTACGAATACGGCGAAAAGACCTTTGCTGACGGTGAACTGAACACAGTTTACAATAACCTTGTAAACAAAACTGCGGCAATGGGAACGTTCTCTGCGAAGTCGGCAACTTCACAAGGCACAATTCAGTATCCCGGCGATTCAGCCGCTATCAGCAGTTCCTATTACCAAAACATTCTGTATTGGGGAACGCCAACCGGTGATTATGGCGAAGACCATGGTACAACATGGGGAAAAACTTGGCCCGGCGATACATGGCCGGTTAAGATATATGTTCCAAGCGGAAACCAGGTACAAGTTGATGTTTCATATCCAAATACAGTTATAATGTATGACGGAACCAATACTCCAAAAATACCTGTTTGTGCAGCAACGTACAAAGAAAACAAAAATAATAGAGCTGTTTGGTACTTATATCCTACAAGCGCTGCCAATGTCAAGACAAAGAGCTCGTATTTCCAGATGGCGGAAAATTGGCACGGTTCAAGAAAAGGCGATGCTGACTGGGGTAAGGGTAATGCTCCCGGAGGTTCTTGGAGCGCTTCTTGGAACGCAGGATACGGTTACAGCGGAAGGTCCAATATTACAAACGATAGTTCTGCAGCAGGATGGGTTTCAAGTGACTTATTCCATGCATTTAATTCTGGAACCTCTTACTATTATGCATCAGTTGGCGCAGGTATAATGAATTATGTTGGCGGAGCTCCTTCGACTACTGTTGGAGGTACATCATACGGCTACCAAAAACATAATATAACTTGGGTAACTCATATAGGAAATGATTTTACCGAGGGAACAGCAAATGATGAGGCTTGGGGTACAAACAGTACAACCTCAGTTTACGTTGTTAACTATAAAGCAATTAAAGACAAAGTAACTTCTATGGCATCTGCCTTCACAAGCGGTGTTGATGTAAAACAATACCGAGAAGGCGGTCTGACAACCTGGTTCACACAAATTGATAATTTAACAACATTTAACCCTAATAGTTACACATATTCAGGTGAATCGTATACCTTAAATGGTACAACATACACCGGCACAGAAGGTGCAGTTGTACATTGTGCTAAGGATATTTATGACCTTACGCAAATTTCAGAAAGTGTTACAGGTACAACCGACACCAAGACAAGTGACCCGTACGATGGCAGCGGTAATCTGATTGATTATGAAGATGCTACAACCCCGTATCAGAAGCTGAAGATTGCACTTGTTGAAGCAAAGAGCGCTCCGCCAGCTCAGCAGTGTATAGTAAATGATGTTTGGGCAGACTATTCAAGCAATTTGCCGGGATTTATTATGACCGGTGATGAAGTAGATGTTGCAAACTCACAGGGTTCACTTCAATGTGCAAAAGAGGCAATGCAGAATGTCGCGTCAACATCATATGACGGTTACGCAAAGGATTATACCGTAGCTGAAATCAATGCTTTGGCGAACTATCTGCACAACTCAGTTGCAGCGCTTAAAGTTCCTGCAAATTCACAGCACAATATGATTTTCAGCTATCGTGACGGTCACGACGTTTACTTCAAATGCAGTACTAACAACGCGCACACGCTTTGCATCCACGAGGGAATCAACAAATCCGTTCTCGCAGCTGATGCGTCTGCATATGACGAGCTTGGCGTAATCTACGATACAATTGACCTTGATAAGTACACCGCTGCAGGTAAAGCGCAAATCTTGGCAGGTAAAGCGGTATATGACAGCAAGCTTACCAATGCTTCGGCTACTAAAATGCTTACAGCAGATCCAGATACTAACGATGCTGATAACACTGCATTGCAGGCTTATATTGATGACGGAATTACTGAGCTGCTTACACAGATCAACACTGCTAACGATGAAGAACAGACTCATGACTATGTTGAAAACTTTGGCGTTACATTTAATGTTTATACATTAAACAGCAAGGGCGTTCCAAGTGCTTCACCTGCATACACTGATTCTACAACATACAGTGCAGCAAGATACGGCTCGACCATTGATCTTACTCCGAAGATGCAGGCGGTTTATGATGCTCTTGCAAGTGGAAGCACCGGCATTACCTCTGAAAATATGGGTATAGTTAAGTGGCAAGTTGTTGCAGATTCCAAGACAAGAAACTTTACGCATAATAAGGATCACTTTAACTTGTTCGTTCAGAGTGATGCAACGGTTAACGTATATGTTACCAAGATTTCACAGGCGTCACAGGTTACAATTACCAACCTTATTGGCAACACCAATTATGTAATTGATGTAACTGATGATTCAACAGTTGCAATCAGCAAGGATTCACTTAACACAATTACAATTGATGGCGACACATACACTGTACCTAATTCACTGTCGTACAATGTTAACGGCTGGAGAATCGGTAACAAGGTAGTTGCAAACACAACAACTTCACTTGCAGAAACAACAATCGGCGATCTTAAGAGCACATACGGTGTAACCGCAATTACGCTTTCACCTGTAGCGGTGAAGAATGCAAATGCAGACAACACCTATGACTTCACGCTTGACGGCGCTGCGATTGAAGGACTCACTGATGTTCCGTATGACACAAAGATTACGGTAACAACAGAAAAGGCAAACGCTTACGCAATTGTTATCCAGAATGACGAGGGCGTATATGTTCCGGTTGCTTACTGCGATGAAAATGTTAACTCCTACACCTTTAACGCAAATCAGGACCTTGACTTTTATACCTTGTGTAAGACCGATGAAGAGGGTTACTACATCGATCTTAACAACGACAATGCAATTGTTGATGGTGAAAGAATTACCGACTTCGCAACAAAGATTTATTACAACAACAAAGTTCCGTTCATGTACTCGTTCAACAAGATAATGGGCGATGATTGGGGAACTTCAGAAGGTAATAATTACTCGAATAAGTGGACTACATTCTCTGCATTCACAACAAACAGTGCAGAAATCACAGAATGCGGTACGCTTAGAACAACCGAATCCGTAACAAAGGATGAATTTGTTCTTGAAAATGTTGGAAAACAAAGCATTGTAAAGATGGCAAATACTAAGCGTTTGTGGTATAGCAATCAGTATTCATACTCATTATCGACATCTAACACAACTCCAAGAATTGTTGTAACTCGCGCATATGTTAAGTATAGATACACTTATGGTGGCAAGGAAATCGACGCCGTTGCATACGGTCCGATGCTTGTATCTTACTATGGCGACGTTCGAACACCGTGATTAATGAAGATAGGAGAGTTTGACTGTGAATAGACTAAAAAAAGAGTATGAAGAACCGATTGTGGATATTGAGGTGTTCTCAATAAACAGCAAAATGCTTATCACAACTTCATCACTTGATGAAGGTGACGATGAGGATGAATTCTAAATAGCAAAAAGGGGAAGGGATATTCCTTTCCCCTTTATCTGAATAGTTATGGAAAAAACTTATTTTATTATAAAGCTTGAAAACGCGGTTTATAATATTCAGCGCGTATCAGGCAAAACAGGACTGAAAAGCGTCTACAGATATCGCCCCTGCTGTATTGCAGAAAACGGTTTTATTTTGGGCGTTAACGACGCGTGCGAAAACTTTGATATCTCCATTAACGAGCCTGTTAAAGAGGCTCTGTTAAAGTGCGCTGATTTGTATGCAGAAACGCCACGATATGTTATTCTAAAAAAAGCGTCTGCAGAATTTTTGGAGATTTGCTCACGATTCGGAATAGCAAAACTGATATCGTTTGACGAGTGTTTGCTTGAGATCGACAACCTGCCGGAAACCGAAATTCATTCGTTTACCTCTGCGGTGCGCGAAAGTATTTCCAATGAGATGAAAATCGATTCTGACATTCAGCTGTATAAAGATTACAATAAAAACCTTAATCCCTATTCGGCGAGCGTTAGCTGGAACGACTATGCGCCCGAGCTTATCGCAGAGCAGCTGAGCTTTAAGCTCGGTGTTGACAACGCCTGCGCAAAAATGTTTTCAATGCAGATTGTTGATTCCAATGACATTACACACTCGATTGACCGCAGAGTTGATCTGCCCTGCAATGATTATCAAATGATACTGTTTATCATCAAAAATATGCTTGATATCACAATCACTGCAAGCAGCATTAGCGTAAATCTGTATGATATTTATCTTAAACAGGACGAAATCAAAACTGAAAAACGCACTAAAAACGCAAAAAACAAGCTGCGTAAAAGGCAGTCCTGGGAATATGCAAAGCAGAATCGGCAGTTTTCAAAAATCATTAATGAAAACGAGTTGTTTGTTTACAACAATCTGTGCGAATTTTTGCAGAAAAATCCGCTTGACCTCGACTTTTATGAGCTTTGTATTGTTGCCGAAAAAGCAAACTCCAGACGCCTTAAACTCGGCAATTACTATGCAGTCTTTAACTATGCTGAAAGATTTGGCGAGTTGTGCAAAATTTTGCATCAGCATAATATAAAGTTGCTCCTTTGCGGTTACTGTCCGTTGCTGTTGATCTACATGATTAAAGATATTTGCAACGCAGATCTGTACTATCATAGTATTGATGAAAAAACACTGAATCTGATGAATCTGCTTGAACATTATTCGCCGTATCCGAATCTTGAACTAAAACCTGCGGAGAAAACAGAATACGACATCGCGGTGTCTGGTAAGGTACAAGCAGGCTATAGCGCGAAAAATAGTATATATATTGTTAAAAAGGCTTTTCTTGCATCTGATGAAAAGGATTTAATAATCGACACCGCAATAAACCAAATCTTCGATTTCGGTGAATATGGCATTAATGGTTCGCAGGAACAATTTGTCGCTATCATAACCAACAACAGCGCACAGCCGGACCAAACTGAAATTGTTGTACTGGAGGACGAGTATTCAGTAATTCAGGAACAAAGTTACATTACAGATATAAACCTGCCGTGCTGGGTTTTGTACAGAAACAAAAAGTTCGATGAAATATATTCAAAGTTAGAATTCAATTTGTTTACTGTTCACAATTCTTCACAGATAAAACAACGCGACTACAACGCTGGCGGCGATATTTGCGTAATATCCGCCGCGTGCATTGACTGCGACGGAAACGTTAAACTTGATGGCAGATGCAGATATGTTAAATCCTCTGACGTTGGGAAATATGACATTTCCGAGTTTGTTCAAAGGGACGATGTATTCTTCGCAGCAGCAAAAAGCACAGTTCTTAAAGTTGCCCGCAAACCAAAGGGTTGTATACCAAATCCGTCAACGGTACTCTTGGTACCTAAAGACGATGTCACAATAACAGGGGATGATATAAGTTATTTCCTCTCGCCTGAGTTCAAATCGTTTTATGATGTGGCTTTGAATCATCAGAGGTTTGTGTTATCTTCCGATGGACTGTCGCAGTATTTTTTAGGAAAACTTGCAGTTTGATATCGCTTTATAATTAAATACTACTATTTATAAATAGGGTTAGTTTTGGTTTCGTCCTTTTGCCCCTAAAGACACTAAAAACCGCCTGAATACGCGAGTATGCAG
>CAYZPT010000090.1:0-8251 GCA_964480285.1 uncultured Bacteroides sp.
TATTGAAGATTCGACAATCAAAAACAACTTTGCCTCTGAAAACGGCGGCGGCGTTGCTCTTATCAACGCTATCCCCGCTGTTGAAGCACTTCTTGACACCGACGACACTGACTTCAAAACGGGCGTAAACATCGTGCTCAAGGCACTTGAGGAGCCTGTTCGTCAGATCGCTGCAAACGCAGGTCTTGAAGGTTCTGTAATCGTTGACAAAATCAAAAACAGCGACGCAGGTTACGGCTTCAACTTTGCCACAAACGAGTACGCAAATATGCTTGACGCCGGCATTGTTGACCCTGCAAAGGTTACACGCTCGGCACTGCAGAATGCTGCTTCTGTCGCAGCAATGGTGCTCACCACAGAGTCGCTTGTAACAGACATCAAGGATCCTCAGGCTGACGCTGCTCAGGCAGCCGCTATGGCAGCCGCAGCTCAGGGCGGAGGAATGTATTAATCCCTTAATTTCTGAATAAATTACAGTCGCACCGCAGATTTTTTCTGCGGTGCTTAAGTTTTATTAGTGTTTTATTATTGTTTCATAAAAAGACGGTCGATTAACTGTATAATTTAATAACAATTTATAAATTTTCTGTTTTATTGTTGATTTTTTCCTTTATTTAGTATATAAATATCATTGATTAATTTTCAAAGCATTTTTTGTGGTTGGATTATTGAGGAATTAACGCATGAAAGCTGAGACAAAAAAAGAGTTTAAAAAGTTCATATTCGGTTGCGTTAAAATACTTTCGTTTTTCCTGGTGCTTATAGTTGTAGTTCAGGTACTGTCAATGACGCTTTTTTCAAAAAAAAGCGCTACGAATTACAAAACAGGACTTAACAAAGCGTATTCGTTTATGCAGGAGCCTGACAATTCAATTGACGTCCTCGGTATAGGCAACAGCGATCTTTATTCGGCTGTTATTCCGGCTGAATTCTGGAAGAAGTACGGCTTTACAAGTTCGGTAATCGCCTCGCCGCACCAGACGCCGCTGCAGTCATACGAGATTCTGAAAGAGTTTTATAAAAAGCAGAACCCGAAAGTCGTATTTATCGAAGTTGATATGATGTACGGCGATTTCGTAAAAAATATAAAAGGTATTGAGCGTAAGGAAT
This sequence comes from uncultured Bacteroides sp., assembly GCA_964480285.1. Classification (GTDB taxonomy): domain Bacteria; phylum Bacillota; class Clostridia; order Oscillospirales; family Acutalibacteraceae; genus Eubacterium_R. Next base: position 1,111 of record CAYZPT010000090.1, read on the forward strand.
CGCTGTTTTCTTACGTATTCGGCAATTTTGACGCTGATGATTTTGATGACCTGATTGAGTCGCGTATACCGCTGTTTACGTTCCATGATAAGTGGAAAAAAACAAAAACGAAAAAGAAGCCGGACACACCGCACTCTCACGGATATAAGTATTCCGAAACCGTTTGCGATGTCAATATCACCGAATATATGGTTGAAACCGACAAACAAGAAAAGATAAAGAATTCGTCAATTGAGTATGTCAACAAAATGATTGATTATGTTGAGAGCCACGGCGGTCAGGTTTTCCTTACAGAAATGCCTACCGTTAATTCGTGGAATACTGAGCGGCACAATGCCGTTGCGCAGTACTGTAAGGAGATAAACAAGAATTTTATCGATTGCAATCTTATCATTGATGAGCTCGGCATTGATCTTAATCTGGCATTCCGCGATAAGGGCAATCACCTTAATTATTACGGCGCTCGTGCAGTGACGGATTATATGGGCAAGTACATTGTATCAAATTACAAAATGGAAGACAGGCGTAACGATCCTGCGTATAAATTCTACGCTGACAGCATAAAGAAGTTCGACAAAGAAGTTGAAGTTCAGCGCGAGAAGGAAAAGAATAAGTTCCTGAAGAAGCAGAGAGAACAGGAATATAAAGACGAAGAGCAACTGTAATTTCATCTCCGGAGGAATTATGAAGAATATCCTTGAATTTTTAGAAAATGACGCAAAGCGTTTTCCCGACAAGGCAGCGTTTGTTGACAGTGAGGAAACCCTTACTTACAGCGAAGCGCTTGATCTTTCAAAACGTATTGGCTCATATATCGGCAAAACGGGTTTTCACAATAAGCCTGTTGCCGTGTATCTTGATAAAAACGTTCGCTCGCTGGTCGCTATGTTCGGCGCAGTGTACAGCGGTAACTTTTACGTTATGATTGACAGCGAAATGCCGCTTGACCGCATTGAGCGCATTTTCGCAACGCTTAAGCCGTCAGTGATTCTTACCGATAACGCAAGGCTTGACGGCGCAAAAACTCTCGGCATTGAGAATGTTTTCACTGTTGAGAACGCACAGGAAGCTGAAATTGATGACGCTTATCTTGCAGCGGTAAGGGAACGCCAGATTGATACTGACCCGCTTTACGCGCTTTACACTTCGGGTTCAACAGGTATGCCTAAGGGCGCAGTTCTCACACACCGCAATGTTATTGCTTACAGTGAGTGGACAGTGCAGACTTTCGGCTTTAATGAGGAAACTGTTTTCGGTAATCAGACGCCGTTTTACTTTTCGATGTCCGTTACCGATATTTACTCAACGCTCCGCGCGGGAAGCACGCTTGTAGTTATTCCTAAGAGCTACTTCTCGTTCCCGATGATGCTTGTTGAGTACCTCAACAAAAACAAAATCAACACAATTTACTGGGTGCCGAGCGCACTTTCAATAGTCGCAAACCTCAAGCTGTTTGATCTTGCAAAACCCGAATATCTTAAAATGGTGCTTTTTGCAGGCGAGGTTATGCCGACAAAACAGCTTAATTACTGGATTAATTCGCTTGACAGCGATATCCTTTATGCAAATCTTTGCGGCCCGACGGAAACCACTGACATCTGCACATACTATGTTGTTGACAGAGCGTTTTCCGACGATGAGCCGCTGCCTATAGGCGTTCATTGCAACAACTGCGATGTGTTTATTCTTAAAGACGACGGCACTGAGGCAGGCGTTGACGAGGAGGGCGAACTCTATGTAAGAGGCTCATTCCTCGCACAGGGTTATTACAATAATCCCGAAAAAACTGCCGAAGCATTTGTGCAGAATCCGCTTAATACTGCGTATCCCGAAAAGGTCTACAAAACGGGCGACCTTGTTAAAATGAATGAGAGCGGTGAGATAATGTATATCTGCCGCAAGGATTATCAGATTAAGCATATGGGTTACCGTATCGAGCTCGGCGAGATTGAAACTGCAGCAAGCGCTTGCACGGGTATGCAGGAATGTGTCTGCGTGTTCGACGACGATGAGGATAAAATCATTCTCGTTTACAGCGCCAAAAAGACGAGCGAAGAGCAGATTATGGAAGAGCTTGCTAAGAAGCTCACGTCTTACCTTATGCCTAACAGGCTTGTAAAAATGCGCACTCTGCCGCATAACCAGAACGGAAAAATCGACCGCAAAGCAATTAAAGCGGAAGTTACAAATAACAAATAATTTCAGGAGAATACACTATGGAACAGATTATTGAAATCATCAAGGAAATCAAACCGGGCGTATCTGTCGACGAGAACACAAAGCTTCTTGACGATAAGATTCTTGATTCGCTTGCAATTGTGTCACTTGTTGCAGAACTCAGCGATGAGTTCGACGTTGACATCACCGCACGCGACATTATGCCTGAAAATTTTGCTACACCTGCAGCAATCAAAGCTATGATTGAGAGACTTGAAGACGAGGACTAATATATGATTAGTTATACCTCTTTTGCATTTTTTATCCTGTTTTTCGGTATAACTTATATTCTGTACGTACTCTGTCCGACAAAGGCAAAATGGGTTATCCTGCTTATAGGCTCATATGTCTTTTACTTCTTTTCAGCTAAAGGTCATGTGATTACGCTGATCGCCGCCACGCTTGTTGTGTGGGGCGCCGGATTGTGGATTGACAAACTCGATACTACGTTTAAAGAAAAGCGTAAAGGTCTTGAACGGGCTGAAAAAAAGGCGCTCAAAGCAAAGTATTCCAAGTACAAGTCACTTGTTATGTGGGCAGGCGTTATCATCACGTTTGGAATGCTTATCGCCTGCAAGTACACCAATTTCTTTGTTGATACGATTAACGGAATTTTCGGTGCAAAGCTGCATCATGCGTCAATAATTCAGCCGCTCGGTATCTCGTTCTATACACTGATGGCTGTAAGTTATCTGGTTGACGTCCATTCGGGCAAGTATAAAGCGCAGAAGAATCCGTTTCGCGTAGGACTTTATCTTGCGTTTTTCCTCACTATTGTTGAGGGTCCGTTTGCGCGTTACGACCAGTTTGGTACGCAGCTTAATAACAGAGAACGGTTTAAGGCGTCTGACTTCATTTACGGCGCGCAGCGCGTTGTATGGGGTCTGTTTAAAAAGATTGTTATTGCTGACAGAGCGGCAGAATATGTTGATATCGTATTCGATAAAAGCGATCAATACTCAGGTTTAGTTGTATTAGGTGCAATACTGTTTTACACTTTGCAGCTTTACTGCGAATTCTCGGGTGTAATGGATATTATCAGCGGTCTCGGTGAAACTATGGGACTAAAATTGCCGGAAAACTTTGCCCGTCCGTTCTTTGCAAAGGGCATAAACGAATTCTGGCAGCGTTGGCACATCACGCTCGGTGCGTGGCTTCGCGACTATATCTTCTATCCGATTTCGTTCTCAAAAACATTTATGAACGCTTCAAAGAAAGCGCGCAACAAGTTTTCACCTTACTATGCAAATCTTGTGCCTACTGCGGTTGCACTGTTCTTTGTATGGTTCGGTAACGGTTTCTGGCACGGTTCCGGCTGGAAGTACATTGTATACGGTCTGTACTACTATGTGCTTATGATGATCGGTATGTTTATGGAGCCGCTGTTCCGTAAACTCTGTGATAAGATTAAGCTTGACAGGAACAAAAAGTCATTTGGTATTTTCCAGATGATCCGTACATTTATTATTGTTAATATCGGTATGCTCATCTTCAGGGCGGATACGCTCACTCAGGCGTGGAAGATGATCGGATCACTTTTCATTAAGTTCGATCTCTCAAAGATAAGCCCGGGTGCGAAGAACGGACTCGGTCTTGATAAGTACGACTATATCGTTCTCGCTGTAGGCGTAGTGGTCGTATTCGTTGTCGGACTGATTCAGGAAAAGGGCATCGATATCCGCGCAAAGATTGCAAAGCTGCCATTTGTTGTTAAATTTGTACTGTTCATCGCAGCGGTACTTGTTATCATCATCTTCGGCGCATACGGCGAGGGATATGGCAAGGTTGACCTTATTTATGCTAATTTTTAGCGCAATATATTAAATTATCAGTAAATAATTGTTCTCCCGTTGTAATATTGTATTTGTATAATTCAATCACTGGATTGTTGAAAAACTTTTCAGCATAGTTTACAAAAAATGTTTTGTGTCTTGACAAAACTGAAAAACGGGTGTTGCCTTTACTTGTAAGGCAAAGGGGTCTTTGAGGAAACTCGAAGACCCCCTTATATTTTTGTCAAAAACAATATGCTTTACAAAATTATATTAATTGTATATAATCAAGTTGAGGAGGATGGTAATATGAAAAAGATATTATCATTGGCGCTTTCGGTTGTTATGCTGATTTGTGTGAGTGCTGGTATGGATTTTTCCGCCGGTGCGATGGCTAACACGGGTAAAATCGGCAACAATGTTTATTATGAATTTGATTCCGTAACGGGTGCTTTGACAATCAGCGGCAGGGGCAACATTTATGGTTATGACGACGGCAGGCAGGGCGAGCTTGACTTACCGTTTTCACCTTTTTATAACAGCGCAGCGATTAAAACTGTCGTTATTCAAAGCGATATTTTTAACATAGGAAACTGCCTTTTTGAGGGCTGCAGCGCGCTTGAAAGCATTGATATTCCCGACACTGTCGGATTTATCGGAACAAACGCCTTTACCTACTGTACTTCGCTTAAAAAAATTGTTATTCCAAGTTCGGTTTACGAAGTAGGTATGGAGGCGTTTTACGGCTGTGAAGCATTAACCGATATAACAATCGGCAGCGGCGTTAGGTCGATTGACTCAGGTGCGTTTAATATCGAAAGCCTTAAGGAAGTAAAGTATAAAGGCACGAAAAGTGATTGGGCGAAGATTAAATTTAACTTTGGAGATTACAACTGGAATTTCCCGAACGCAAATATTATCTGCACCGACGGAATAATTTGCAAAACGCATAAGTTTACGCCATACAAAGAAAAAGCGACAACGAAAAAGAACGGCTTAATCGGCGAAAAATGCACTGTTTGCGGCAATATAATCACCAAGACGGTTATCAATAAAATAGGTAGCGTTAAGCTTTCAAACACTGCATACACCTATAACGGCAAGGCGAAAAAGCCTGCGGTTACTGTGTGCGACAGCAAGGGCAAGAGCATCAGCGCTGCGAACTATACGGTTGCTTACTCGAAGGGCAGGACGGCAGTCGGCACGTATACGATTGCAATCACCTTCAAGGGCAATTACTCAGGCATTGTTAAGCGCAGTTTTATTATCAAGCCGCAGAAGGTTAAAAAGATTACCGCTAAGAAGGTGTCGTCTAAAAAGATTTCAATCACATGGAATAAGGTGAAGGGTGTAACAGGTTACGAGGTTTACCGTTACAACTACACAAAGGGCAAGTATATTCTTGTTAAAAGGACGAAAAAACCGATTAAGGTTACGCTTGAAAATAACGGAAAGAACACTGTAAAATACGCTGTGCGCACCTACAAAACAGTTGGCAAAAAAACATACAAGAGCGACTTTAGGGTAGGCGCAAAGAAATTGTAAATCTGTTATTCGCATTTGGAGGAAATGTGTAATATATTATTAAATTGTTTAAAATATTATAGCAGTTTTAACAAAAATATTTTTCGATATTGACAAAACGGGTTAGTTTGGTGTAACCTTTACTTGTAAGGCAAAGGGGTCTTTGAGGAAACTCGAAGACCCCCTTATATTTTTGTATTGTTAATTAAAGGCAACGGAGTCTTTGGGATTATCTCAAAGACTCTTTTTTAGTTAATAATACTTTATATTTGCGGGACAATGGCGTCTTTTGTGATTGGCACAAAAGGCGCCTTTGCCGTTACAGGAGGAGATTATATGGGTAATGACAATAATAAGAGGATTCGTGATGCGGTTAAGATTAATTTTTGCGGCGAACCGCAGGTTCAGAAGCACAAGATGACGCACCTGAACAATCATTACGAAATGGCGTTTTACGGCAACGACAACTGGACAGACGAGTACTGCTTCAACACAACGTCATGGGATTAATTGCCGGATATTACACAGTAAACAATTTCAGGAGGAATATATAATGAGTATGACAAAAGAACAAATTTTAAAGGACGCTAAAGAGAATAACGTTGAATTCGTGCGACTTCAGTTCACCGATTTATTCGGCAGAATGAAAAACGTGGCAATTACACTTTCACAGCTTGAAAAAGCGCTTGACAATGAGTGTATGTTCGACGGCTCGTCAATCGACGGTTTCGTACGTATTGATGAAAGTGATATGTACCTGCATCCCGATTATGACACATGGGCAATCGTACCGTGGAGAAAGCTCGAGAATATCCAGACCGGCAGACTTATCTGTTCCGTATATAAGGCAGACAACGAAACACCGTTTGAGGGCGATCCGCGTAACGTGCTCATCAAGGTTATGGAGGAGGCAAAAAAGCTCGGCTACGGCTTTAACGTAGGTCCTGAGTGTGAGTTCTTCCTCTTCAAGCTCGATGAGGACGGCAAGCCGACGCTTGAAACCTGTGACGAAGCAGGCTACTTTGACCTCAACCCGATTGACCATGGCGAAAACTGCCGCCGCGACATCTGCCTTGCACTCGAGGATATGGGCTACACTATTGAGGCGTCCCACCACGAGGTTGCAGAAGGTCAGCATGAAATCGACTTCCAGTTCGGCGACGGACTTCTCACAGCGGACAGAGTTATGACCTTTAAGCACGTTGTAAAGACGTATGCAACAAAGCACAACCTGCACGCAACCTTTATGCCAAAGCCGATTCACGGCATCAACGGCAGCGGTATGCACACAAATATGAGCCTTTACAACATCGAAACGGGCGCAAATGTGTTTGACGATCCAAGTGGCGACCTCGGTCTTTCAAAGGAAGCGTATTCCTTTATCGCAGGTATTATGGAGCATATCAAGGGTATCGCGGTATTCTCAAACCCGACAGTTAACTCATACAAAAGACTCGTTCCCGGTTACGAAGCACCGAGCTATCTCGTTTGGTCAACCTCAAACAGAAGCTGCCTTGTAAGAATCCCTGCATCAAGAGGCAAGGGCACAAGAGTTGAGCTTCGCTGCCCGGATCCGACCTGCAACCCGTATCTTGAAATGGCGCTTTGCCTCGCAGCAGGACTGGACG
>CAYZPT010000091.1:0-8250 GCA_964480285.1 uncultured Bacteroides sp.
TTAACAACGTCGTCAAAAATCATACCCTTGATTCCGTCGACTGCCGAGGTGTCAAAATCATACTGGCAGACCTCGGTCGCAACAACGACGTCCTTGATAACAACGCTTTTTTCAAGCGAGCAGGCAATGCCGATGTTGATAATCCTGTCCGGCGAAAAGCGGTCAATCATCATCTGTGTGCAGAGCGCCGCATTAACCTTGCCCGGCGAGCACTGCGCAGCGCAGACACCCACGCCGTCGATTTTGCCGCTCACAAATTCTATACCGGCAATATCAGTAACGGTTTTTGATTCTAGTTTACTTTTAACAGCGGATATTTCCACATCCATCGCGCCGACGATACCTAACATTGTTTCTCCTTATAATTTATCATTAACCAATCACAAATTGTAGTCCGCAAAGGCAGCCTACCCAACATATAGAGTATTATAATATATAAATAAAATAAATACAAGTTTTTGTTGACAAACTTTATTATTTTTAATATAATAATCAACGCTGTTAGTCTATGTTGCACTATCAACACAGACAATTGAGAATGTAGAATGTAGAATTAAAGTTACTCGGCTTTGCCTCAAACAATAATTCTCAATTTTCAATTCTCCATTAGCAAAAGCCTATGCTATACCGCATAGAGAACATATAGATTAAGACCAGTTTAATCTTGATAAGGAGTGAAAAAGAGATGAAAAGAACTTTCCAGCCAAAGAAAAGACACGCTAAGAAGGAGCACGGCTTCAGAAAGAGAATGTCAACAAGAAACGGTAGAAAGGTACTTGCCCGCCGCAGAGCAAAAGGCAGAAAAAAGCTTACCTACTAATTAACTGACGATTTAACTGATGACAGTTAAAATGGGGGGCGGATTTGTGAAAAGTCAAACCCTTAAGCAAAACAAGGATTTCCGCAGACTGTATTACAGGGGCAAAAGCGTTGCTTCGCCCTGCATTGTGACTTATGCCATGAAGTCGCGTGGCGGCGTGCATTACGGTATCACCACATCCAAAAAAATCGGTAACGCAGTAGAGCGCAACCGCTCGCGCCGAGTTATAAGAGCCGCATTTTCAGAGCTTGAAGAGCAAATCGGCGGCAACTGGGATATTATTTTTGTTGCACGAAGCAAAACAAGCCACGTTAAAATGCAGCAGGTGCACAAGGAAATGGCTGAGCATTTAAAAAAACTGGGTGTTATCAATGAAAACGGTTAAGGAACTGCTTAAAAAAGCGGTGGTGTTTATGATAAGAACCTACCAGCTTACACTGTCGCCGCGTTTTTCGCACGGCGCCTGCAGATACACGCCCACATGCTCGCAGTATGCGCTTGAAGCTGTTGAAATCCACGGCGTTTTAAAGGGTTCATTGCTTGCAATCAGGCGTATTTTGCGGTGTAATCCGTTGTTTAAAGGCGGTTACGACCCTGTTCCCCCTAAAAAAAAGTAATGAGGAAAAAGTAAAGTGTATTTTGATTTTGTTACAATGGCGGCAAATAATGCTGCCAACGGCGGAATATTCGGTAAGTTATTCTGGCCGCTTTACTGGTTTTTCGGTAAGTGCATGGAAGGCCTGCTGTTAATCTTTGACAACAAGTACTTCCTGGCGCTGATTGTATTTACTATTCTTACAAGACTCGTGCTGTTTCCGTTTAACCTCAAACAGCAGAAAACGATGGCCAAAACTAATCGTATCCAGCCGAAAATCCAGAAAATTCAGAAAAAATACAATGTCAACGCTATTACGGACAGCAAACAGCGCCAGAAGGCCAATCAGGCTATGCAGGAGGAAATGCAGGCGCTCTACGCACGTGAAGGCCACAATCCTATGAATATGGGCTGCGGTCCGATGGCGTTCCAGATGGTATTTCTGATGGGTATTATCGGAATTATCTACTACCCTGTTGAGTACATCCTCAACATCAAAATTTCCGATTATCAGGACGCAGTTGCAAAGATTATCAACTTTAAAGCAACGGGAACTAACAGATACCTGCAGCTTGACCTTATCCGTAACATTGCGGATTATAAGGACGCTCTTCTTGCCAACAGCGCAAAGGTAGGAAACATTTTTACAGAGCAGTCAATCGCTAAGATTGAGGCGTTTAAGGACGGACTCAACATTTTCGGCATTGATATGAGCCAGGTACCCACCTGGAAAGGTATAATTGTTATTATTCCGATTCTGTGTCTTGTTACATCAATCGCGTCAACCCTTGTTTCCACGCTCATTCAGAAGAAGAACAACCCCGCAGTTTCTCAGCAGCAGTCACAGATGTTACTGATGATGCTTATGATGCCGCTGTTTTCGTTTTACATTTCGTTTAAACTTCCTGCGGCAGTAGGTTTCTACTGGGTAATTTCAAACCTTGTTGCAATTGCGCAACAGCTTGTTATGGCAAAGTTCTTCCCGCCAAAGCGTAACATAGCGCACGAAATGGTTGAAAACACGATTGAAAGAAGATCACGCGAACAGAGTATTAAACAAATGAAAAACAGTGATTAACGGCAGTTTGCCGTGATATACGGAGGATTTATGATAAAGGAATTTATCGCAACCGGCAAAACGCTTGATGAGGCTATCGCAAATGCCAAAGCCGGACTGAATGCTCCTGAGAAGTTTGAACTCGACGTTCATATTGAAGTGCTTGAGCAGCCGCGCAAAAAGTTTTTAGGACTTTTCGGCGGTTCAGAGGCGAAAGTCAAAGCAGTATATGACGACGGAGTTAAAGAAAAGAAAGCTTCAAAGAAGCAGAACAAAAAGAATAAGCCTGCAGGCAAACAGAAGCAGGCTGAAAATAAGGCTGAGCCAAAGAAGAACACGCAGCCCAAAAAAGCCGAGCAGCCAAAAAAGGCGCAGCAAAAGCCTGCTGAACAGCCTAAAAAAGAGGACGCACCGAAAAAGGATTATCCAAAGAACGTCGACCTTGAATATGCAAAGAGCTATCTTGGCGCAATCGTTAAAGGGCTCAAAGTTGACGATGCAAAAATTGACGCTGTTTATGAGGATGGCGTAATCAATATTGAACTCGACTGCGAGGATTACGGTATTATTATCGGCAGAAGGGGCGAAACACTTGATTCGATTCAGTACCTTCTCTCCCTCGCTATGAAGAAGAAGTCGGGCAGCTATGTAAGAGTTTCAATCAATGTGGGCAACTACCGCGAAAAGAGGAACGAAACTTTAAAGCACCTTGCTTCAAAGAATTCGCAGTACGTACTTCGCACCGGCAGAAGATATACATTTGAGCCGATGAACCCGTACGAAAGAAGAATTATCCACACCGCTGTTCAGGAGATTGAGGGCGTTGAGTCGCGTTCAATCGGTTACAATCAGGACAGACGCGTGGTTATCGAGCCGGAAGGCGGCGTTAAACCTCGCCGTAATAATGGCGGCAGAGGCGGTAACAGAGGCGCACAGAAAAGCGCAACCGTAACAAGCAAGCCGGCAGATTACACACCGAAAAAAGACAGAGCGGATATGCCGAAATACGGCAAAATAGAAATCAGCAAAGATTAGTATTAAGGCGAACGCTCAGCGTTCGCCTAATATAATGTTAAGGTGATTATAATTGTCAACTATCGCAGCAATATCTACCGGCAACGCGCCGGGCGGAATTGGCGTTATCCGCATAAGTGGCGAGAACGCTATCAAAATTGCAAACACTGTGTTTGAGTGCAGGGATAACTCCTCGCTTCTCGACCTTGAGGGCTACCGCGCAAAGTTCGGCAGCATTGTAATTGACGGTCAGAAGCAGGACGACGCCGTCGCGCTTGTTTTCCGCGCGCCCAGAAGTTACACGGGCGAGGATGTTGCAGAGCTTTCCGTCCACGGCGGTATGCTCGCGGTGCAAAAAACGCTTGATGCGGTTTACAGAGCGGGCGCAGAGCCTGCAGGTGCGGGTGAATTCACAAAGCGCGCTTTTCTCAACGGCAAGATAGACTTAACGCAGGCTGAATCCGTGGCGGATATCATCTCCGCAGAGGGCGAAGAAGCGCTTAAAGCCTCGTTTTCCGCGCTCCACGGGCGCACGAGCAAAAGCGTAAACGCTGTTTTAGAAAAGTTGCTTGACGCGTCGGCAACTATGGCGGCGTGGGTCGATTATCCTGATGAGGAAATCCCCGAAATGACGGAAACCGCACTTGGCGAAACGCTTGAATTCTGCAAAACCGAGCTTGAGAATCTGCTCAAAAACTACGACAAGGGGCAGACTGTTAAAAACGGTGTGGAAACCGTTATCGTCGGCAGACCCAATGTAGGCAAATCAAGTCTGATGAATATGCTGACGGGTACTGATAAGAGCATTGTCACCCACATTGAGGGCACCACGCGCGATATTGTTGAAGAAGATATACGCCTTGGCGGCATAGTGCTACACCTTAAGGACACAGCCGGTCTGCGCGAGTCGGGCGACATTGTTGAAAACATCGGTATTGAAAAGGCGTACAAAGCGCTTGACGATGCGCGCCTTGTGCTGGCAGTTTTTGACAGCTCAGAGGGGCTGACCGACGAGGACAGAGAGCTTATAAACCGCTGCGACGGAAAACTTTCGGTTGCGGTTATCAATAAAACCGATCTTGAGCAGGTTGCCGACACTGCGGACATTGAAACGGCATTTGACCGCACGGTATTTATCAGCGCAAAGAATGACGAAGGTTTTGCTGAGCTTGAAAATGCAGTGACCTCGCTGCTTGGTGTGGCTGATTTTGACAGTACCGCTCCCCTGCTTGCAAACGCGCGGCAAAAGCAGCACTGCGAAAGCGCGCTGAATTCTGTTAATGAAGCACTTGACGGAGTAGCTCTCGGCGTAACCTTTGACGCAATTAATGTGATGATTGACGCGGCGGCGGACGAGCTGCTGTCGCTCACAGGAAAGAAAGCAAATGCAGAAGTGGTGAACAACATTTTCAGCAAATTCTGCGTTGGAAAATAGAGATATAAAAGGAAGAAATATGTACAAAGCAGGACACTACGATGTAATAGTTATAGGCGCAGGGCACGCGGGAATTGAGGCTGCCCTTGCTTCGGCGCGCCTTGGCGTAAGCACCGCGGTGTTCACAATAAACCTCGACTGGGTTGGCAATATGCCCTGCAATCCGTCTATCGGCGGTACTTCAAAAGGTCACCTCGTGCGCGAGATTGACGCACTCGGCGGCGAAATGGGCAAGGCGGCGGACAAGTATTCACTCCAGTCGCGTATGCTTAACCTCGGCAAAGGTCCTGCCGTTCACTCGCTTCGCGCACAGATTGACAGGCGCGAGTATTCAGCGGGCATGAAGCACACGCTTGAATTGCAGGAAAACCTCGACATCCGGCAGGGCGAAATCTGCGATTTATATAAAACCGATGACGATTTGTGGCACTGTATCACAAGGCTTGACGCTGAGTTCACCTGCAAGGCGGTGATTATCGCGACTGGCACCTTCCTTGGCGGCAGGGTTTACATCGGCGACGTGTCATATGAGAGCGGACCTGACGGAATGTTCCCGTCAAACGCTCTTTCCGCAGCGCTTAAAAAGCTGGATATTCCGCTTCGCCGCTTTAAGACAGGAACACCGAGCCGCGTTAACAGGCGCTTTGTGAATTTTGATGAGCTCGAGGTGCAGTACGGCGATGAGCACACTGTTCCCTTCTCGTTTGAAACCGAAACCCCGCCCGAAAACAAGGTGGTTTGCCACATTACCTATACTAACGAAAAAACAAAGCAGATAATCCTCGACAACCTCCACCGGTCACCTATGTACAGCGGCAAAATAGAGGGCAAAGGACCGCGATATTGCCCGAGCTTTGAGGATAAAATCGTGCGCTTTGCGGACAAGGAGCGCCACCAGCTATTTATTGAGCCATGCGGCGAAAACACCGAGGAAATGTACCTGCAGGGGCTGTCCTCCTCACTCCCCGAGGACGTGCAGCTTGCGTTTATCCACACCATAAAAGGGCTTGAAAACGCGGTTGTTATGCGCACTGCGTACGCGATTGAGTACGACTGCGTTGACCCGACTGCGCTTAAGGCAACTCTTGAGTTTAACGACATCGGCGGTCTGTACGGCGCGGGTCAGTTTAACGGATCCAGCGGTTATGAGGAAGCTGCGGCGCAAGGACTTGTTGCGGGCATAAATGCCGCGCGCAAAATTAAGGGCGAAAGTGAATTTGTGCTCGACCGCGGCGGCTCGTATATCGGCACGCTGATTGACGACCTTGTGACAAAAGGCTGCACCGACCCGTACAGAATGATGACCTCGCGCAGTGAGTACAGACTTGTGTTGCGGCAGGATAACGCAGACGAGCGACTCACACCGCTCGGTTACGAAATCGGGCTTATCAGCGAGGAAAGATACAACAAATTCCTTGTGAAACGGCAGCAGATAAAGGACGAAATGCAGCGTGTCAGCGCACTTTCGATTCCCCTTTCTGACAAACTGCAACAGATGCTTGTTTCGCGCGGAACTGCTGAACTCAAAACAGGTTGCAAGATGATTGAACTGTTAAAGCGTCCGCAGATAACCTACGACGACCTTGCACCGTTTGACCCCGAACGCCCCGACCTTCCGGATGAAGTGTTTGAGCAGGTGCAGATTTCCGTTAAATACGAGGGCTACATCAAAAAACAGCAGGCACAGATTAACGAAATGCGCCGTATCGAGTGCAAAAAGATACCTGATGATATTGATTATAAACAGTTAAAGGGCTTGCGCCTTGAAGCTGTGGAAAAACTCGACAAAATCAGACCGCAGAACCTTGGTCAGGCAAGCCGCATAAGCGGTGTAAACCCTGCCGACATCACTGCGCTTAATATTATATTAGAATCATATGATAAATAAAGACTTACTGAAAACTTACGCGGCGGAGATAGGTGTTTCGCTCGATGACACTGCCCTCGACAGGTTTGATGTTTACGCTAAACTTCTTGTTGAAAGCAACAAGGTTATGAACCTGACGGGGATAACAGAGCCTGACGAGATTGTCGTGAAACACTTTATTGACAGCCTTGAACTGCTGAAATATACCGACATCCCGCAGGGAGCATCGCTTATTGACGTTGGTACCGGCGCAGGCTTCCCAGGCGTGCCGCTTCTTATAGCGCGCCCCGATTTAAAGGTAACGCTGCTCGATTCACTGCAAAAGCGCCTCGGTTTTCTTGATAATGTGTTAAATGCATGTAGTTTAAACGCCGAACTCATACATATGCGTGCTGAGGATGGCGGACAGGATAGTAGTTTGCGTGAAACATTCGATATTGCAACAGCACGTGCTGTTGCACCCATGAACGTGCTTGCGGAATACCTGCTTCCCTATGTTAAGGTTGGCGGCAGCATGTATGCACTCAAAGGAACAGGTGAAGATATAAGCGCTTCAAAGGTGGCTGTTGAAACGCTCGGAGGTGAAATTGCAGATGAATTTGCCTTTGAACTGCCAAACGGTGACAGCAGGTCAATTGTTTATGTGAAAAAGATTTCGCAAACTCCGACACAATACCCCAGAAAAAGCAAGAAAATTACAACAAAACCTCTATAATGATAGATGTTTCAGTCGAAAAACAAGGATTTCTCACGATGAGAAATCCTTTATTTTTTTGAATGTTTATGTTAATATGTATTCGTAAGGAGGTTGTCCCCTTTGAATGATATACATTATATAAAGACGGAAAAGTTACTCCCCAACCCATACCAGCCGCGCCATAAGTTTGCAAGCGACGAAATGCTCTCGCTCGCCGACTCAATCAAAGAAAACGGCATACTGCAGCCGCTCCTGATAAGACGCATCAATAATTCGGACTACTTTGAGATTGTGGCAGGCGAACGCAGACTTCGCGCGGCTATACTTGCGGGAATACAGGAAGTGCCGTGCGTAGAGCTTGACTGTGACTATGAGCAAAGCGCAGTGCTGTCGATACTCGAAAACGTACAGCGCAGTGATTTGAGCTTTTTTGAAGAAGCTGCAGCAATAGGACAACTTATAGAGCATTTCGGTATGACACAGACAGACGTGGCAAAAAAATTGTCGAAAAGCCAGTCAGCCCTCTCAAACAAGCTGCGCCTGCTGAAATTACCGGCAGATGTGCGCTATTTTATAGAGAAAGAGGGCTTGACTGAAAGACACGCAAGGGCATTATTGCGACTTGAAAGCGAAAAAGACATCTGGAAGGTCCTCAATATAGTAAAAGAAAAAGGACTAAACGTCGAAAAAACAGAGAAACTGATAGAATCGATGTGTAATCCGGAGACAAAACCAAAGAAAACTATTATTCGCGCTTTTAAGGAC
>CAYZPT010000092.1:0-8232 GCA_964480285.1 uncultured Bacteroides sp.
TCGGCGTTGATTGAGCAGGCGTTGATTTCCTCACTCTCGTCAAGGTCGTCAACGCAGCCCCACTTTTTAAGCGCCTTTGTGCCGATGCACGCCATATCCATAAGGCAAACGATTTTGTCCTTGCCCTTGTACAGCTCTTCGCGCACCTCAAAGTACTCCTTGAGCGCCTGCTCGATAGCAGCGGAATATCTGCCCTCGTCAATTTTGATTTCGTCAAGCTGGGTTGCAAAGGTGGTGTGGCGGCAATGGTCGCTCCAGTAGGTGTCAATAACCTTGAGTTCGGTAAGCGAAGGCTCTCTGCCCTCGTCGTTTTTAAAGTAGTCGCGTACCCAGCACAGGTCGGCAACGCTCATAGCAAAGCCCATTTCTGCGTGGTATGCGGCAATTTCGTCATCGGTTTTAGCGATGAAACCGTCAATTCTGATTATATCGTCAGGGCGGTCAGCCTTGATGTTGAGCGAGTCAGGCATATCCATTGAAGCCTCGCGCGACTCAACAGGGTTGATTATGTATGACTTGATTTTTGCGATTTCATCATCGGTAACGTCGCCCTTGAACGCAATGATTTTTGCGCTCGCAACCTGCGGCCTTTCGCCTGCGGTGAGCAGCTGAATACACTGCGCCGCGCTGTCTGCGCGCTGGTCGTACTGACCGGGCAGATACTCGGTTGCAAAATATTTCCAGCCGTCAAGCTCCGGCTCAAAGCAAACCTCGTCCTGATTCGCCTCGCTGAAAACCTGCCTTACAGCTGCGTTAAATTCATCCTTATTCAGCCCCTGCGCATCGTAGTGGTTGATGATACGCAAGTCCTCAAGCGCTGTGATACCAACATTGTTTCTGAGGTCGGCAAGGATGTTGCCCGCCTCAATGTCAAAGCCCTTTTTCTTTTCAACAAAAACTCTGTAAACCATACTGTCACCTGTGCCCGTTTTTATTTTTGAATATAATAACATAATTTTCTTATCAATACAATTACAAAATAATAACAAAGAGAAATAGCATAGGCGGGTTCACAAACCCGCCCATAACATCAGATTGAATTTTACTTAACCTTAATGATAACTGTTGCGGTTACGGTCTTTGTTTTATACGTAGTAGTTCCTTTTGCAGTTACCTTAACCTTAACTTTATAAGTGCCTTTTTTGAGTCCTTTTTTAACGGTAACATTGCCGGTCTTTTTGTTAACAACAATCTTTTTGTTGCCGCTTGCTTTTGCATATGTAACAGTGCCTTTCGGCTTGCTTACAGTGATAATATCCTTGCGTTTAAAGGTCTTTGCCTTCTTCTTAAGGTTTTTAGCTTTGAGCGTCTTTGTTTTACCCTTTGCGGTCAACGTATTAGCAGTCTTGTTGAAAGTCTTTTTGTATGCGGCATTACAAGCCGAACACGTATACGTTCTTGTATAAGTTTTATTCGTTGTGGCTGTGATTTTGCTTTTATAAGAATGAGTCTTTTTCCAGGTGATTTTATTGTTGTTTATAGAGGAATAATAACTGTGAGTATCATCTATATACTGTTTTACAACAGGATTATTGCATGCGGATATTATCGTAAAGTCAGGCATAACGCAAAACGTCTGGTAGCCATCAAACGTTGTTTCCTGAACTCCGAAAGCGTCAGAACCGATATACGTAACGCTGTTCGGAATCGTTACACTTTTAAGTTTAGGCGTGCAGAAGAATGCGCCGTAATTTATTATCTCAAGTCCGTCGCAAAGCTCAACCTCGGATAGCTGATCAAAAAATGCAAACGCGGAGTCGCCTATACCCTTAACATTATTCAAAACCACCTTTTTTATATTGTCACGATAAGCATAAATAAGTGAAAAGGCAGAGTACGCATCGTAATTCTTTCCCGATTCCAGATAAAGCTCGCCACCCGTGTTACTGATTGTTAAGGTGCCGGTTTTGGTGTTAAAAACAAACGAATCCTTGCCGCCGAAGCCGTCATTTTCAACAATGTTATACAGGTTATAATACATACAGCCGATGTCTTCTGCGTAATCTTTGGCAAGACCGCTATTGCTTGGACTTGCAATACGGAAATTAACCAATCGTGAGCTGTCATCACTATAACCAAACGCCTTAACTCCTATAGAATTAACCGAGGCAGGAATAGCAACGTTAGCAATTGCCGTGTGCATAAACGCTCTTGCGCCAATGCTTTTAAGCCCCTCCTTAAAATCCGCTCTGTAAAGCGAGGAGCAGTGGTGGAATGCTTCATCGTCGATTGAAACGAGAGAGCTCGGGAAATACATGCTTTCGAGTTTTGAGCATCGCCAGAATGCTTTATTTCCGATTGTTTCAAGCCCGTCTTTCATAACAAAAGTTTCCAGTGCAGAGCAGTTGCTGAACGCGCTTGCACCGATTGAAGTACAGCTTGACGGTATGGAAACATATTTAATGTTTGAGAAGTTGTTGAATATCTCGTTGCCTATTGAATGAATACCTTCCTCAATATACACAAATTTAATATCATCCACATATGCGTCAAAGTCTGTCGAGTCAATTTTGCCTGCACCTGCTGCCTTGATTGTAAGCGTGTTTCTGCTGCTGTCGAATTCCCAGGTGTAATTAGCAGAAGCGTGTGCCGAAAACGGCAGAGCGGTTACTGCGGATAACAGCATAATTAATGACAGTATGAGTGAAAATGATTTCTTCAAAAAAATTCCCCCTTATTATTACTATAATTATAGCATACGAGGCGCGCCTTGTAAAGCCGCATAACGTGTCGCAAAACAGCAATAGTTAAAAAATTATTAAATCCGTAATTATGGTGATGACAAGGGCATATTAATGTGGTATAATTATATTGTTAAATAAATATCAAGCCAAAGGGGGCGAGAGTATCGGCGATTATGACGAACTTGCCTTTGAAGTAGAATTTATGTCCTGCGAGGTTGACAAGGCGGATAATCTGAAGGTAATCTCGTCGGACAGTCATTTTTCTGATTTTACGGGCGTTCACCCGTCAAAAATCAAGCAGGGTAAGCTGTATTTAAACGATATTATTCATCCGCATGACAGGGAGGCTGTAAGGCGCGCAATCTGCAAAAAGGATTCCCCGTATGTCTATCTGGATTTTACCATAACCGATAAAGACGGCGAAGCGGTGTATGTTCACTGCACAGGCAACAATATTGAAGGCACAAAAAGGTGCCGTCTGACGCTTGCCGATGTTTCGCGTTCGCAGAAGCAGAGCGAGGACCTTAAAAACAAAGCCGATATAATGAAAGAAATTGTTGACCTTGTCAACGTTGGTGTGTGCCTGTTTAAGGTTACAAGCGACATGGATTTTGAGGCGCTGTATATGAACCGCGCGTGCGTCGAAATGTTTGGCACCACGCGCAAAACCGTTATGGCAAAGCGCGTTTATCGGCTTGACGATTTGATTTACAACGGCGACAAAAGCGCTGTTTTCCAGGCAGTCGGCAAGTCGATGGCGACTCAAAAGCCGATTGATATGGAGGTCAGGGTTAAAATCGCGAAGGAGGAAATCCGCTGGTTTAAGCTCGGTGCCGCAATACACCGCTATGACGATGACGGATGCCCGATTTTCCACGCGTTTTTCTCCGACATTAACGATGTTAAAATGGCGGAAGAGGACGCTGACGAAGAGCGCGACCTGATGATTAAACTGTTCAAAAACCTGCCGGGTCCGCTGTTCACCGCGGACTTTGACGCACCGTTTATTCTTGACGTTGTGTCAAGCGATTTTATCAGGCTGATTGGCTATTCGCGCAAGGAATTTTTTGAGGATCTGGGCGGCGATTTGACAAAGCTGATGATTGATAAGGAAGTTCCCGTTGCGCGTCATTCGCTTGTTGTTTCGGCAGAGGAAAAGACTACTACCGCAAAGGCTACATATACCCTTAAAACCAAGAGCGGCAAGCACCTTATTGTGAGCGACCGTCGCAGAATTGTTGAGGGCGAAAACGGTCACAAGGCAAGCATAGGAATCCTGCGCGATGTTACCGAAAGAGCAAGAAGAAAATTTGAAACATTAGATATATAATTGTATAAAAATTCAGCAATCGCAAGATGTGACGGATGAAGCCGCATCTTGCGATTTGTTACTATATATAGGTAAATTTTTTGCATTACAAATGCGCAAAATTGTACAAAAAATATTAATTTTTTGTGAACAATCACCAAGTAAATGTTAAAAAGTTTGTAACATTTTGAGGTACCAGGATATTGACCGTTGCAGGGAAAAGGTATATAATATTATAGGAAAAATTTAATTATTAATAATTTTAATAATTAATAAGCAACTTTTTATATATCCTGTGGGAGGGATTACTATGCAAAACAAATTGACCAAAAAGATACTGTGCATAGCGCTCACCCTGCTGCTGGCTGTCAGCGGTATTGTTCCTGCTATGTCTGTATTTGCTGAGGATGGCGTTATCCAGGCTTACGATCTCGAAATCTTTTACAAAGATTCGAACACCATGGTTCCGACTTACGATAACGAGGACACCAAGGAAAAGCACATCGAGTACATACCCGAGGGCGAAACTGTGCAGTACACCTACCAGCTTATCGACTGCACTGCTCCGGATAATGCTACATTCAAGTGGTACAGCGAAAACCCGGTGCTTGTTGATACTGACCAGACAGGTAAGGTAAAGGCATTCGACTCGTCGAAGGGTGCCGTTGTTCAGTCATGGATTGACAACGAGGTTAAGCCCATTCCGCTTATCGGTTCCGTTATGGGTACCGTATTTGAAAAGGCGTTTTTCAACGATTACATTGACCTTGATTCAATGGATACCGAGGCTATTGTTGACCTTATGGTTACGGCGCTCGGTTCTGATTCCCGACTTTCAGACTACGTTGAATCCTACAAGGGACAGCTTGTTGATTCCCTGCGCGAATATCTTGACAAGGTAAACACGCCGATTTACTGCCAGATGTTTGCATCCGACGGTACTCTGCTTGCAGAGGACCATATAGACGTTACTGTTATCAAGAATGACGACCCGCTTTCTAACTTCCTCCCCAACGGAACACATATCACAAACAAATCACAGATCAACACAACACAGCCGAAAGGCGGCGAGGTTCAGCTTAACGCTATTACAACTCCGCAAAGACTTAAATTCGGCGTTGTATATTCGGTTAAATCCTCCTCAATCTTCACACAGGGCAAGGTTATTGCAACTGTTACCGACAGCGGTCTTGTTTCGTTCAAAAACACCGGTACGGTTACAATTCTTGTATCACCTGACTCTGAGGAGGTTATTGAGGCTATCCTCAAGCTCGTTAACTATGTTTATGCGCTTGACAACACAGGCACACTTGACACTGGCGAGGTTGCAGACGTTCTGATTAAGTATATGGGTCTTGATATGAACCGTACCGTACTTGCAGGTATTCTTGACGCAGCGTTTGCGATCAAGGACATCGCGGGCGACGCGGCTGACCCCGTTCAGCTTACTGCAACCGCAGTTGAGATTATTGCAAACATCATCCTACAGATGGTTTACAACGATTCAATCACATTTAACGTTGTTGATGCACAGCCTGTTACAAGCTTTAATATAGACGGCGTTACAACCGTTCGCGAGGGAAGCGAAATCCAGCTCAGCATTATTGACGTTCAGCCTGAGGCAGGCGATCTTACAGGAATGGTATGGACTTCATCCAAGCCTGAGGTTGCAAGCGTTGATCCCGAAACAGGCGTTATCAAGGGTCTTGATGCAAACGGCTCGCTCGGTCAGCTGTCAT
Organism: uncultured Bacteroides sp.; assembly: GCA_964480285.1. Taxonomy (GTDB): domain Bacteria; phylum Bacillota; class Clostridia; order Oscillospirales; family Acutalibacteraceae; genus Eubacterium_R. The sequence continues at coordinate 5,733 of CAYZPT010000092.1, forward strand.
CCGCAACAACGGAGATTACGGCGACTACAAAATCGGGAATCAGCAGGACTGTAACCGTTACCGTCACGGGTAAAACGGGACGATATATTTCACACGTCGACATTGTCGGCGACGACACGGTTGAAATTGAGCACAGCGAGGACTACAGCTACTCGCTTTACCCGAGCCGTGTCGCAAATGCTGAAAATCTGTATGTCCTTTGGGGAATCAGGACCGGCGAGGACGAAGACGGCAACCCGACTTATGAATGGGCAACCGACGAGCCTGTTTCAAACGGTATCGGTCAGATTGACCGTTTGGGTCACTACACTTCGGTCAGCGGCGGTTACTGCACAATTGCTATGAAGGCGTACACCGGATATGAGCTTTCAAACGGTAACTTCTACGAAATTTCAAGTTATATTGCCGAGAAGGAAGTACGCACCGGTATTCCTGTTGAAAATATTCAGATATCCGTAACAGGTGGAACTTCAAACGGCGATATTAACAGAAATAATACTGTTACAATCAACGGCGTTGATTATCAGTATGTAACTATCAAGAAAAACGTTGCCGAAGCGTATAACGGTAACGGCGCAAAGCTTGCTGCTACGGTTTATCCGGCAAGCGCAACAAACCAGAACCTCACATGGGTTGTTGATAACGGTTACTATAACACCGATGTCAGCGACGACACGCACAGCATTTCCGTTAAGCAGAAGGCTGCGCACGAGGTTGCAGATACATTCAACATCTATGCTGTTTCAAACGACGGCAAGGTTAAATCAAACGTTATCACAGTCTGCGTTACAAAGAACTATGTAACTTCCAACAGAGTTGACCAGAATCCTGTTACTGTTACAAACGGCAGCACCGAGGAAGTAACTCACACAATCGGCTTTGACGGCAGTTGGACTTCAACAGGCTATGCATGCTACAAGTGTAACTGGTATTCGTCAGACGAGAGCGTGTTCTCGGTTCAGACGCAGACAAACGACAACCGCGACGGACTTGTTAAAGGTAACGACGTCGGCACAGCAACACTTTACTGCGTAGCGGCGGACGGCGGTATCACCGGCACGGCTACCGTTAAGGTACTTCCAGACAAGTCGGGACTCAAGCAGGTTATGGACCTGTGCGAGGACACGGTTATCATCAGAACAAAGGATAACAAAAAGCTTTATCAGGATTATATGAAGAAGCTCGACCTCGCTTATTCCGTTTACTATGATGAGGAAATGGCTTCGCAGGATAACGTTGACACCACGAGGAGAAATCTGCTTTCCGCATTCTTCAAACTCGGCGGTTTTGTAGGTGTTAACGAGGTTGAAATCACCGGCGACAAGGGTCAGAATATTAACGACCACGTAACTGTTAATGTCGGTTCAACAACCAACTATACAAAGACAAGTTACAAGCTCACATACAAAACTAACCCGAAGGGCGCAATGTATTCAGACATCACATGGTCGTCCTCAAACAGCAGCATTTCTGTTGACAGAAGCGGCGTTTGTAAGCCGACTTCAAACAGCGCAGCTGCTGCAGTGATTACTTGCACTATGGAGGATTACAGCGGCAGAGTTATCACCGATACAGCTTACGTTGCATTTGCAAGAACTGTGGCTACGGGCGTTGAGCTTAATACAACCACAATCACAGGCGGTAAGGTCGGCGAAACGCAGACAATCACTGCAACCGTTACTCCAAAGGGCACAGCGGGCGTTGGTGCTGCTTCCTGCTCAAATGTTTACTGGGAAACAAGCGATCCCGAAATCGCAACTGTTGACCAGAATGGCGTTGTTACCTTCGTTTGCGGCGGCGACTGCCAGATCACTGCAACGACTTACGACGGCGGCTTCAAGGCTACCTGTAATGTAAACGTTGTTACAAACTACGACGGACTGCGCAATCTTATTCAGCAGTACACCGACCTTAATCTTAACAGAACCTCTTACTTCCCGGATACATGGGATGTTTACACCGGCGCAATGAATGCCGCACAGGCAATGGTAAATAAGGGCACCGGCTACTCGCAAAAAGAGGTTGACGCAATGTATACAACTCTTGAGGCGGCTTACAACGGACTTGAAAAGTATACCGACCTTCAGGGTGTTGAGCTTTATCTTGACGGTGAGGCAACAGCAGAGTTCTATCAGTTCGACCTCAGCGTACTTAAAGAGGGTGTAAGCTACAAGAACGCAACGCTTGACCTTAATGTAAGACTTTATCCGAACAACGCATCATATCAGACGGTAACATGGGAGTCATCAACATCTGATATCTCGGTTACAAATGAGGGTGTGGCGTCACCGACTGCAAATAAGTCATGCTACGGTAAGATTACCTGTACGGTATCCGACCACTTCGGCAGATCGTTCACTGACGATGTATGGGTATCGTTCGCATACTTCCCGGTAACGGGTATGGAACTGTCCGAAAGCAACATTTTCGGCAATACGGGCGATACACATCAGCTTGCATGCACAGTACAGCCTGTCGGCACAACGGCAGCTCACATCGG
>CAYZPT010000093.1:0-4880 GCA_964480285.1 uncultured Bacteroides sp.
GTTGTGTTCTTTTGCAAGCCTCGCGGAAACAGGCTCCGAGCATACCGCTGCTCTTTAATATTTTTAATATTTCTATCAACTATGGAGGTTGAAATCTATGAGTACTTGTTGGTTACAAGGCAAAACTGCTATTGTTACTGGTGCATCCGGCGGTATGGGTGCAGGTGTTGCAGCTACATTAATAAAAAAGCATGGATGTACGGTTATCGGCATCGCACGCAGTGAACCGAAGATGCTCAAATTTGTTGAGGAACTCGGCGACGAGTACAAAGATCAGTTCTCATACAAGCTGTTTGATGTTTCAAAGCGTGAAAACTGGGAAAGTTTGGCTGAGGAGCTTCAGGCAAACGGCACAAAGATTGACATTCTGATTAACAACGCAGGTATCCTGCCGAAGTTCAAGAGATTTGACAGATATTCCTACGAGGAAATCGAGCAGGCAATGAACATCAACTTCTACTCGGCAGTGTATTCAATCAAAACCCTGCTGCCGATGCTGCTTGAATCCGACACACCGGCAATCGTAAACATCGACTCTGCCGCAGCGCTCATGACACTTGCAGGCACATCGGTTTATTCCGCGTCAAAAACAGCACTGAGGAGTCTTACCGAGGCACTGCGCAGCGAGTTCAGCGGCAAAATGTATGTGGGACTTGTTTGCCCCGGTTTTACAAAAACGGATATCTTCCGCAATCAGGCTGACGAGAGCAACGACAAGGGACAGAAAATGATTGACATGGTCTCCACCGATTGCGACAAGATGGTACGCCTTATTATGCACGGTATCGAGCGCAAGCATCATCTTCAGGTGCACGGTATGGACTCGTTCTTTATGTCGGCCTTCAACCGCCTTATGCCCGTTCACGGCTCAATGCTGTTCAGCGCAGTTATGAAGAAGGCAAATGTCGACATCTTTAAAGAAATTTTTATGGACTGATGAAAAAGTTATACAATTATAAAATTATACGCGTATTCAACAATTATGCAAAAAGAATAAGCGAATGGCTTGACATCAGGCATGACCAAAAGCTTGTTAGTGCAAAGCTGGGCGATTATGTGCCGTCAGAGCACCGCAAAGATATGGGTGCAACCGGCAGTCAGTCCACACCGTACTATGCGCTGCGTGAGATGATAGGCGCGGATACATTCGGGGAGACCGACGTTTTTGCCGACATCGGTTGCGGCAAAGGCAGAGTGCTGGCGTTTATGGCTGCAGAGATGGGCTTTAAGGGCAAAATCCGCGGCGTTGAGCTGAATCCCGAGGTTGCTGCTATCGCGGCTGACTGGGCAAAGCAGTTTGACAATGTTGAGATTATCGCAGGAGACGCGTTTAAACAGGATCTTTCCGACATTACGGTAATGTACCTCGGCAGACCGTTTGAAACCGAATTTTTCAAGAAATTCATTGATAAATTTGAAAGTGAGATTCACCACCCTGTTACAGTGTATTACTGGGTTGACCAGCAGAGCGGCTTTTATCTTAAAGACCGCGCAGGGTGGACGAGGGAAAAGCGCATTAAAATTTACTATAACAAGTGTATGCCGCTTGTTACGGTTCCGCAAGGTTTTTCCAAGTGGACATATATTCCGCAAAAAACTGAAAAGGAGTAAAATTTATGGCAAACGAAGTTAATGACATCACCAAACAAAAACACCTGAAATTTAAAGAGATACTTGCGTACTCGCTCGGCTTGTTCGGTTTTCAGGCAATTGTAGGATTGCAGTTTACATACCAGGCAGAGTTTTCAGGCTCTATTCTCGGCGCAAACGTAATTGTTGTTGCAATTCTGATACTTGTGGCAAAAATCGTTTCCGCTGCAGCCGATCCGATTGTCGGCAATCTGATTGACCGCTCAAAGAGCAAGCTCGGCAAGTTTAAATCAATGATTGTTTACGCAATTGCACCGCTGTTAATCTCTACAGCACTGCTTTTTGTAAATGTTCCGTTTAAAAACGTAGTACTTTATGTATGGATTTTCATTGTAAGCCTTATCTGGTCAATTGCAATGACAATGGGCGACGTACCGTCGCAGGGTATTGCGGCAGCGCTCACACCGAACCCGACTGAGAGAACTAACGTTGTTTCAATCTCAAACACAGCAAAACAGATCGGTTTTTCCGCATGTGCGGTAATCGTGCCTATCGTTTGCCTTATCGTACCCGAGGGCTCAAAGGTATTTGTTCCTAAGGGACAGCAGGACGCACCGATGATCGCACCCGAGTTCCTGTTTGTAGGTATACTCACTGCAATTTTCGGCTGTGCACTGTTTTCGCTCATTCCGCTGATTAACAAAGAGAGAGTAACAAACGCTTCAAGCGATACAATCGGTTTTAAGGAAATGTTTGCAGCGCTTAAAGCAAACAAGCCGTTTATGCTTGTAATTATTTCTTACTTCCTCGGCTTCGGCAGACAGATGGCAATGGGCATTCAGGTTCAGGCGGCTTCGATCATTCTCGGTAGCCAGAACCTCGTTGTAGTGCTTGGTATCGTAACTGCTATCGGATCGATGATCAGTATGGCAATCTGCCCGTTCCTTATCAAGAAGCTCAATGAGAAAAGAACTTATATCCTGCTTTCCGTTTACGGTTTTGCTGCTTCAATATTCTCGTTTGTTATCGGTCACTTCTGGTTCATGCCGAAGTATCACGGCAATATGGTAATCACTGTATTGTTCTACGCATCACTGTTCCTTATCGGTTTACAGTTCGGTGCTGTAACGCTTATGCCGATGATTATGACCGCTGACTGTGTTGACGCTTATGAGTACGAAACAGGCAAGAGAAACGAGGGTGCATGCTACTCAATCCTTACGCTCACAATCAAGGTTTGCCTTGCGCTCGGCATGGCTGTAGGTCTTATCTTTGTAGGTGCTTCAGGCTACTATGACGCACTTGCGGCTAAGGATTTCAGCAGCTGTAACAAAGACTTGATCTTCTTTGCATACACAGCAGTTCCTGGTATCCTCGCACTGCTTTCAATCTTCCCGATTCTCAAGTACGATATTGTTGGCGAGAAGAAGGAAAAGATTACAAAGGCTCTTGCTGAAAGAAGAACCGAAGATTAATCACTGTAGGGGCGGGTCTTTGTGCCCGCCCGTTAATATTATGGGGGTAAAATATGGATTACCGCATTGAACACGACTCAATGGGCGAGGTTAAAGTACCTGCCGACAAATATTGGGGTGCGCAGACTCAGCGCAGCAAAGACAACTTCAAAATCGGCGCGGGTATTGAAACTATGCCGCGCGAGATAACGCACGCGTTCGGTCTGCTGAAAAAGGCGGCTGCGCTTGCTAATAACGAGCTGCGCCCTGAAAAAATGACTGACGAAAAATGCGCTGTTATCTGTCAGGCGTGCGACGAGGTTGCAGAGGGTAAGCTCGACGAGCACTTCCCCCTCGTTGTGTGGCAGACAGGCTCCGGCACACAGTCAAATATGAACGCGAACGAGGTTATTGCAAACCGCGCGAACGAGATTGCAGGCAAAAAGCTCTGCCACCCGAATGACGATGTGAATATGAGCCAGAGCTCAAACGACACCTTCCCCACCGCAATGCACATTGCGGCTGTGCTCAGCATTGACAAGCTGATGAAACCGCTTTCTGATTTAAAAAGCACCTTTGAGCGACTTGAAGCGGAAAATGAAGGCATTGTAAAAAGCGGCAGAACGCACCTGCAGGACGCTACGCCGATTACCTTTTCGCAAGAAATCAGCGGTTGGCGCGCAAGCCTTGAAAAAGACGCAGAGCTCCTGACTAATGCAAAAACTGCGCTCAGTGAGCTTGCGCTCGGCGGCACGGCTGTCGGCACGGGACTCAACGCACCCGCAGGCTTTGACACATTGGTTGCAGAAAAGATAAGCGGAATCACTGAGCAGACTTTCTGCACAGCGGAAAACAAATTCCACGTGCTGACCTCAAAGGACGAAATCGTATTTGCCCACGGCGCACTCAAAGCGCTTGCGGCAGATTTAATGAAAATCGCAAACGACGTGCGCTGGCTGGCAAGCGGACCAAGGCTCGGACTGGGCGAAATCAAGATACCAGAAAACGAGCCGGGCTCGTCAATAATGCCGGGCAAGGTCAACCCCACGCAATGCGAGGCGCTGACAATGGTTGCCGTGCAGGTTATGGGCAACGACGCGGCGGTAGGTTTTGCGGCAAGTCAGGGCAATTTTGAACTGAACGTATTTATGCCGGTGATAATCTACAACTTCCTGCAGTCGGCAAGACTGCTCGCAGAGGCAATGACGTCGTTTAACGTGAACTGCGCAGTCGGCATAACCGCAAACAGAGAAAAAATGCACGGCAACCTGCACAATTCGCTGATGCTGGTAACGGCGCTGAACCCCTATATCGGATACGAAAACGCGGCGAAAACCGCCAAGAAAGCGTACGCCGAAAACATCTCGCTTAAGGAAGCGTGCGTATCGCTTGGCTTCCTGAGCGCAGAGGAATTTGACAAGGTGTTCAAACCCGAAGAAATGGTGTGATAAACATTAATAAACGGTGAACGAAAATTCGTTCACCGTTTTGTTTTACAGATGTATATTCCAGCCCGTGTCAATTTTTTTGCGGACCTCTTTAAGCGTTTCAACATCAAGTTTGGGCCAGTCGGTAACCGTTTGCGCTTTGTTTGTGACAAGGTGCGCTTTTTCCGCAAGCAGAGCAAGCGGCGTGTCCGACAGAGAATCCGAATAAAAATTCTCTATCACGGGAAAATCGTGGTCAAGAATATACTTCGCCTTTTCCTTTGCATACATCAGATTGTCGACAAAAACATCGTACTCCTTGTCATATTCCGTCGCAACATAGTTTACGCCCAGACGCTTTGCAATCGGCGCTATAATACATACGGGAGAAGCGCTGATAATAAAATCG
>CAYZPT010000093.1:4890-8080 GCA_964480285.1 uncultured Bacteroides sp.
CGGATACTGAGGAGAAGCAGAACAATTCCGGCAGACACCAGCAGGAGGAGAATTGTTCTGATTCGTTTTGCTTTATCTGCTCGTCAAAATCGTCAATCTGCGTTAAGTAACTGAAAAAAGTGCGTTCAAGTTTGTAACGCGGCAACTTGCCTTTTTTATACTGCACGAGGCACTTCATAACCTTGGGCACAAAATTAAACCACAGTTTCGGTTTGCGTTTTGCGCACCAGAAAGCGAAAGAAATTGCGCTGTCGGGGTAAAAGATTGTTTCATCAAAATCGTATGCGTTCATGGGTATGCTTCCTTTCGTTAATACACATTATACTATTTTTTGTCCACTAATACAAGGAATTTCATGCAAAAAAGGCCGAAAGAGCAAATATCTTTCGGTCTTTAGTTCTTTTTTACAGAGAATTTATCATAGACAGGTGTTTTGTATAAAAATCGCGGACGTCTTTTTTTATCATCAATCCGCCCTGCAGCGACATATGGTCGCCGTCAAAGGTGGGCATTATGTTCCACTCGCCCGCTTTTACACTGCCTTCCTTGTACTCAGTCTGCGGCGCGTTAAACGGTGCGCGTGCGGAGATTGTGTTGACAAGTCCATCGTTTTCAAACCATGTTTCATCGGCAACAACTCCGCCTTTTGAGGTTTCCTTAAACTTGCCCATCTGGCGCGAGGTCTTGACAAAGAGGGTTTCCGTCTTGCTCTCATCGGGAGTGTATGTACCATCGTCCTGCCTGATGGTTGAAGAGCACGGAATGGAGAAATAGTACACGTTTTCAAGCGTGCTTATTTTGTCATTAAGCGCCTTTGCATTGTCGAGCAACATATCGTAATTCGCGTTGTCAAAATCCGCTCTGCTGTCGTCTTCCTCTTTGTTTGCGGACGCCATAATGCTGTTGAGCTTATCCTGCATTTTGTACTTGAAAGTGTTAGGAACATCGTCCTCAACATCGCCCACATCGTAGGCGGTTGTACCGTTGTGCGGCGACGCAAGCGCTGTGATGCTGTAAATCCAGTCCGCCTTGCCGCCTGCAAACAGCGGTGACAGGTCGTCCTTATCCGTCGCCTTCTGCTCGGCTTCGCTGCCGTTTGCCATAAGCTCGCTCATCAGCCTTACAGTTGCGCCGCCGAAGGAGTGACCGAGCAGGTTGATTTTGTTTTCCGCGTCCCACTTTTCAACAAGCGGGTTTTTGGAATAATCCGTGCCGAAGCGCTCGTGCTTGCAGCGCTTGCTGTGCTCCGCACCGTAGTCAACCACGCTGCTGGTAAGCTGCGCATACAGCTCGCACGCTCTGTCCCACGCGCTGCCGTGCGGTGCGACTGACGCACTCACGCAGGTAAAGCCCTCATTGTTGAGATACTTCATCAAATCGCCGCCGCGCATACCCCAGTACTTGAGGTATTTGTTGCGCGCGTCGTAACTGCCCCAGCCCGAAAGGCCGTGCACAAACACAAAGGTATAATTTGTTTTGAAGTTTTCGGGCTCCGCCTTGACCGTAGGCTCGCTTTTTGCACAAGACGACAACAAAAGAACAACTGCAAGTATGGCTGAAATAATCTTAATCTTTTTCATATAATCACCAAATAAGGCACCGCGAGGGTGCCTTGAGTTGAATTTGTATTATCCGATTGCAGCTACGATGTTTTCCTTCGGTGTAACGCCGATGAAGGTCTCAGCAACCTTGCCGTCCTTGATAACAAGGATTGTCGGGATTGACATAACCTCATACTTTTCAGCAAGCTCTTCGTTTTCGTCAACGTCGATTTTGCCGACTACGATGTCGGGATTTTCCTCTGCAATCTGGTCAACAACGGGTGACATCATCTTGCACGGACCGCACCATACTGCGTAAAAATCGATAAGTGCAGTTTTGCCTGAATTCAAAATCTCTGCTTCAAAATTAGCTTCTGTAATCTCTTTAACCATAATTAGTTCTCCTTGCTCTTTAGATATTTAACTGCCGAAAGTCCTGCCTCGGCACCCTCGTAAACAGCCTTGCAAACCTGCAAAAGTCCGCCGGTTACGTTGCCGCAGGAGTAAACTCCCGGGATGTTTGTGCTCATATCTGCATTGACCTTGATGCTGTCGCCGTCAAGCGCAATACCGAGCTTTTTGGCAAAATCCGCACCGCCTGCAACACCAAGCGCAACGAACAGTCCGTCGATTGCAAGCTCACTGCCGTCGTCAAAAACAACGGTGCTGATTTTTGCCTCGCCCTTAACCTCGGCGATTTTCTTGGTAATCACCTCGTACTTATCGGTGTCGGGCGCGGGCTTGCCGTCAGTTATAATATACACCTTTTGCGCAATATTTTCAAGGTCGCCGGCTTCAGACAGCGCATAGTCGCCGTCGCCGAGCACTGCAACGGTCTTTTTGCGGTAGAAAAACCCGTCGCAGATAGCGCAGTAGCTCACGCCCTTGCCCTCGTATTCAAGCACGCCCTTGATGTTGGGGCGAATTTTTTTGTTGCCAGTGGCAAGAATCAGCGTTTTGCCCTCGTATTTTTCTCCGTTGGCATCAACCTCATAGGTCATCGAGGCGGTCATCTGAATATGAGTTACCTCCTCGTTTTTTACCTCAACGCCGAGCTCCTCAGCCTGCGCGATGCCGTCTGCATAGAGCTGCTTACCGGTGATACCGCCGACAAAGCCGTAGTAATTATCAATCATATGCGCCTTTTCAAGCTGTGATTCGCCGAGATACAGCACAAGCACGCTCTTGTTTGCGCGTTTTGCGTACAGCGCCGCCGAAATGCCTGCCGGCCCAGCGCCGATAATTATAACATCATACATATTTTACCTCAATTCGGAATCAGGAATTCGTAAGGCGGAATTATAAGATTGCCTCAACTTTTGCTTCGATTTCCTCAGGTGTTACTTTTGAACCAAAACGCTCAACTATATTACCCTCGCGGTCGATGAGGAATTTTGTGAAGTTCCAGCCGATTTTTGCGCCGCCTGTCTGCTCAACAAGATACTTGTAAAGCGGGTCAGCGTCCTTGCCGTTAACCTTGATTTTCTTAAATCTCGGGAAGGTTGTGCCGAACTTGCGTGAGCAAACCTGATTGATACCCTCGTCGCTCTCCCTTGCCTGGAATGCAAACTGATTGCACGGGAAGTCGAGCACTTCGAAGCCCTGCTCCTTGTACTTTTTGTACATAGCCTCAAGGCCGTTGTACTGCG
>CAYZPT010000094.1:0-8058 GCA_964480285.1 uncultured Bacteroides sp.
GGTGATTACGACACACCGATAATTCCCGGACCCGGCAATTCAGCTTCGCAGGGCGTTAATATGCATATTGCCGGCAAGGCTAACAAGCACACCAACGCTAAAGCAATCAAGGTTAAGAAGTCTTCTTACACGCTTAAAGTTAACAAGACCGCAACCATCAAGCCGACTCTTGTTCTTGAAAACAGCAAGAAGAAGGGTGTTGAGCATGTAGCAAAGATCCGCTATCAGTCAACCAATACAGCAGTTGCAACCGTTGATAAGAACGGAAAGATTAAGGCAGTAGGCAAAGGCAAATGCACAATCTACATCTTTGCAAACAACGGTAAGCTTAAGTCTGTAAAAGTAACGGTTAAATAAGATAATTCAAAATTATCATACCTTTCAGAAAGCCCCGATACTCTCACGAGTATCGGGGAATTTATTTATAGCGAAAAAAGGATTTTTTGTACATTACTGTTCTGTATGACACCGAAAGCAAAGAAAATAGGGCAAAAGGCTGTTTTTAGCCAATTTGCCCTATATCCTTTTGCCCATAAAAAGCAAAAAACCCTTGAAATCAAGGGTTTTCCGTTGTATCAACCGTGTGATACAAAGATGTCTTTCAACCACATTTTTGATACAAAATCTACTGAATGCACGATTTTTCAAAGGTGCACGATTTTGAAAAAACTAATTTTCTGTTATTTTATCAAGTTTTTTATAAAACTCTTGTTCGTGTTTTTTGTCTTTCCTTTTCATTACTATACAATCTCTTTTTGAACACGATTGTCGCAAGTAATATCAATGCAAAAGCTATAAATGCTGAAAAATAAATTTCTGCGTTATTGCCCGTTGCGGGAGAGGTTAAACTCTTTGTATCAGCAGCGTTTTCAGAACCGGCGGTTTCTTCGCCTTCCGCAGTTTCTTCGTTTTCCGCAGTTTCTTCGTTTTCCGCAGTTTCTTCATTTTCGTTGTCGTCTGTGTTTTCCTCATCATCAACAATCGGAGGTGCTTCAAGAATATTCAGCGTTCCCTGAACGTTTCCGTCGGTAAAGGAAACAGAAATTGTGTGCTCGCCTGCGGCAAGGGTGTTGAGGTAATCAGCTTTAAGGCTGATTTTCAGGCTGCCGCTTGAAGCGATATAATTCTTTTTATTAACGGAAACGCCGTCAATTTTCAGGTCGGTGAATTTTCCAAAAACAAGGTCGTTTTCAATATCGCTGATAATGGTGAAGTCCGCACTTTCTTCGCTTCCCTGCGTCCAGACGATTTCGGAATCGCCCATAAAGCTGTATTCGGGCGCTTCGTTTACGGTGTAGGTTCCGCCAACAAGCGTTATGTTGTAATTCGGGTTAGCGGCGGCAACGGTGATTTCATAGCTGCCAACGACATCGTTGTTTGCATTAGAGTTAAGCGAAATGCCAAGATTGTCGCCTTCAATAATTCCGCCGTCAGCAGTATAGGTCAGGTCTGCAAGCGCAAAGCCCTTAAAGCTTTTCTTATCGTCTGCGGTAATAGTAATCGGTCTTTTGGTAACGTTAACGTTTAAATCTGCCTGAACGGTTGTGTAGTTAATTGCATCATCGGGAGTGTATGTTGCCGAGAAGGTGTTATCTCCCACGTTGCCGACAAGCTGCTCGCCGTTATCCCAAGTCCAGTTAGAGGGCAGCGCCACGTCGGAAAGCTTTGTTCCGTAAACAGCGGTTATTCCCGTTGGCACAGCAGGATTTGAAGCCGCTTTGTAAATTATGAGTCCGCCCATTGCAACGCCCTCTTTGTAGTGAGCTGTTTCGGGGCGTACTGCCTTTAAAGTGTATTTTCCTGCGTTGACGGGCAAAACGGTGGTGTATTCGCTGTCATCCGCGCCCTCAGGCTTGTAATAATAGGCAACGAGAGCGTGTTCGGGGTTGCTGCTGAGAGCAAGCCGCGGATTGATGGGCGACTCGCCGTAAGTCCAGTTTTCAACGATAAGAGCGGGGTCAAGTGCCTTCTTTTCAAAAGTGAAGGCTTTTGAAACGGAATGCGTCTTAACGTTATTCGGATCCCTTGAATCCGTAATCGTGATAACTGCATTATAATCCGTGCAAGCGTTTGGGAATGAAGTGTATTCAATCGGGTTTTCGCCGATAGTTTGATAGGTTAGTTTTGCCTGAACGTAATTATGCGTTGCGTTTGCAAGGTCATCCTTTCCGCTGAGCGTTATTGATGATGACTGATTGGAAAGAAAGGTGATTTTATCAGGAACGTTAGCGCTGACTGTGAGCTTGCTGTTTGTCCATGGGCAATCGTCCTCAGAGCAGATAACTTCAATGCCAAAGTCATTTGTGCAGTTAACATAGCTCAGATTGTGAATATGCGCTTTTTTGAAGGTTGCGCAGACCGCCGTGTCGGCTGCGATATCGGAGATTTTCAATTCATAAGAAACTCCTCCGTTTGGCTGATACTGTGTGCTTGTTGGCTGAGCGGTTTGACCGTTAACGCTTAAAGTGTCAAGTTCATATCCGTAATCGGGCGTTATAGCAAGGGTTACGTCCTTTCCGCCGGGAACAGAATAGGTCATCGGTGCCGAAGTTGTTCCGCCGCTAAGCTCTGCGGCTTCGGTGCTGTTTACAGTGCCGTCTGCCCAAAGAGAAATGCTGCCCTTTTCGCCTGCTGCGGTTTCAAGCGAGAAAGCGTTAACAGGTGTGAAAAATGCGATTTCAAGAGGTGCATCGTTTGTTCCAGCAGAACTCCAGACTCTTGAAGAAAAGCCGTTTTTTGCAGTGCCGACAGTTGCGAAGCCCTCGGAATAATCTCCGCTGAAAGAACCGCTTCCTACAAAACGAATTCCGTAGCTTCCCGATGTTTTTCCTTCAACAACGTTCAGCGCGCTGTTTTCTGTGGTGTAAATATCCGAGCCGTCAGCAATTCCGCCGAGGGGTTCCATTGATTCGGAATAGCAATAATGCCCTGAAGCGTCCACGATTTGAGCGAAATTGTTATTTCCTATGCGGCTGGTGTTGATTTGATTTGCGGCGAATATCATCGTGTCGCTGTCGCCAGCATTGCTGACGGAAAACGTTATTGCGCTTCTGATAGCAATATGCTTTTTTTCATTAACCGATAAAGGCGCATAAACAAGGGGCATATTGGCATCGTTTGTAATGCGGGCAAATTTAAGATAATCATAGTAGGATGCGGTGCCGCTCTTGCCGATGGTTGTAACGTCGTTGAATCTAACAACAAGATTCTTGCGGGTTCCGTCGGCTAAAATTGCAGCGTCTGCAAAGGTGAGCGTGAAATATGCGAGCCCCGTATATCCGGATTTAACTCCGCATTTCGGAGCATAAACGTATCCGTCATCATCAAGGCGAAAACCAACGCTGTAATCGGGATGATAGAGCACGACATTATCCCTTGTGATTTTTGAGTTATCAATGCGCACCGTGCTGATGGGCGCGCCGCTCAAAAAGCTTGCATCCGTTCCTGAAGCTTTAACTTCGGGCGCGTCGCTTGCGTGAGCGGCAATCGGAATAGCCGTTATAATAATCAGCATTGCAAGCAATGCAGTGAAAATCCTCTTTTTCATAAAGAAGCTCCTTTACAATTTCTTGATTTTATTATATATTACAAAAACAAATTATGCAACACTGTGTTATATATTAAATATAGTTACGTGTTTGTGAGTTCAAAACAAGACGGTGGATTCTCCTCTCGCGGACAGAAGCCCCACTGGGGCTTCTTCCTGTTTTTGCTCAGCAGCGAAAGCTGCACAGCAAAAATAGAAGCTCGTTTCTCATCCACCTCAGCAATGAAAAAGAACTAACAAGCAGATGCCTGTTAGTTCTTTTTGTTTTTCTCAAGTGCCATTTTGTCAATCTGACTTTTTTCTGAAAACATAATATGCAGCACCTGAAACGATACTGTCGAAGGCGTTTCCACCGCCGAACATCAGCGCGATGCCTGTTAAAGTCGGAATCCATATACCCTTAAGGTAAAGAATAAAGAAGATGCCATAGTAAACCGAGTTGGTAACAACAGACTCAAACAGCATATAATTCGTTTTGCCTCTTCCGTAGAAGGTCATATCAAATACGTTCTGCACCGCAAACAGTATGTAGAATCCGAGCAGAATCATTACTAAATTGAAGAGCTTGTCCACATCGTCAAAGTTCAAAACATACTGCATAAACGGTTTGTAAAGCGGAATCAGCAAAACCCACAAAACGCAGATAACGCCTGTGATTGCGAAGTAGCCTTTCGTGTTATTATTAATCGCGTTTTCGTCCTTTGCCGTTTCCTGCTTAATCAGCTCACCGAGTTGCAGAACAGGGAGCAACAGCCAACCCCATATGAAATTGTTTGCCACCCAATACGTGCCCTGCTCGCCGACCATATTCACCATACGCGAAACCATAAGCATATATGCAACGTTGCGGACAAGCGATTCGAAACCCGATACGCCGCCGACTTTGAGAAACGCTTTCATCCAGCCGAACGATAGTTTTGATTTGCCGAACACGCTATAACCGAGTCTGTTCAGCATTACGAGAATAACGGCGAACAGGCAGGCGTTTACGATAATATTTGAAACGCCGATACCGTTTACGCCGAGCTGTGCCGAACACGGAAGTGACGAAACAAGAAAAGTATCGGAAACAATACACAGTACCAACTTTATGCACGTCAGGAGATAGACGAACTTTTCTTTTTCTACGGCAACGAGCGCCACGCAGGCGAAACTGTAAAGTATGCCGAAAATGTTTGCTATACTCTCAATGCGAATATACGTTGCCGACGCGTCAATTATATCGGGCGAAGTTGCCATTAATTGCAAAAGCGGTCTTGCAAACACAATAATAACAACCGACAGAACGGAGTATATGCCTAGCGTTGTGAGCATTCCTGTTTTCAGCCTGTTTGTGAATTCGGCTTTGTCGTTTGTAATCTTCCCCACGAAGAAAAACAGCGGTAGAATTATCGCCTCGTTGATAATTTCGTAAATAAGACTTACCCACGAAAGCTGACCTGCGATTGAAAATGCCCACTCGCCCGGCAATTGACCGAGGAAGAAGGTGCGCACGGTAACGTACACTGTCGGACATAAGCCCATAACAAGCAGAGCCGCAAACAGTTTTAAGTTTATATTCTTTAGACTTTTTAGTGTTTTCATAATTATTGTTCTATCTTTTTAATTATTGTATTAACTGTGATTTGCCATTGTTCTTTGGGTGTTATCGTTGCTGTGCCATCGCCGTCCTGTGCACCGTAAGAGCCAAACTGAGCGTGGTTGCTGCCCGCGATTTCTACCTTTTGATAATTGTCAGGTGCGAGTGTGAACCCAACTTCAAGTTTTTCGCGATTCAGCACCTTGTCATTGTCGCCGTAAAGGAACACGATTGGTAATCGTGCAGCGGTCAAATCCTTAGTCGGATACGCTGCGAGAAGGAACAAACCCGCATAGTCGTTCAGGTGCTCGCTTGCATAATTCGCCGCCATCGCGCCGCCGAGGGAGTGCCCTGCAAGATAATAGTTATCATAGTCATAATTTGCACGGATGTCGTCCGCTTTGTTGGCGCCGAGAATAGCGAGCTTCATCGGCATTTTTATCAGAAAGCAGTCAACGCCCTGTTCGGCAAGCGATTTCATAATCGGTGCGTACGCCGTTTCCTCCACCTTTGCACCCGGGTAGAAAATCAGTGCTTTGTCCTCGCTGGGACCGTCAAAGAAATATCCCTCGTCAATATGTGTCACCGTTACCGCTTCGCTGCTTGTTATGTAATCCTCCACATCAACTGCGCGGTAGTAATCGTTTGCATATATCCCCATTGCAATTCCAAGCGCCGCAATAACGGCAACAAGAATCGCAACAATAATTCTCGTTCGCTTTTTCATATCCATAACCTCGCCTTGTATTATATCACTATTCCGCAGCTTTGAAAAGTGTTATTGAGAGTCGCCGGATGTTGTGGTATAATAGAATCAAGAATAAAATTAGCGAGGACATTACATGGAATACATTAGAGTAACAAAAGAGAATATTGAAAGCGAGCATATCTGCTGTGCGATTTCAAACAATAACGACGTACAGGTTGCTTCTAAAAAGGCATGGCTTTCGGACAGGTTTGACGAAGGTCTTGTTTTTCTGAAAAGCGTAGAAAGAGGAAAATGCTTTATTGAATATATTCCTGCCGAAAACGCATGGAATCCAATTGAGGCGGACGGCTATATGTTCATTGACTGCCTCTGGGTTTCCGGCTCGTTTAAAGGTCACGGTTATTCAAATGATTTGCTCGACGAATGTATTGCGGATAGCAAAAGCAAGGGCAAGCAGGGCTTGTGTATTCTGTCTTCTGCGAAGAAAAAGCCGTTTCTTGCCGACCCGAAGTATATGAAATATAAAGGTTTTGAGGTTTGCGATGAGGCGGATAATGGTATTCAGCTTTGGCATCTGCCGTTTGAAAAGGGTGCGGAAAAACCGTGCTTCAAAGAATGTGCAAAGCATCCGCATATTGACGATGGCGGTTATGTGCTTTATTACACAATTCAGTGCCCGTTTAACGCAAAGTACGTTCCGATTGTTGAAAAGACAGCAAAGGAACAGGGTGTGCCGTTCAAAGCGATTCATTTGACCGATAAAACGGCTGCGCAAAACGCACCGACGCCGATTACAAATTATGCCCTTTTCTTTAACGGCGAATACCTGACAAACGAGCAGATGAACGACAAAAGATTCTTAAAGCTATTAGCACGATAAAATCGATTTGCCGAGGTTAAATCAATCGGAGTTTTGAAATCAATCAGAGAGCAATTGAATAAAACCGACGGCGATTCGGTTGATATTTGGATTAATGAGAGGTAATAACAAATGAAAATTGCAGTAACTTATCAAAACGGAATGGTTTTTCAGCATTTCGGAAAGTCCGAGGCGTTTAAGTATTACGAAACGGACGAATGGGGCGATATCGTTGCCGCCGAGGTTAAGTCAACCGACGGTCAGGGGCATGGCGCGCTTGCGGAAATTCTAAAGGAAAACGGCGTTGACGTGCTTATCTGCGGCGGTATCGGTCAGGGTGCGCAGGACGCGCTTGCTGAAAACGGTATTGAGGTTTATGCAGGTAACGCAGGCGCAGCCGACGGCGTTTTGCTTGCTTTTCTTGCAGGAAAAATCGAAAAGCAGGACGTTAAATGCGATCACCACGACCACGAGCACGGCGAGGGACATACCTGCGGTGAGCACGGATGCAAATAATATGAGAATAGTTAATTTAATTGAAAACACAGAGGGGAACAGTGGCTGTGCCTTTGCACACGGTCTTTCCTTCTATATCGAAACGCCGAGCCACAGAGTGCTGATGGACCTCGGTCCGAGCGAGGCGACGCTCGATAATGCCGCGCATCTCGGCATTGATTTGAAAAGGGTTGACACGGTTATATTAAGCCACGGTCATTACGACCATTCGGGCGGTATTATTCCGTTTTCAAAGCTGAATAACAGTGCCGCAATCTATATGCAGAAGTCGGCAGTCGGCGATTACTATGCCGACGACGGCGAAGCGGCGGGAGACGCGCGTTTCAGATATATAGGCATAGATAAAGAAATACCCGCGCTCTCACAGGTGAAATTTGTTGAGGGCGACGCGGTGATTGACGATGAGCTTGAACTCTTTACGATTAAAAACAGAAGCCACGAGCTGCCCTTTACCAACAATCGCCTGCTGATAAAACAGGACGGCGGATATATCAGGGATGATTTTGTTCACGAGCAGTCTCTCGTTATCAAAGACGGCAAAAAGCGCGTGCTGATTTCGGGCTGCGCCCACAACGGAATACTCAGCATTATGGATGCGTACATAGCCAAATACGGCTCTGCTCCCGACGCGGTAATCAGCGGTTTTCATCTTATGGTAAAGCGCGAATACACGGAGGGCGAGCTCGGCGAGGTAAGGCAAATCGCAAACGAGCTGCGCAAATACCCGTCAAAATTTTACACCTGCCACTGCACGGGAATTGCAGCGTATGAGGAAATGAAAAGCATTATGGGTGAGCAGCTGCAGTACATACATTCAGGCGATGAAATATATTAAACAACAAAGGCGA
>CAYZPT010000095.1:0-7981 GCA_964480285.1 uncultured Bacteroides sp.
ATTCTCAATTCTCAACTCTCAATTCTACATTCCTAATACTTCGCTTGCTTTTGCAACAAGCAGTTTTTTTGCTTCCTCAACACCGCAGTCAAAACGGCAGGCAGACGCCTGCTTGTGTCCGCCGCCACCGAAGTATGCTGCAAAATCTGCGGCATTTACACTGTCAAGAGTTCTGATTGAGCATTTGCAGGTGCCGTCCTCTTTTTCGCGGATAGTGAGTCCGATTTCAACACCCTCCTGCTGACGTGTAAGCGGTGCAATTGCCTCTGTCTCCTGCTCTGATGAGCCGCTCTGCCTGTACATATCCTGCGTAACGGTAATCACGCAGATACGGTCGCGGTCAAAGAACTGCATACCCTCAATCGCAAGGCGCTCAAGAGCTGCGTATGTCTTTGTTTTAGTTTCAAACATAATGCGGTTAATCGTTGCATTGTCAGCGCCGAGATCAATGAGCTCTGCCGCTGCACGGTAGGTGTTTGAAGTGGTGCTTGCATAGCGGAAGCAGCCCGTGTCGGTAGTGATGCCGATGAACAGGGCGTTTGCAATCGGCTTGTCAATCTTAACGCGCATTGCCTTAATGACTTTTATCATAATTTCGCAAGCCGCTGCAGCGTCCGCGTTTAAAAGAAGATATTCCGCATACTGCGTGTTTGTGCCGTGATGGTCGATACACAGATCAATTTTACCTGCATATTTTTCCTCAAGCGATCCCAAAAGATGCTCTGTTGCCACGTCGACGGAAACAATAAACTCCTCTTCAAACTCGGGCATTTCACGGCATCCGGGAATGAGCTTCATATACTTTTCCTGAAGTTCATCATCACAGATAACGCGCGCTTTTTTGCCAAGCTGCCTCAGCGCAAGAAACAGCGCAAAGCCGCAGCCGATGGTATCACCGTCCGGATGGGCATGTGTAAGAATAAGGACGTTGTCCTTTTCTTTAAGCATACGCGCACATTTTTCAACATTAATCTTTTTCATCACTTTTAGCCTCAATGCTTTTTAGCTTGTTAAACAGCTCAAAGCCTTTTTCAATCGATGTATCCGCAACAAAGCGGAGTTCCGGCGTTTTGCGGAGGTGCAGGGATTCGCCGAGCCTGCGCCTGATGAATCCCGAAGCCGCCTTGAGTCCTTTTACGGATTCTTTGGCAACTTCCTCTCCCTCCAGAGCCGAAATATATATTTTTGCATAACTGAGATCGCCGCTGACATCAACCTTGACAATGCTTATCATATCGCTGACGCGCGGGTCTTTTACCTCGCGCAGAATAATAGTCAGCTCGCGCTTGATGTCCTCGGTTATACGGTCAATTCTGTAACCAGCCATTTTCACTCCGTTCAAAAATGGAGAGTTGAGAGTTGAGAATTGAGAATTTCGGGAGGGCTCCGCCCTCACCCATTATATAATAGCCGTGCGCAGCACCCTTAATTCTCCATTCTCCATTCTCCATTTTCAATTCATTTAATCCCTATACTCTTCTACGATATACGCTTCCAGAACGTCGCCTTCGCGGATGTCGTCAAATCCCTTGAGTGAGATACCGCACTCATAACCTGATGAAACTTCCTTAACATCGTCCTTGAAACGCTTGAGGTTGGCAAGCTCAACATCTGCAATCTGCTTACCGTCACGCACTACGCGCACCTTACCGTCGCGCTTGATGTGACCCGATGTGACAAGCGAACCTGCGATTGTGCCTGCGGAGGAAATCTTGTAAACCTCGCGCACCTCAACCGTACCTGTGTCAACATCGCGGTACTTGGGCGCACGCATTCCGCGCATAGCGTTTTCAATATCCTCAATTGCGTCGTAGATGATGTCGTAAGTCTTAATTTCGATACCGTCGCGCTCTGCATTGTCCTTTGCGGCAACGTCAACGCCGATGTTGAAGCCGACGATGATAGCATTTGAAGCGGCAGCGAGCATAACGTCAGATTCGCTGACTGTGCCGACTGCGCCGTGGATAATCTTAACGCGGACTTCGTCGTTTTCAATCTTGAGAAGCGACTGCTTAACAGCCTCAACAGAGCCCTGAACGTCAGCCTTAACAACGATGTTAAGCTCCTTGAGTTCGCCCTCCTGAAGAGTGTCAAACAGGGTGTCAAGAGTAACCTTCTGGAATGCCTTGAATTCTTCTTCCTTAGCCTCTTCCTTACGCTGCTCAACAAGGCGGCGCGCAAGCTTTTCATCAGATACGGCATTGAACAGATCGCCGCTCATCGGTGCGGAGTCAAGACCCATAATCTCTACGGGAACCGACGGACCTGCGGAATTAATCTTCTTACCGCGGAAGTCAGTCATAGCACGCACCTTACCGACTGCTGTGCCTGCGATGATAACATCGCCTGACTTGAGAGTACCGTTCTGTACAAGCAGAGTTGCGATAGGACCTCTGCCCTTGTCGAGCTTAGCTTCGATAACAACACCCTTAGCCGTACGGTCGGGATTAGCCTTGAGCTCGCACATCTCTGCAACAAGGTTAATTGTATCAAGCAGCTTGTCGATACCCATCTTTGTCTTTGCGGAAACGGGTACGCAGATAACGTCGCCGCCCCACTCCTCGGGTACGAGATTGTGCTCGGTGAGCTGCTGCATAACCTTGTCGGGATTTGCTCCCTCTTTATCCATTTTGTTGATGGCAACAATGATTTCAACGCCTGCTGCCTTGGCGTGGTTGATAGCCTCGATAGTCTGCGGCATAATACCGTCATCCGCCGCTACAACAAGCACAGCGATATCGGTTGCCATCGCACCCCTTGCACGCATTGCGGTGAACGCTGCGTGACCGGGTGTGTCAAGGAATGTAATCTTGTCGCCGTCGGCAGTAGTTACCTGATATGCACCGATAGCCTGCGTGATGCCGCCTGCCTCGGTTGAGGTAACGTCTGTATTTCTGATTGCGTCGAGGATAGAAGTTTTACCGTGGTCAACATGACCCATAACGCAGACAACGGGTGAGCGCGGGATAGCGTTCTCGTCGTTCTCATCCTCAACCTCGATAATCTGCTCTTCGATTGAAACAACAACTTCCTTTTCAACCTTTGCGCCGAGCTCTGTGCCTACGATTTCAGCAGTCTCAAAGTCGATAACCTCATTAACGGTTACCATCATACCGAGCTTCATAAGCTCCTTGATAACCTCGGTTGCTGTGATACGGAGCATTGAAGCAAGCTCGCCGACTGTGATTTCCTCAGGAATCTCAATCTTAATCTGCTGCTTTTTACGCTGCTCTGCAATACGTGCAAGACGCTGAGCCTCGGTCTCCTTTTTGCGGGAAACAGGTCTTTTCTTCCTGTACTGCTTCGACTTCTGGTTGAGCTTCTGCTTTTTCTGATTGTCGTTGTAGTTGCTTGCAGGCGCAATATCCTCGTACTTCTGGTTGTATTTCTCGAGGTCGACATTGTTTGCTCTTGTGTCGATACGGCGCGCTTCGCCCTTTGTTCTCGCCTGCGGAGTCTGCGTTGCCTTTTTCTTTGCTTTCTCCTCTGCGCGCTTAGCTGCCTGCTCTGCCATCTGCAGAATAGCCGCCTGGCTCTGATGCTTTTTAGCCTTGGAGTCGCTCTTTGCCTTCGGCTTAGCCGGCTTCTTTTCCGCAGTCTTTTCCTGCGGCTTTCGCGTAGCGAAATAAGCGTCAAAACTCTCAACGCTGTTATCCTGTGTTATTTTATCAAAAAGGACATTGAGTTCTTCCTCTTCGAGCACTGACGAAGGCTTTTTAGCCGCACCTCCGCAGTAATCGGAAAGGATCTGAACAACCTCCTTGCTCTGTTTTCCGAAATCTTTTGCGACGTCGGAAACCTTAACCTTTATCAACATAGACATTTTCCTCCCTGATTAACTCATAAATTCGTGTGGAAAAATTGATATCATCAACGGTAAGCACACCTGCTTTGTAGCCGAGGAAACGATGAAGGTCGTTGATCGTTTCTTCTATCTGTATGCAGGGAATCGGACTTTTGCCATCTTTGCAGGCGCGTTCAAACTCATTAACAAGTCGGGGTGATATATCGCTTGCAAAAACAACGAGCTTTGCCTTGCCGCCTTTAACGGCGCCGAGCGCCATATCGTGCCCCATTGAGAGCCTGCCGGCACGCCTTGCCATACCGAGCATACTGATGTACTTCTTACTGTTCATTGTTGATTTCTTCTTCCATCTTATCGTAAACACCGTCGTCAATCACTGTGTCAAACGCACGCTCAAAGGCTTTTTTCTTGCGGGCTTTTTTGAGGCACTCCGCATTTTTGCAGACATATGCGCCCCTGCCCGATTTTTTGCCTGTGAGGTCAAGACTGACTTCCCCCTCGGGAGATCTGACTACACGCACAAGAGTGCGCTTGTCAAACATCTCACCGCAACCGGTGCATTTTCTCATAGGTATTTTTTTAGGTTTCATTATTAACCCTCGTAAAAGCCTGATTCAGGCTTGATATCGATTTTCCAGCTTGTAAGCTTTGCTGCAAGGCGGACATTCTGTCCCTTGTTGCCGATTGCGAGCGAAAGCTGATCGTCCGGAACAGTTGCTCGGCAGGACTTTGCACTTTCGTCGAGAATCTCAACGCTTACAACATCTGACGGTGCAAGCGCTGCTGCAACGAACTCTGCCGGGTCATCACTGTACTTGACAATATCAATCTTCTCGCCGCCGAGCGCGTCAACGATATTTGAAACACGCTGACCTCTCGGACCGATGCAGGAGCCTACCGGATCAACATCCTCTTCCTTGGAAAGAACTGCAATCTTTGTTCTGCTGCCTGCCTCACGGGATACTGACTTGATTTCGATAGTGCCGTCAAAAATTTCAGGAACTTCTGTTTCAAAAAGACGGCGTACAAGACCGGGATGTGTGCGAGAAATCATAATCTTTGGACCTTTGTTGCCTTCCCTGACGTCAACGACAAAAATCTTTGTCATGTCGCCAACCTCAAATACTTCGCCCGGCACCTGCTCTGCCTTTGGCAGGATAGCCTCGTTCTTGCCGATTTCAAGCGTTACGTTGCCTGTTACGGGATCAACGCGGCTGACTTTTGCAGTGAGGAGTTCCTGATTCTTGCTCTGGAATTCCTTGAGCATCTGACCGCGCTCAGCCTCTTTGATACCCTGACGGATAACATGCTTTGCAGTCTGTGCAACGATTCTGCCGAAGTTCTTTGTTTTGAGCGGAATGTCGATAGTCTTGCCTACCTTTGCAGACTTACGGATCATCTGCGCCTGCTCAAGGGTAAGGTCTGTGTCCTCGTCCTCAATTTCTTCAACTACGTTTTTGGTAACGTAAACTTTAATTCTCTGTTTTTCGGGGTCGATATCGCAGTGGACGATATCCTTGCCGCCGAAGTCATGCTTTGCGGCAACTACGATTGCGGCAGAGATTTTTTCATAAAGATAATCTGCCGGTATGCCTTTTTCTGCTTCAAGCATTTTTACTGCTTCAAAAAATTCCTTGCTCATTTTTTCTAAATCATTCCTTTCTATAATTAATCGTGGTTAAACAAAATCATTTATATCAAAATCATCGAGCTTGACGTAGTTAGTGTCCTTTTTATCAAAGGTCATCACGCTGCCGTCCTGAAGTTCGACTGATAATTGTTTTTTCTCATAACCTGTGAGTATACCGTTGAAATCGCGCACGCCGTCAACCGGTCTGATTGTGCGCACCATAACGGGCGAGCCGATGTATTTTTCAAAATGTTCATCGCGCTTGAGCTCACGCTCCACACCGGGCGAACTGATTTCGAGCATATAGTTCTGCGAAATCGGGTCCGCGTCGTCAAGCGGTTTTGACACAGCATGCGTAAGGTCAACGCAGTCGTCGATATTCACGCCGCCCTCTTTGTCAATGAAAATCCTGAGATACCATTCGTTGCCCTCTTTTTTGAAGGTGACATCCCAGATTTCAAGCCCGAGCTCGTCTGCAAAAGGCTTTACAATTTCAGTAACCTTCTGCACAGTATTTGGTTTTGCCAAAGAATCACTCCGTTCTTAGTTTTGAGTTTTTAGTCGTTAGTCGTAAGATACTTTTGCGTCTCGACTAAGCGTGTGTTGTACGGTTTGTTATCCGCTACAACTGCTACAAAAAGAAGCGGACCGCGTGGCCCACTTCGTTTTAGTTTGTATTCGTACATTGACTATTATATATATTAAATTCTATTTGTCAAGTATTTTTTATCTACTTTATATAGCAGATTTTATTCTTCTGCCTTTTTGCTTTTGTTCAGCATAATGAAGTTAACTACCGCAAGACCGACAAGAACAACTATCCAGAGGGCTGTGCTCTTGCTGAGCTGATGCTCGGTAGCGATATAATATCCGAGCTTGCCAAGCTGGCGGCAGGTGTTAATACCGAGCGCGCAGAATTCAAAATATGCTGCAAAGCGCATACTTTCCCTGCCGCTTGTGTAAGCAATGGCGAGTGTGATTAAAACAGCAGCCGCATAACAAGCGTACTGAGCCAGATACGAAGGAATCACACTACCCGTTTTGAACTGAAGATAACTGCTTGTGAATGAAGAAATCTCGTTAAAGAACGGTACTGCCAACACAATTACAAGAATCGGCAGAGGTTTGATTGCACGCGGTGTTTCCTGCTCGCGGTAGAACTTGTAAACAAGCACTGCAAACAGTATCAAAGCTACCTTCTGCACAATGAAATAGAGCATTGCACCGTCAGGCGAAACTCTTGTAAGGTATGTAATCGGCGGGGGCATCATTTTAAATGCTATAAGCGCTGCAAGTATACCCATAAATGAGCTTGTGCCCTTGGTGATTATGTAATATACAACCGCTACGCACAGTGTATACAGCATTGCACAGATCAGACCTATTGTCTGCCCCGGGTGAACTGCAACTTCAAGAATCTTTTCAATAGCCTGACACGCGACTGTAATAATTATCGCCGCGAGACAGAGCGAACGGTTTTTGTTAAGCTTCAAATTTTCCATAAATTTCATCTCCCGACCCTCATTATATTATTTTTAACATTATTTGTCAATAAGTTTGACAAGTACAAAAAATGGTGTTATCATACGAAGTTGAAAATCAAAACGGTTAAGAGGTAAAAGCTATGTTAAATAAAAAGAAGCTTATCCCTGTTTCGCTGATTACGGGATATCTCGGCGCAGGCAAAACGACTGTGCTCAATCACGTGCTTGCAAATCAGGAAGGATACAAGGTTGCGGTTATCGTTAACGATATCGGCGAGGTTAACATCGACGCGTCGCTGATTGCAAAAGGCGGTGCAGTTACGCAGGAGGACGGCGAGCTTGTTCCGCTTTCAAACGGCTGTATCTGCTGCACGCTCAAGGTTGATCTGATGAATCAGATTATCGACCTTGCAAAGACAAAGAAATTTGACTACATTCTTATCGAGGCTTCGGGTATATGCGAGCCGGGACCGATTGCAGGCTCAATCTGTATGCTTGACGGCACTGATAAAAACGTTAAACTGCCGGGCGTTGCGTATCTTGACAACATCACAACCGTTGTTGACGCAAAGCGTATGGCGGACGAGTTCGGCTCGGGCAAGTCGCTGATGAACGAAGATCTTGACGAGGACGACATCGAAAACCTGCTTATTCAGCAGATTGAATACTGCACAACAATCGTGCTTAACAAAATTGACGACGTTACCGAAAAAGAGCACGACGAGGTGCTTGAGGTAATCAAGGCGCTGCAGCCGCAGGCAAAGATTATTGAAACGAATTACGGCAACGTTGACGTCAAAGATATTCTTTCAACAGGCAGATTTGACTATCAGGAGATACTTGAGAGCGCAGGCTGGATTCAGGCAATGGAGCGTGAAGAGGGCGAAAACACCGAGGATCTTGAAAAGCATCATCACAAGGAACACGAACACCATCACGACCATGACGAGCACGAGCACCACCATGAGCATCACGACCACGACGATCATGAGCACCATCATGGCGGTCATCATCACCATCACCACCATCATCATGAGGAGGGCGAGGCTGAGGAATACGGCA
>CAYZPT010000096.1:0-7726 GCA_964480285.1 uncultured Bacteroides sp.
AATATAAAGAGCCTGAATTCAAGGTAGTACAGGCTAATACAGAAGACGTGCTTACAGCATCCGGCACACTTGATAATGCAAGCAGTGCATGGGATACAGGCGCAGGCGGCAACGCAGGCGGCGTAGGCTTCGGCTTCACAATCTAAATGAAGAAATTCTCATTTTAATCAATACTTTCAGACTGCCTCGCAGAAATGCGGGGCAGTTTTTTCAACCCTTATATAATTAAAACACGGGCAAAATGCCCGCGTTTTTAGTCGTTCAGTGAGCGTTCCCTGAACAGAAAGCTGATGCAATAGATTGCCGCAAGACCCACAAGCGTGTAGATAATTCTTGCCAGCACAGCGTCCTGACCGCCGAAAATCCACGCAACAAGGTCAAACTTGAACAGCCCGATAAGCCCCCAGTTAATACCGCCGATTATGTTGAGTATCAGCGCAACTCTGCCAAGTATTTTCAAAAAAATCACTCCTTTTGTACTATTGTGTACAGAGGAGTGACTTTTTATTCATCAGATTTTTGTAACAATAATTTCCGTATTTCCGCTGATTCTGTAATCGCCGTAATTTGCGGGCACGAACAGCGAATCGCCTTTTTTAACGGGCTTGCCGTCAACCTCGCCGCTGCCGTCAATCACAAGAATGTGGTTGAAGCTGTCTCTGTCAGCAGTGAGTGTAAGCGCATCTGTAACATCGTATTTATTAACGGTGAACAGGTCGCATTCAGCGAGCAGTCTTGAAGCTTCGCCGGGTGTTTCGTGATTTACCGGATACTTTGGCGGCTCGGTTTTTGAAACGTCAACTGCCTTTTCAATATGCAGCTCGCGCGGCTTGCCGTCAGCGCCGACTCTGTTGTAGTCAAATACGCGGTAGGTGCAGTTTGAGTTCTGCTGAATTTCCGCAATCAGAGCGCCGCTGCCGATAGCGTGAACTGTGCCGGCTTCGATAAAGAACAGATCGCCTTTTTGCACTTTTACTCTGTTGAGCTTGTCAAGCAGAGTGCCGTTTTCAATAGCGGTTCTGAATTCGTCTTTGGTAATTTTTTCCTTAAAACCGTAAATCAGCTCAGCGCCGTCTGCCGCGTCAAGCACATACCATATTTCAGTTTTGCCGAATTCATTTTCAACCCTGCGCGCGTATTCATCATCAGGGTGTACCTGAATGGAAAGGTTGTCCTTAGCGTCAATGAATTTGATAAGAACAGGGAAGTACGGAAAGCGCATACAGTTTGTGCCGCATACCTTTTCCGCGCCCTCTGCTTCAATTACCTCGCTCAGCGTTTTGCCGTAAAACTCGCCGCCGCAGACAGTGTTCATACCGGCTTCATGGCAGGAGAGCATCCAGCCCTCGGCAGTTTTGTCAAGCCCTGTGTCAAACCCAAAGTCGTCTTTGAGCCTGTTGCCGCCCCAGATATAATCCTTAAAAACAGGATTGAGCCTCAATATTTCCATAATATCACCTTTAATTTTAATAATATACAAATAATATCAAAAATTTACTTCACTTTCAAGTCAATTTCTGTTAAAATATATTGACTAAAGATTTTCGGAGTTAAAATGGCTGTTTTAGATGTCCAGAACTTAACACTTTCTTTTGGTGAAAACACACTGTTTGACGGTGTGTCTTTTGACATTAAAGAAAAAGAAAAGGTCGGTCTTATCGGCGTTAACGGCGCAGGCAAAACCTCACTTTTCAGGATAATCAAGGGCGATTATACTCCGGACAGCGGCGCATGCTTTATCGGCAAAAACGCCACTGTCGGCTATATGGAACAGCACACTTGCTCCGAAAACAGAACTATATGGAACGAGCTTGTCAGCGTGTTTGACGACCTTATTCAGATTGAAACCGAGCTTGCCGAGGTTAATTACAACCTGCGCGAGGGAATCGGCGACCAGACAAAGAACATCGAACGGCAGGACTATCTCAACAATAGATTCACGCGTGACGGCGGACTGACGTATAAAAGTATGACGCGCTCGGCGCTCATAGGACTCGGCTTTGACGAGAGCGAGTTTGATATGATGACTTCAAAGCTCTCGGGCGGTCAGCGCTCAAAGCTGATACTTGCTAAATTACTGCTTTCAAAGGCTGATTTTCTGCTGCTTGACGAGCCTACCAACCACCTTGACATTAAGGCTGTGGAGTGGCTTGAGGGCTTCCTCAAGGACTTTCCAGGCGCGGCGCTTATCATCAGCCACGACAGATATTTCCTCGATAAAATCACGACTAAAACCGTTGAGATTGAAAACGGCAAATGCCGCTCATACATAGGCAATTACTCTGAGTTTCTCGTTAAAAAAGCCGCCGAGCAAAAGGCGATTGAGGAAAAGTACGAGAACGATATGAAGGAGATTGAGCGCCTTGAGGGCATAATCGCCCAGCAGCGCCAGTGGAACCGCGAGAAAAATATAAAAACTGCCGAGAGTAAGGAAAAGGTCATTGAGCGTATCAAAGCGCAGCTTGTTGTTCCCGACAAAATGGTCGAGAAAATCCGCTTTGACTTCACACCGAAGGCTATCAGCGGCGAGGACGTGCTCGATGTAAAAGACCTCGCAAAGTCGTTTGGTGACAAGGAAATATTCAAGGACGTTAACTTCAATATCCGCAGGGGAGAAAAGGTGTTCCTGCTCGGCGATAACGGCTGCGGCAAAACAACTTTGCTTAAGATTCTGATGCAGGATTACTCTGCGGACGGCGGCTCATTCAAGTTCGGCACAAATGTTTTCTGCGGCTATTTTGACCAGGTGCAGGCTAAGCTCGACCTTACCAAAACAGTGCTTGAGGAGGTCTGGTCAAACTTCCCCGCAATGACGGAAACAAGCGTCAGGAGCGCGCTTGCGGCGTTCCTGTTCAAGGGCGACGAGGTTTATAAAAACCTGTCCGAGTGCTCGGGCGGCGAGCGTGCAAGGGTTGCGCTTTTAAAACTGATGCTCGGCAAATTCAACTTCCTGCTGCTTGACGAGCCGACAAATCACCTCGACGCATTTTCACGCGAGGAACTTGAAAACACGCTGCTCGACTACAGCGGCACAATGCTTATTGTATCGCACGACAGATACTTTATAAACAAATTATCAACCAGAATTCTTGAACTTAAGCCGGACGGTGTAAAGGAGTACATAGGCGATTATGACAGGTACATGGAGAAACAAGCTGAGCAAATACCTGATAAAACAAGCGTGGAAGCTGCTGAAAAGCCTCGCAAAAACGATTACAAAATGCGTAAAGAGCAGCAGGCGAAACTCCGAAAAGCCAGAACTCGGCTGAAGAAGTGCGAGGAGGAAATCGAACAGACCGAAGAGGAGATAGCGGACATTGAGTCAAAGCTCACTTCGGCAGGCTACGAGGAGCTTATGGAACTTACCGCACTGCTCGATGAAAAGACAACTCACCGCGACGCGCTTTACGAGGAGTGGGAGTCGCTGTCAGAACAATTGACAGACAGTGAACAGTAATATATAATACTTGCTTATGAGTGATAAAAATGTTGTAATTATCGGCGGCGGTGCGGCAGGTCTGATTGCAGGTGCCGAGTCCGCAAAGCGCGGTAATCATACTGTTATAATTGAAAAAAACAGCCGTCCTGCCCGCAAGGTTATGATTACGGGCAAGGGTCGCTGTAATGTTACAAACGCCTGCTTTGACCTCGATGAGCTCATTGGCAATGTGGTTACAAATCCGCGGTTTATGTACTCTGCATTTTCCGCATTTATGCCGTTTGATACTATTGCGCTTATTGAGGAAATGGGCGTGCCCACCAAGATCGAGCGCGGCAACCGCGTTTTCCCTCAGTCCGACAAGGCGGTTGACATAGTAGATGCGCTTGTTAAAAATGCTACTCAGAGCGGCGCTCAGATTATTGAGGGCACAGCTAAAGCATTCCGCTTTGACGGTGAAAATATTTCCGCGGTAATACTTGACGACGGCAGCGAGATTCAGTGCGATGCGGTTGCAGTCTGCACCGGCGGCAAAAGTTACAGTAAGACCGGCTCAACCGGCGACGGTTACACGCTTGCAAAGAGCGTGGGGCACACTGTTATTGAGCCTAAACCATCGCTTGTTCCTCTCGTTTGCAGCAACAATTTCGTGCCTGCGCTGCAGGGCTTGTCGCTCAAAAATGTGGGTGTAAAAGTCCTTGATAAAGGCAGGGAAGTATACAGTGATTTCGGCGAGATGCTGTTCACTCACTTCGGCGTAAGCGGACCTGTTATTCTGTCCGCCTCATGCCATATGAAAGAGCCTGAAAATAAGGCGTACAGGCTTGTTATCGACCTCAAGCCTGCGCTTGATGAAACGCAGCTTGACAAGCGTATTCAGCGCGATTTTGCCGAGAACAATAATAAAGATTTTATTAACTCTTTATCAAAATTATTGCCGCGCAAGCTGATTCCAGTTATAGTTAAACTGTCGGGCATTGAGCCGTCGGCAAAGTGCAATCAGATAACAAAGGAACAGCGCAAAGCACTTGTTTATCTTTTGAAGAATCTGACGCTCGATATAACGGGTTTCAGACCGATTGAGGAGGCAATCGTCACCTCGGGCGGCGTAAATGTCAAGGAAATTGACCCCAAAACGATGCGCTCAAAGCTCGTGCCGAATCTGTACTTTGCAGGCGAGGTAATCGACGTGGACGCATACACAGGCGGCTTTAACCTGCAAATCGCATTCAGCACCGGCTACCTGTGCGGAAACAACATTTAAATTGAGAATTGAGAGTTGAGAATTGAGAATTAAGGACGGGCTTCGCCCTCACCCATTGTAGGGCGCGATGCCCACATCGCGACGCATAATTGTTTAAGCAGTAGGCGAGTAACCTTAATTCATCATTCATCATTTATCATTAATAATTGTATCTACCGAAGGGAGAAAACAAATATGATTAACGTTGCAATTGACGGACCTGCAGGCGCAGGCAAAAGCACTATCGCCAAGGCTGCTGCACAGGAGCTCGGCTACATTTATGTGGACACCGGCGCGCTTTACAGAACTGTAGCGCTCAGCGCGCAGAAGATGGGCTTGCTCGACAGTCTTACCGATGAGAATGTTGACAAAATTCTCGCAAACTCAACGGTTGAACTCAAGTATATCGACGGTGCGCAGGCTGTATTTCTCAACGGCGAGGACGTTTCCTCGCTCATCAGAACGCCCGAGATTTCTATGGGCGCAAGCACTGTGTCCGCTATCCCGAAGGTGCGCGCGTTCCTGCTTGACTTGCAGCAGAATATCGCAAAAACCAACAACGTAATTATGGATGGCAGGGATATTGCAACTGTTGTTCTGCCGAATGCAGACGTTAAAATCTTCCTTTTTGCTTCGCCCGAATGCCGCGCAAAGCGCCGCTACGACGAGCTTATCGAAAAGGGCGAAAGCGTGATGTATGAGGATGTTCTTGCAGACGTTAACCAGCGTGATTATCAGGATTCGCATCGCGAAATTGCTCCGCTCAAACCGAGCAAGGAATCAATTATGCTTGACACCTCCGATCT
The DNA here is from genome assembly GCA_964480285.1 of uncultured Bacteroides sp. GTDB lineage: Bacteria > Bacillota > Clostridia > Oscillospirales > Acutalibacteraceae > Eubacterium_R. Next base: position 5,489 of record CAYZPT010000096.1, read on the forward strand.
CAATCTCGAGGAGTCAATAGACGCGGTAATCAATACTATTAAAGAAAACGTATAACAAATTGAGAATGGAAAATGGAGAATGGAGAATTTCGGGTGATTCCCCTGTGAGGGGAAATGTCCGCTTGCGGACAAAAGGGTGAGGCGCCCGCTCCAAGGGGACTTCGTCCACACCTATTACAAAATCGGGTGAGGGCAGCGCCCTCCATTAATTCTCAATTCTCAACTCTCAATTCTCAATTCTTTTCTACCGAAGGGAGAAAAACTATTATGAAAGAATTTGACTATTCCGAGGTAAAGCACTACAAATTTTACGGCATGGTGAGGAAGCTTGCACCTGTTATCAAAGCGCTTTATCACGTTAAGATTAAGGGTACGGAAAACATTCCGCCAAAGGGCACACGCTACATAGTTGCAGTTAACCACACCTGCGCTTTTGACCCTGTTTTTGCAGGAATGTACGAGGGTATGCCGGAACTTCACTTTATGGCGAAGTCCGAACTTTACAAAAATCCGATTGTAGGCTGGGTTATCACGCATATGTACGGTTTTCCCGTTCACCGCGGCACAGGCGATAATAAGGCGATTGAGTTCGGTGAAAAGATTATTAACGAAGGTCACGTTATGGCAATCTGCCCCGAGGGCAGACGTATCAAGGACAAGGACGGCGTTCCGCAGAAGGCAAAGTCCGGAATAGCTGTTATTGCAAAAGCCACTAACGCCGCTGTTTTACCCGTTGCAATCTGCTCAAAGGATAAAATCAAAGTCGGCTCGCACGTTACTGTGTCCTACGGTAAGCTCATAACTCCGGAGGAGATGGGCTTTGACAAAGAGGAGTTCGGACCTCACGATATCAAGAGAGCCGCTAACCTCGTAATGGAAAGAATTACAGAGCTCTGGAAAGCAGAGAGATAGGAATGTAGAATTGAGAATGTAGAATGGAGAATTTCGGGCGGACTTCGTCCGCACCTATTATATAATTGGGTGAGGGCAGCGCCCTCCATTAATTCTCAACTCTCAATTCTCAACTACTGAAAAGATTATGAAGATTAAACTTGCAAAAACTGCAGGCTTCTGCTTTGGCGTTAACAGGGCGGTTGACCTTGTATACAAACTTGTTGACGAGGGCAAAAAGGTTTGCACCCTCGGTCCGATTATTCACAACGCGCAGCTTGTCGCCGACCTTGAAAGCAGGGGCGTAAAGATTATTGATACGCCGGAGGAATGCCCTGACGGTTATATGATAGTTGTGCGCACCCACGGAGTTGAAAAGTCTGTTATTGATGAAATCGAAAGCCGCGGCACAGAGTATGTGGACGCTACCTGCCCGTTTGTAACCAAGATTCACAACATTGTCAAAGAGCAGGATAAGGACACCGTTGTGCTTATCGCAGGTGACGGTAATCACCCCGAAGTCATGGGCATCAGATCGTACTGCAAAGGCGATTCTTACGTGTTTAAGAACGAAAACGAACTCAGTGATTTTTTACACAATCCAGAATTTGTCAATGACAAAAAAATAATTTGTGTATCTCAAACGACTTTTTCACTAAAAGAGTGGGAAAAATCAAAGAAAATATTAAAAAAGGTATGTACAAATATTACTTTTTTTGATACAATATGTAATGCGACATCAGACCGACAAAGTGAAGCGGCGGAACTTGCTCAAAAATCCGACGCAATGCTTATTATCGGCGGTCGCCATTCATCAAACACACGCAAGTTGCAGGAGGTCAGCAGCGCCTTTTGCCCGTCGTATCATATCGAGACGGTGGACGAGCTTTCAGCGCTTGATTTCAGCGGTTGCAATGTGGTTGGTGTTACTGCCGGGGCTTCGACACCCTCGGTAATTATCAAGGAGGTACTTCAAACCATGTCCGAAGAAATTAAAGAAAAGGAAGTTGAAACAACTTCAGCCGTTGCCGAAGAAGTTGTGGAGACAGCAGAAACCGCTGATAAGGCTGTAAAGCCTGCTGTCGAAGCATCTGCTGATGGTGAGGCATCCTTCGAAGAATTACTTAACGAGTCTTTTAAGGAAAATTACAACAGCAAGGTAGTAAAGGGAACAGTCGAGAGAATTACTCCGTCAGAAGTATATGTTGACATTCCCGGCAGAAAGCAAACAGGTGTTGTTGCTTTTGATGATCTCAGTTCCGAACCGATTTCAAAATGCGAGGATGTTGTTGCAGTAGGTGACGAAATCGATCTTATCATCATGAAGACTGATGATAACGACGGTGT
>CAYZPT010000097.1:0-7683 GCA_964480285.1 uncultured Bacteroides sp.
ATGGAAGCTGCCGTAAGAACTGCAAACGCTTGGCTCAACGGTGCAACAGAGCCTGTTGAACTTGAGGCAGTTCGCGGCACAGACAGCATTAAGGAAGCAACTGTTGAGGTTGGCGGCACTCCGCTCAAGCTCTGCGTAGCTTCAGGCGCTGCAGCAGCAAAGCAGGTTATGGATAAGCTTAAAGCAGGCAACCCTGAGGGTTGGGGCTTTATCGAGATTATGGGATGCCCAGGCGGCTGTGTAAACGGCGGCGGACAGCCGATTCAGCCGCAGTACGTACGTGATACTGTTGACCTTAAGGCAGTTCGTGCAAAGGCACTCTATGATCAGGATAAGGAAATGCCGCTTCGTATGTCGCACGAGTCACCTGTAATCAAGACTCTTTACAGCGAGTGGTACGATGGCTTCGGTTGCGAAAAAGCACACCACGCACTCCACACCTCATACGTAGTTCGCAAGAGATATTAATCCTTAAACTTAACAGGCACACCTTCCTTCGGGAGGGTGTGTTTTTTTGAATACAGCAGTGTCCAAGCTGTCCAAGCAAAAAAGGTATTTTTTATTATTTGGTTTTTTTATAGGAAATTACTATTTTAGTTTGGACAGCTTGGACACTTGGTAAAATATTAATTTATTAAATATATTGTGTATAATCTTAAAAAGTGGTATAATGATATTTGTAGTAGTTTATCTATTTACTGCTACGGAGTGATTATTTGAAACATAAATTGCTTATAAAACACATATCGGTTATTGCGGCGATGTGTCTGCTTTTTACAACGGGTACAGCTGTTGCAGCCGATACTTCAAGCCTTGAAAAACAGCGCAGGGAGCTTCAGCTCAAGCTTGCCGAAACGGATAAAAAGCTCGCTGAACTCAGTGAGCAGAGCAGGGATACCGAGGAGTATATAGACACTCTTGGCGATAAAATATCGTATCTTAAAAAGCAGTATGATTACGCTGTGCAAGAGGAACAGAGCATCGAGTCAAAGGTAGCTATGCTTGAAAACAGCATTTCCGACAATGAACAGAAGCTTTACGGTATGAGCGAGGAAGCAACTGAGCTTGAGCAGACTGTTGCCGACCTTGACGCAGAATTTCAGGATGTATATGAGCAGTACTGTTCCCGTATGCGCGCGATTTATATCAGCGGTCAGCAGGGCAGCATAATCAGTTTTTTGCTTACAAGCGACAGCGTCAGCAACTTCATCATGCGTATGCAGATGGTATATTCTGTTTCAAAGCAGGACGCAGAGCTGCTTAAAAAAGTGCAGACTCAGAGCGACTGTATTATTAAGTCGAAGGAAGAGCTTAAAACAAAAGCTCAGGAGATAGAAAACTCACAGACTGCATTAAAAAACAGTAAGGCAGAGCTAAAAACACAGCGCTCAGCACAGCTTGAAAATCAGGAAAAACTTGCCGAACAGCAGGCGATTATAGAGTCGCAGCAAAAGGAGCAGAACAGGATTCTGCAGAAACTGCACAACAAAACGAGGAAGTACGGCGAATTCCGCGATACTACAAAGGAAGAGCTTGAAGCAATTGACGCTGATATTGCAGCGGCGGACAGAAAGTTCAGTGAGCCTGAAACCACTACAAAACCCACAACTGAGGAATCAACAACCGGCGCCCGTGCGCAGCAAACAACAAGCAAACCTGCTGCAACACAACCGAAAAACGACACAATAAGTCTTACGTATCCGTGCCCGCAGTACACAAGTATTACCTGCGGATTCGGAGATTATGAAGGTCACACCGGTTGTGATTTTTCCACAGAAGAAAATGAAAACTGCAGGATTGTTGCGGCGGAATCCGGTACGGTGATACTTGTAAAATATCTTGAAGAAAGCTACGGTCACTATATTGTTATCCGCCACGATAAACTGTCTGCAGACGGCGATCCCGTATACACGCTGTATGCTCATAATAACGATATTGTTGTGTCCCCCGGACAGTATGTCAGAAAGGGGCAGCAGATTGCATACAGCGGCACAACAGGAAATTCAACAGGACCTCACTGCCATTTTGAAGTGCGCGTCGGCGGTCCGGATCAGCACTGCGCACAAAACCCGGCAGAATATCTGCCATAGTTAAAGAAGGAATTATTTTGAAACACTCACAGGCAAACAGAATAATATGTGTTTTACTGTCGCTGTTATTTGCTTTTTCAGTATGCGTAACAACGGTTTTTGCAGATGAAACTACAGAAAAAACAACTGTAAAAACCACCGCAAGAACTACAACGGAAAAAGCTACTGAAAAGACGACTGAAAAAAGAACGGAAAAACTGACCAAAAATAAAAAAGAAACCACTACCGAGGACATCAAAAAGCAAAAGCAGAAGGCAAAAAAATCTCTGGATCAGCAGAAAAAGGAACTGCAGGAAAAGCTGAAAAAGAGTCAGGATAAGCTTGAGCAGTTCGGCGAAAATGCTAAAACAACCGAGGAGTATATTAAAGTACTTGACGAAAAAATCGGCATAGTCGGCAGGCAGCTTGACGTACTGACCGAAGAAGTTGCCGAGGCACGCGGCAAAGTTGAAAAGCTGAACAAGCAGATAAAACCGCTTGAAAAAAAGCTTCGCTCACTGCAGAAGGAATACGATAAATCCCAGGAGGAGTACATCAAACTAAAAGGAGCCTTTACGCGTACCTACGGTCTGTACTGCCTTCGCCTGCGCGCAATGTACATAAGCGGAAGCGACAGCGCAATAGCTTCGCTGCTGTGCAGCAAGGATCTGGAGCAGTTTCTTTCAAGGTATGAGATGATACTCGCTGTGTCGGAAAGTGATACGCAGCTCCTTAAAAAAGTCGACACGCAGATGGACGCCATAATAACGAAACAGGGCGGACTTAACGAGCAGAAAAAAAGAATCAACGCATCTAAAACCGTGCTTGACAAGAAGCGCAACGAATGCAAAAAAGAGCAGAAAAAGGTTGAGGACAACCAGGAGCTTATCGCCAAGAAAAAAATAATGCTCGACGATGACAGAGCCGAAAGTGACCGTCTGTACGCCGTATACACGCGCAACGCAAAGGTATATACCGAGTTCCACAACGAAGACGAAAAAAAGATTAAAAAGGTCGATGCGGAAATTGACGCTCTGCTTAAAGGGCTTAAAGATCCCGACGAAATCACCACTGCTGTTACCGAGAACCGCGCAAGTCGGGAAAAGAAAATGGAGGACGACGCAAAGTCGCTTTACAATAAATCCGACGTCAGTCTTGCCATGACATTCCCGGTACCCGGTCACTATGCTGTGTCCTGCGCTTACGGCTACTACAGCAACGGCAAGCCACATACAGGCACTGACTTCCCGTGTCCTACCGGCAGTAAAGTTGTTGCGGCGCAAAAGGGTATGATTATCAAAGTAAGGAAGCTCAATTATTCCTACGGCTATTATGTTATGGTATACCACGGCACCGACTCAAAGGGCAGGCAGATTGTTACACTCTACGCCCATAATTCGGAGATTCTCGTGACTGTCGGTCAGAATGTTGCAAAAGGTCAGCAGATCGCGCGTAGCGGCTCAACCGGAAATTCAACAGGTCCGCACAGTCATTTTGAAGTCATTGTTGACGGCGTTAAGGTGAATCCTGTGCCGTACTTAAGTAAAAAGTGATGAACAAGATAAATTACCAGAAACAAACAGATAAAATTATTGAAGATATTAGCACAGGCAGCTCGGTGCCGAGACTGTTATTACATAGTTGCTGCGCACCGTGCTCAAGCTACACGCTTGAATATCTGTCGCAGTATTTTGCGATAACGGTATTCTACTTCAACCCCAATATCTCACCCGAAAGCGAGTTTGAAAAACGCTTTGCCGAGCAGAAAAGACTGATTGAATCACTGCCGGTAAAAAACAAAATCGAACTTGTAAAGGGCGAGTATGACTACAACACCTTCCTTGAGATTGCAAAGGGGCTTGAAGATGTAAGGGAAGGCGGCGAGCGTTGTTTTAAGTGCTACCGTATGCGCCTTGAGCAGACCGCCGCACTTGCAAAAGAGCAGGGCTTTGATTATTTCTGCACTACGCTTTCAATCAGCCCGCTCAAGAATTCGCAGAAGATAAACGAAATCGGCTTTGATGTTGCTGAAAAATTCGGTGTTAATTGGCTGCCGTCCGACTTCAAAAAGCGCGAGGGCTATAAGCGCTCAATTGAACTCAGCCGCGAATATGACCTGTACAGGCAAAATTTCTGCGGCTGCGTGTATAGCAAAAAAGAAAAACCAGAGGAAGAATAAATGAACACTCCTTTAGCTGACAGAATCCGTCCGACAGAGCTTGCCGACGTTGTGGGGCAAAAGCACCTGCTTACCCCCGGCAAGGCACTTTACAATATGATAGAGGGCGGCGATATACCGAATCTGATTTTTTACGGTCCGTCAGGTGTCGGAAAAACCACTGTTGCCTCAATTATTGCGAATAAAACCAACAGGGCGCTGCGTAAGCTTAACGGCACAAACGCTTCAACTCAGGATATTAAAAACATTGTTGCCGAGATTGACACGTTCACTGCGCCAAACGGTATTCTGCTGTATCTTGACGAGATTCAGTACTTCAACAAGCGCCAGCAGCAGAGCCTGCTTGAGCACATAGAAAACGGCAAAATCACGCTCATTGCATCGACTACCGAAAACCCGTATTTTTACGTTTATTCGGCGATTCTCTCACGTTCTACGGTGTTTGAGTTCAAGAGTATTGAGACAGAAGATATTATTCCTGCTGTACGGCGCGGATTCGATTTCCTTGCAAAAGAGAATGACACAGAGATTGAGTGCTCCGATGAGATTGCAAGGAAGATTGCTTACGGCTGCGGCGGCGATGTCCGCAAGGCGCTCAACACTGTTGAAAACTGCTATTTTGCAACCCCGTTTACCGACGGTAAAAAGGTAATTACCGCCGAAACTGCCGATGAGCTTGTGCAGAAGTCGTCTATGCGTTATGACCGCGACGGCGACGAGCATTACGATATTGTTTCCGCATACCAGAAGAGTATGCGCGGTTCCGATCCGGACGCAGCGCTGCACTACCTCGCAAGGCTTCTTGAAGCGGGCGACCTGCCGAGCGCGTGCCGCAGACTTATGGTCTGTGCGTGCGAGGACGTAGGGCTTGCATATCCGCAGATTATCCCGATTGTCAAAGCGGCTGTTGACGCCGCGCTGATGGTCGGACTTCCCGAGGCTGAAATCCCGCTTGCGGACGCGGTTATCCTCGTTGCCACCTCGCCGAAAAGTAACAGCGCAAACAATGCGATTAAAGCGGCGATGAGCGACGTGAGAAACGGCAAAATCGGTCCTATTCCGCGTCAGCTGCAAAACAAACACTTTGACGGTGAGGACGCAGAGGTCAAAGGGCAAAATTACATATATCCTCACGATTATCCGAACCATTACACATATCAGCAATACCTGCCCGATGCTATAAAGGACGCGCGCTACTATGAGTACGGCGATAACAAAAACGAGCAGGCGTTTAAAGCATACTGGGACAAAATAAAATAATTAAACCGATTAGGCTCCCTTGTGTAAAGGGAGCTGTCGAGGAACGAAGTGACGAGACTGAGGGATTGTCTTACCGTTAGTACGATATAAAGGCGATACAATCCCTCCGTCTTGCCTTCGGCAATCCACCTTCCTTTACACAAAGGAGGCAATAAGGTAAAGATTATTATGACAAAAAAAGAAAGAACTCTCAACGCGATTGAGATACTGAAAAAAGAATACCCGGAGGCAATCTGCTCGCTCGCGGCTTCAAATCCGTTTGAACTGCTTGTTGCCACGCGACTTTCCGCGCAGTGTACGGATGCAAGAGTTAATCTTGTTACGCCCACACTGTTTGCACGCTACATAACGCTCGATGATTACGCAAACGCAGATCAGAGCGAGGTTGAGGAGATTATCAAATCCTGCGGCTTTTACCGCGATAAAGCGAAATCTATTATCGGTATGGCGCAGAAGATCCGCGATGAATTCGGCGGCGTTGTGCCCGATAATATCGAGGACTTAATCACTCTTCCGGGAGTCGGAAGAAAGACGGCAAACCTTATCGTTGGCGACGTTTACGGCAAGGAAAGCATTGTTGTTGACACGCATATGATCCGCATTTCTAACCGAATCGGGCTTGTTGACGTTAAGGATCCTGTCAAAATTGAGATGGCGCTCAAAAAGGTTGCTCCTGCCGACGAAGGCGCGGCGTTCTGCCACAGGATTGTGTTGTTCGGGCGTGACACCTGCACCGCTCGCAAGCCCAAGTGCGACGGTTGCCCGATGTCTGATAACTGTAAACGGGTAGGTGTAAAATGAACAAGTCGAATATAATTCTTATCGGAATGCCCGGCAGCGGCAAAAGCACCTGCGGCGTGCTTGCGGCAAAAGCGCTACTCAAGAACTTTTACGATACGGATTTGCTTTTGCAGGGGCTTGAGCAAGACCGCCTGCAGGATATAATCAACGGCAGGGGAATCGAATATTTTTTAAATGCGGAGGAAAATGCGATTACCTCTCTGCAGCTCGAAGCGACTGTTATCGCAACCGGCGGAAGTGTGATTTATTCCGAAAAGGCTATGAATCACCTGCGCAGTATGGGCAAGGTTATATATCTTCACCTTGACTGTGACACGATGATTAAACGTATTAACAACATCACAACACGCGGCGTTGTGCTCAAAGAGGGCACTTCGCTCAGCGATATGTATACAGAGCGTTTGCCGCTCTACAAAAAATATGCCGACTGCACAATCGATTGCAGCGGCAACACTGTTGAACAAACTGTGGAAGAAATAGTAAAGGAAGTATTATGAAAAGACTGCTTTGCATAATGCTGTCATTAATCGTGACGGTTACAGCGCTGAATATTACGGCGTTCGGCGCTTTTGCAGATGACAGAATTGAACTTGAATACACGCAGAATCCGTTTTATGCTCACAGGGAGGTGGCAACGGGTTCACTTGAGGCGTATACGGTTCAGGAATCTGTTGCAAGGAAATATAATAAAAAAACGTATTACAGCCGCGGCAAAAAGCTCTATAAGACTCTGACGTCGGGGCTTGCAAAGCGCAACCTGAAAATCACGCTTCGCTATCTTGCTACTGCGCCGATTACAAATGCTTTTACGCTGTCGCGCATTACTGATGAGTTATTTGTGGAAGCAACTGACGATTCCATGTCTTCATCTTGCACTGACGGCGACTATGTTCGCTGGTCCACTGCAGGTTGGCAAAGCAATCTTCAGCATAACAATACCGCAAACGGTTATTATTACTACACTATTAATTTTGAAGTAACGTATTATGATTCCGCTGATGAAGAAAAGAAGGTTGATTCCGTAGTCAACACCTTCCTTAATAACACTAACACAAGCGGAATGTCCGATTATCAGATTCTGAAAAAGGTGCACGATTTTATCTGCAGCAAAACGAGCTATTGCAATGATGCGACTTATAACCCTTACGGCAATCTGTATGCTTACAGCGCATACGGCGCTCTTGTAAAGGGCTCCAGCGTATGCCAGGGATACTCGCTTGCTTTTTACCGGTTGTGCAGGGAGCTTGGATTCAAAGCGCGTATCATTACCTCCGAGTATCTGGTCTGGTTTAACGATCAGCCGGAAATACAGGGCCATGCCTGGAATCTTGTAGGACTTAACGGCAAATATTACTATGTCGATACAACCTGGGA
>CAYZPT010000098.1:0-7522 GCA_964480285.1 uncultured Bacteroides sp.
CTTATAAAACAACTTCATAAAAACAATAAAAAGGCGGAAAAACAGTGCCAAAATTTGTCTGGACTTTCGGTGTGAGTTGTGATACTTGTTTGATTGAAAGGTGGTGTCAGATATGACAAAAACAATTTCAATCCTAATGGCAATTATCATTATGCTGACGACTGGAGTGAATACAAAAATGCTAACCGCATCAGCAGCTACACCAACGATAAAATGAGCCGCATTAGCGTAAGACGGCTCATTTTATAAATTATTTAATTATTTAACAGTATTTGTATTCTCCTCGTACGCTTCAAAGTTCTTTTTGCATAGCCAGCAACCGAAAAAGAGCGCAAGAAGTGAAATTGCAAGACTAAAGAGCATAGCCGGAATAACACCGAGAAGAAACTGTACGTCGACAGTCTCTTTTCGCAAGCTGCTAAATGCATCGCTCAGCGATAAAATCGGCACTAACTTGCTTACCAAATCAAATACATTCATTATCATTGACACAACGGTTACAAGAAAAATGTTCGGTACAAACAGTTTTCGTGTTTCTTTGTCTATTGTTTTAAGCGCGGCATTAAAAATGGCATATATTATCGCATACTCAACAATAATTCCCACCGCATTAAACATGCCTGTAAATCCGGGAATTGTAAATGACGAAAACGATGAAAGAGTTGCATATGCGATTCCGCCGATGAGCTCACCTGCGATGATAAACCACCACTTGCTGCTCAGTCGAAGCTCTTTGGGGAATATCAGCGATGATTTTTCATCGTAAAGTGTCGCATAGCGCTCAATATACTTTTTAATTAACGTAAGGCAGAAACATAATGTTATACCCGCCGAAACCACAAACACTATAGCATTTTCAACTTCTTGTGGAAGTGTAACATGAACAAACCCGATAACTGCATTGAAAACACTATCGACTATATTATTAATCATCGAATTTATTGCACTGAAAACACCGAGAGGCAAGAGTAGAAGCGGGATTGATTTGAATTTATTTTGCTCAAATCCAACCGTTTTTTTGAAAAGATAAACAAGTAACAACATAGCAATTATTATTCTTGCTACTGATGCAATCTCTTCAACGACGTCAATGTCGTGCAGAGCTGCTGAAACTCCTACCGTTACGAGTGCGACATTGTAGTATGCCGAAACCGCCTTGTTAAAATATTTTGTCAATGTATGAGAATCCATTGTTTTCCTCGCTATGGGTAATAAACTTACTTAACGATTATAGAAACAGTTACTGTTTTGGTTGCTGCCTTGTATGAGCTCGTGCCTGCGGCTTTTACATTCACCTTAACTTTATATGTTCCCTTCTTTAAGCCCTTCTTGACCGTAATCTTGCCTGCGCCTGATACGGCTATTTTCTTGTTGCCCTTTGCTTTCTTGAACGTTACCTTGCCTTTTGCGTTCTTGATTGTAATGGCATCCTTGCGTGCAAAAACAATACTCTTTTTCTTAACGGTTTTATACTTAACCGTTTTTGTTTTACCCTTTGCGGTAAGCGGATTTGTCTTTTTAGCCAGTTTTGCAAGTTTGATTGTTTTAATAACTTTACCGCAAACTGTACATTTGTAGGTCTTAATACCTGTTGCGGTATAAGTCGGCTTTTTGGTAACAGTGCCTTTGTCAGATTTATGACCAAGCGCGTTAACCGTCCTATGTTCTCTTGCTAACTCATATCCACAAGTTGAGCAATACTCAACGCTGTCATAGGAACCGCCATCAGTACACGTAGGATTTACCTTGTTTTCGTCAAAAGTCACAGATGTACTATGCTCGCAGGTAATTGCTTCAAATGGTATAGAATACTTTTTCGCGTACTGCTGCGCTGTTGAGTTTTCATAGCCTCTGATTTTTTTCGTGTTATAAAAAGTGTATTGGCTATCATAAATTTCACAATCGGGATTATAGATTGTGGCGCTGTTAAAAGCCGTGTAGTCAAATGCACTGCCTTCTATACATTCAACGTTATACGGTATAGTTATATCCTTAATGTTGCTACATGCCAAAAATGAGGATCGGCTAATACGCTTAACGCTGAAAGGTATTACCGTATTGTTGCAACCGTAAAGCAGGGTATCGGATGCAGTTTCAATTACTGCGTTGCAATCATTTCTGCTGTCATACACAGGGTTATCTTTATCAACAGTTATTGAAGAAACGCTGCTGCCCTTATCAAAATAGCCGCACAAAAGAGCCCCCTGACCTATTTCGGTAACGCTTGCAGGAATGTGTATTCCTGTGAGTGAACCGCAAAAGCTGAAAGCGTGCGGGCCTATACTCGTTACACCGTCGGGAATATTTATTGAAGTAAGATTTATGCATTCTGTAAACGCACTGTCGCCTATCTTTTTGACAGTATCGGGAATAACGGTGCTCTTGCATCCGACAATGAGTTCATTGTCGGCAGTCTTAATAATCGCATTACAATTATCTCTACTGTCATAAACAGAATTATCTTTGCTGACGGTGATAACACTTAAGTTATGATTAATTCCTATTGCATAGTCGCCGATTTTTGTAACAGTTGAGGGAATTGAAATACTCTCAAGGTTTTCGCAAAAGCAGAAATTTCTCGCTCCGATTCCCTTTACGCCTTCCTCTACAACAATGCTTTTTATCTCAGACTTATACGAAAGCGGACATTGATTTGTATACTCGTAATCAGTCATATCGCCAGTGCCGCTGATTGTAAGCACTCCCGTTTCGGAATCAAACGTATATGTAACGTTTTCACCGCAAGAGCCGCTTGCGGGCAGACTGTCTGCATAAACGGATATATTAAGCCCTGCGGTTACGCTAAAAAGCATAAGAACAGACAGAGTTATACTTATAAACTTTTTCATAATTATCTCACCGCCGTTTTTATTCGTAGTCTTCTTTTTCTTGTACAATGTGGGTATTCTTATAAATCTCGTGGTCAAATATTACCAAACTCCAACCGACTTCATACGCCTGATATCCGTCAATTTCTTCAACGTCATCGAAATCATAATCGGCGTATCTGTGGTATTTATATACTTGATATACTACTGAGCCTCTGCCTTTTGTTCCGCCGTCCTTCACGCTGTATCTCAAATACGGAACAAAGACTATAAACGCTACTGTTACTGCAATAACAATTACAATCTTTTTCCAAGTTTTCATAAACACGCTCCAAAAATCACTCCACAGAAAATGTAAGAATTGATATTTCGTCATCAATCGCTTCGGTGTATTCAATCTTAACTATCTTTGCGTTTTTAATCGTATCAACTTCATCTTCCGTGAAGGTATAATCGGTGAAATTATCAAAGTTTTCATCGTCGATTTTGATACCGTTCACCGTGAACGAAATATAGTACTCATCGCTTTCATCTAACTCTTCGGAGTTGAAATCTTCGAGAGTTCCCTCTGCAGTGAGATAATCACCGCTGTTATAAAGCTGTAACGCTTCCCGATAGTTTTCTTTGGAATTATTATACAGCACCGCCATTGTCACAACTACAACAACAGGCAAAATAATCGCGCCGAGAGATGCAATCAGTGAGCGTACACCGCTCGGCTTGCTTATGTATTTGATAAGCCGGACAATTCCCGCGATAAAAAACAATGCAAAAACTGCGATAAAAATCCAACCGCCCCCGGTCAGCGACGGTTCTCCGTAAGTTGTAAAATTATATATTTCCGTCATATTATCTCCTGACTTAATTGTAACAAATTATATTATACTAATCAATCTTTGTAATCCCCCTCTTTTTCAAGCTTTTTCCAGTTTATCATAATAGACACATACAGAAACAAGCATACTACAGAAACAATTATATTTGTTACCTTTGGGGATTTATGAAGAGCGAAATAATCAAACACTATGTTCAAAAGCGGCGTAAAGCTGACCATTGTCAGCATAATTTTATTAAACTTCATATGTAACACCTCAATGCTATTCAGCTCTATTTGATACAATCATTGCATAATCCCTGCCGTTGACAATACCGTCGCCGTTGAGATCGAGCGGCGCGTAATTATCATTAATATATGCGGCAAAGCTAACGCGATAATACTCATTACAGTTTGCGCACTTTAACACAATAATACTATCGTTTTGAATAGGAACCCTAACGTTTTTCTACTATATAAAAACAGAAAAGCGTATATAATTGCTTTGTCATTATCAAAAACATATAGCAGCACATATGCCTCCGAACTTAATCGGAGGCTTTTTTGCATTATTTCGTTTTTATACTATTCACATTGCTCCAGCCGGAATAGTAATTCTTGCCCTTGTACGTCTTGTAAGCACGAACGCGGACGTAGTATCTCTTTTTGCTTTTGAGCTTTTTAATAGTTTTGCTTACAGACTTTGCGCCTTTGACCGTAACGGTCTTTTGGGTCTTGAAGTTCTTTGCCGTGCTGTACTGAATCTGATATCCTGTTGCCACGGAAACATTTTTCCACTCTACATTAAAGGCATTTTTCTTTTTGGTAAGCTTTGTGATAGATATTTTCGGAACCGTCAGCTTTGCCGTGTAATCGCTTTTATAGCTCTTGCCGCATACGGAGCAGGTGTGAAGCTTATATCCCTTTGCTGCATAGGTCGGATTAACTGTTTTCACCGTGTACCGATGCTTGCCTGTTGCAGCAATTTCCTTTTGTGGGGCGATTACTTCACTGCAGGCGGAGCAGTGGCTGCCCTCTGTTTTTCCTTTTTTCGCACAAGTCGGTGCGATTGCCTTATCGGTAACGGGCGTATGCACTGCCATTACAGGAACGATTCCCCACGCACCTACTCTGGAACCGGCTGAATAAGCGGAAGGTTCGATTCCGTTTATGGTGAGTTTTGGTCCCGAGTTTGGGAAAAGGTATCCGTATTCTACAAGAACACCTGTAAACGCATAATAGGGTTTTCCGCCTTCGAATGTTCCTATATACGGCTGATTGTAAGTCGTCTCATTTAATACCCAGGCTCCATTTTGTAATTCAGTAGCGTGGTTTTCCGGTGCAACATCAACAGCAAGATAATAATGTACATTTTCAGGAATAGTAACAATAGGATAATTAGTTTGAGTGGAAAAGTCCCAAACATCATTCTCCTCTTCGTATTTTTGCGTCGTTGTAGAAGTACCGCAGACTGGAGCTTCAACCTTAATTTTAACCTCCGTATCATCGGGCAGTCTTATATATTCCGCAGTATAGATATCAAGACCGTTTTCGCCGATTTTAGTATTCCTTGTTTCCGAGGATATCGTCATGAGCTTAGCATAATCAAACACTTCGCCTAACTCCTTGTACTCCGTCATCGGTTTTGGATATAGCAAATGAAACTCAACATAGCCGTCTTTTGTGAAAATGTCGCTGTTGCTCTTGTAGCCCGCATTTTCAAGCACTTCATTTACAGTTGAATCGGGGTTGACGTTTTCAATAACAACAGGCAGTTCCAAATCCACGCCGTCGATTGACGACCAGTGAATAATCAGCGCGGGTGCCGCAGCTTCTACTTCTACCGTTTCTCTGGCAAATTCGGCATTGCAGAGGGCGCAGCGAGTTACGTTGTCATAAGAGCCCTTCTCGTTAACGGTAACGCCTTTGATGTTTTCTTTTTTAACAACGGTGTTTTCGTGACGGCAGTGCGCAAATCCGTCCGTGCAGTGAATGTTAGCGTTTAGCACAACCGAATTGCCGTTATTCTTGCCGTTTACAATCTTAATTTTGTTCCAGTCCTCAACGGTGGAGGAATAATAAACGTCTGACAGTTCGTTACAACCTGAAAACGCCATTTCCTCAATAGAGGTTACGCCGCCCGGAATTGTAACGCTCTCCAAACTGTTGCATAAGTAAAAGCACTTTTCGTTTACTCTTGTTGCACCTTCCGGAATTTTGACGCTTTTCAGACTTGTACAAGCGAAAAATGCCAGATTGCTTATATTAGTTACACTGTCGGGAATACTAATGCTTTCCAGTGCGTCACAGTAGTAGAAAGCACTGCTGCCGATACTTGTTAAACCGTTGGGCAGAGTAATGTTTTTTAACGCCTTGCAATTGGAAAATGCATTAGTGCCGATAGTCGTTAATCCGTTGCCAAAATTTATGTTTGTAAGTGATGAACAAAAGCTAAAAGCATTTGTGCCTATGTTGCTGACACTGTTAGGTATGGTTACGCTTTCCAGTCCGGAACAATATGAGAAAGCGTTGTCAGCTATCGTTTCAATATTTTCACTGATTTTCAAACTTGTCATACTATCGCAGTGATAAAAGGCACCGTTACCAATTACGGTTACGCTGTCAGGTATAGATATTTCTGTTATACCGCTGCAATAGTAAAATGCCGAATCACCGATTTTTGATAAGCTGTTGGGCAACGTTACGCTTTTAATGTTTGAAGAATAGTGAAATGTTTTTTTGCCTATGCCTGTAACGCCCTCGTTAATGGTAACAGAGAGTATGGTGTCTTTTGAGCAAAACGGCGAGAAGTTTGAAGAGTAGTCTTCCATATCGCCCTTTCCGCTGATTGTGAGCGCACCTGTTTCCGAATTAAACGTATAATATACTCTATCGCCGCAAGTTCCGATTGCAGAGAGATCGGTTGCATAAACAGATATATTAAGTCCTGCCGTTACACTCAAAAGCATAACTGCTGACAAAATCAAACTGATAATCTTTTTCATAGTATTTCTCCTTACTATTATGTTAGCCTTATACCATTATAACACAGTACAAAGCGTTAATAAAGATGGTTAAAACTATTTGGTTTTCACCGTCTTTACCGTGCTCCACTTTGAATAATAATTTCTACCTTTGTAGGTCTTGTAAGCGCGGACGCGGACGTAGTATTTCTTTTGGCTCTTGAGCTTCTTAATCGTTTTGTTTACGTTCTTTGCGCCCTTGACCGTAACGGTCTTTTTGCTTTTGAAGTTCTTTGTTGTGCTGTACTGAATCTGATAGCCTGTAGAGGCGGATACCTTCTTCCATTTAACGGTAAATGCTTTTTTCTTTTTGGTAAGCTTTGTAATTGCCGTTTTTGGTACAGTAAGCTTTACCGTGTAATCGCTTTTATAGCTCTTCCCGCACACAGAGCAGGTGTGTAACTTGTAGCCCTTTGCTGCATAGGTAGGCTTAACTGTTTTCACCGTGTATTTATGATTATGCACGATTTTGAACTTAACCGTTGCTGCATAAATGCTGTAATCGCCACGTCCGACAGCCGTTGCTCTTGCCGTTCCAACCTTTATGTTATCTGAGTAAGAGGTGGAATAATCATCACCTGATTTCAGCTCGGTTTCACCGACTGTTACATGAAGCTGCGGTCTGATTGCTTTACCCGTGTATTGCTGATCTGCTATCGGGTGAATCTTAAACGTCTTGTAATTAACGTTATTGCGCTGGGCAAACTTCATAGCGTTTGAATTGCTTGTGCAGACGATTGTAAGCTTGTCACAGTTTTCAAACGCGTCGTCTGAAATGGTTTCAACCGAATCGGAAATAATGGCTGTTTCAAGATTTTTACAATTTGCGAACGCCTTGCGTTTAATTCTTTTTACAC
>CAYZPT010000099.1:0-7356 GCA_964480285.1 uncultured Bacteroides sp.
CGTAACCTTTGATGGCTCGTAGCATGGCGTATAGCCACTACGGCTGCTTGTCCGCTTGGAACGGCAGTAGGAACGTTTTACTATACGGATATTCAGTTATCAAGGTACAATGTTTCTTTCCGGCGAAAGGAAAGGTAACAATGTCATTTAACACCTGAACAGGAGTAAAGTAAATACAGGCGGTGGCGGTTTTGGAATACCGATTTATTGTTAAAATTGCATAGTAAACAAGCATAATAATTGAGCGTATTATCTATAAAACAATATGTATTGACTAAATTATTAAGAAAAAAACGGCGTTTTGAAAACGCCGTTTTCTCGTTATTATTTAACCTTTCCAAGCAATCTAAAGCCGTAATGCTCTAATACTTTGTTACAATCAGGTATGTATGTAAAATCGGTTACAAGCATTTCTACAAGCAGCTCTCTGTACTTATCATCAGGTGATACTGGTACAAGACTGTAACGTGCTTTTTGAAGCAAGCAGCTTGCTTCTGCAAAAGTTAAACGCAGTCCGAAACAAATACTGTAAGCCGTATTCTCTTTTGGGATATACCTCCTGTCTGACTTTAACTTGTTATAAATGTCTTTACCGAGAAATGTGCAAGCAGAGAACACTCTGCCCGAATTAATATCCTTGCTTTCACAAAGTCTGATTGCCATTTCAGCAAAGGTTTCGGTTTCAAATATTACAGCAGATTTCTGATACTTTTTTCTGCTGATAAAATCTAATACTTTGTTATCCATATATAACTCCTTTTGATTTTCAGATTTTTGAAAATCAAAGGATTATGGATACTTTGCGACGTATTCAAGCCATTTGTCCGTAGTTACCACCATCATAGCATTGAGGGATAGTAATTCCTAAAAAAAGCACACAAAAATAAGGCTATTATATATCTCTTAACTATAATAGTTTGAAATACATACTATCCCTCGCTTTGTGCACATATAAGCAAATCAGATTGATTTTATTGTTATATTTAATCGGGAAATAATAGGAAATGAACTATAACATATTATAAGGTAACAGTAGAATAAATAAGGTAGAATTATGTCATAAAGCGAAAAATAACCACTCAAATTTTAGAGTGGTTATTCTTATAGTATAAAAAGAAAACTGCCCTGCAGAAATGCAGAGCAGTTTGAAGGGAAAACGATATTTTTCGTTATCGTTAGTATATCCTTGCGATTGTGAAGAATATTATAAAAAGTAACTGTGTATTCGTTGCGTCGCTCTCGATGCTAATCGTTTTTTCACCTTTTGACGAGGCGTGCATACGGGCGGAGCCGAGTTCCTCGCTGTCCTGAAAGATACGATAGACAGAATCGTATTCATTTACGTTTGTAAGGCGCAGCGTAGTGCCAAGCCGCGCGAGCCGTTCCCATATGTCAATACCGTCAAAATCGAATGTTGCCTTACGATAATTTGACACATCAGCATTATCGGTTGTTATGCCGACAGTGTGGGCAGTCCTTTTCTTATTCAGAATATTGTGAAAACAATAGGTGTTTTCACCTCGCCCGATTTTCGTGACATACGCCCTGTAAACAGGTTTGTTTTTGTAATTATAAAGCGTGTTCACTTCAACGCCTTCGTTGTTATGCTTTTTGGAGAAGCGGTACACGCCTTTCGGCGCTTTAGGTCTGAACATATTTGTAGTTCCTTTTATTCCTTCGGGTCAACCGGCGGATGATAAAACAGGATTTTGCTGAGCGGTTTGAATATGATGGCAACGAAGAGCGTTACGAGAACCATTTTAACAAACATAATCGGCAGATTATACATCAATACGCCTTGTGACAGCGTTGTAATCTCTGTAAAAACGCTGTTCAGCGGTGAAGGCAAATGTGTGTTGAACGCCCTCAAAGCGTCGTTATACTGTACTACAAAGTATTCTGCGCTGTAACCAGCGCTGCCGAACATACGGAATATCAGCGGATAAACGATATACATTGCCGTAAAATACGAAATCGGGGTTGTAATAAGAGCGCCAATAAGTCCGCTTTTCGTTACCATCCTCCTGCGCGTGCCTTTCAGCGAGTCGGGGTCTTCCATCTGACGCATCCTATGCTCCTGAATAGCCCTTGGAGAAAACATACCGCGCGCGTAAATCGCACTTGCGATAAATACAAATAACGAGTCAAGTATCACGTTGGATATAGCCGTCGCAAGCACGTTGTTGCCGAAAATCAGAATATAAAACGCGTTTTTCGCGACTATGATGGCAACGCCTGCAATCGGACCAAAAGCGATAGCGGCAAGGAGTTCGGGAACGACTGCAAGGTCCACTCTGATCATATTTGGAACAAGCGGAAGATTGAAACTGCCGATTTGCAAAAGCAGTGCAATAACGCCGATGATTGAGCAGGTGACGAGGTTGCGAATCGTGATTTTTCTGAACAGCTTTTCGTCCTCATCCTCGTTTGCAAGCGGCTTTGCTTTCACTTCGCTTGAAAACGCCACATTAGCGCCATCCACGCCGTTTGTAACTTTAAGGGTGGCAGCTCGTTGTTTAGCCGCTTTCTTTCTTTCTGCTTCTACTTGCTTTTTCGCCGCCTCGCGTTTTGCTCTGCGTTCAGCCGTGCGGCTGTCATCTTCTACAAGGTCGTAAGAGTCTTTTATCTCGCGTTCGCGCTCGAGCATTTCGAGATAACGCGCTCTGCCGCTTAAACCTTCGCCGCCCTCGTGATTAGTGGAATTTGAAGCGTTCGGATTTTTATTTTTGATATATTTAGAGTTGGACTGAGCGCCTTTACTCTTGATATACTTTGAACCGTTTGCCATAATTTCACCTGTTTGAATAAATTATATTATAATGATATAAAATCTTATTTACTAATTATTTAACCTTAATACTCTTGCTTTTTGACCAAGAGGAATAGTATTTCACTTTGTTTACCGTCTTGTAGGTGCGGATGCGAACAAAGTACTTTTTCTTGCTTGTGAGTTTTTGAATTGTTTTGCTTGTGGTTTTGTTTTTTGAAACGGTTACAGATTTTGCATTTTTAAAACTGCTGCTTGTGGAATACTGAATCTGATAACCCGTGGTCTGCGTAGTTTGCTTTTTCCAAGTTAGCTTAATTTGTTTTTTCTTGGGGCTCGTTACCTTTGAAAGCGTGGTCGCTTTCGGATTAATCTTAAACGTCTTTTTAACCAAGCCTGTGTAAGTGCCTTTGCCCTTGATGGTAACAGTAGCCGTGCCGACGTTTTTATTTGAAGTATAGGACAGAGAGTAGTCCGTGCCGTTTTTGAGAACGGTTTTGCCATATTTTACGGTAGGCGACTGCGTAAGCGCCTTGCCTGTGTACACCTTGTTTTTAATACCTGAAACGGTGCATTTTGAAATGGAAATTTTTGCAGTAGTGGTTTCTTTTTTAGTTGTTGTCGTTTCGTCCGA
Source organism: uncultured Bacteroides sp. (assembly GCA_964480285.1). Taxonomy (GTDB): domain Bacteria; phylum Bacillota; class Clostridia; order Oscillospirales; family Acutalibacteraceae; genus Eubacterium_R. The sequence continues at coordinate 3,402 of CAYZPT010000099.1, forward strand.
AATAGGAGCAGATGGCGTTTCCCAATCGCCGCTTGTGTCATTACTTGACGATTCGTCGTCATACGAGGGTTGCTCACTCGTTTTGCTGCTTGAGACAACGGGAATAATCGGCATATCGTAATCGCTGCCGTAGGCAATAATACTGAAACTCATAACGATAACAAGTACAGCTGACATTAACGCTATATATTTTTTGTTATTCATAATTATTCCTCCTACGGCAGTGGTACAATAGGCGTGGTATATGACGGGTTCTTGCTGTCTTCGTCACTACTGCCTTTTTCCTTATTGGTTGTTGTTTCTTTTTTAGTCGTCGTTTCTTTTTTGTCTGCTGAATTATTGCTTTCGCCGTCAGGCTCAATCTCAACAACCTCTGCCTCGTCGCCGTTTATTATTTGAAGTGATGTTTTTTCTCTATCACCATTTGAATTCATTTTGTCGGCATTTCGAGAAACGGATACCGAGGTTTTACCCTCGGTATCCTTTGTATCGTTGTTTTGAGATTGGGCGCTGCAGCCTACGAAAATTGTACATAGCAATATAAGCAGAATTGCAATACTCAATCTTTTCATATTAGTATTAAATACCTATAATTGGTGTTTCAAACGGACCGGGTGTGTAGTTATTGCTCGGTGACGGTGTTTCGCCGCCGCCCGACGTTGTGATAACATCCTCGGTGGAGGCTTTCACAACTTTGAATTCAGGTTCGTTGTATTCAAATTTTTTCATTGTGTTTTCCTCCTTATGCACCAAAGTAGTTATTTGCAGCAGCACCGTAGAGGTACATTGCCTTTGCAAGTGTTGCAAGGTTTTCGCTTCCTGCATTTGCCATAATCTTCATAATGGCATTTGCTGTAAGAACGATATCACCCTGATCGGTATAAACGGTAATCGTGTTGTCCATATTAGCGGGTTCAATGCCTGCAATGTGTACAACGTAGTAATTGCCGTTCTGATAGCTTGTTACAGCAAATCTGGTGCCGCCCGTCGTCGTTTCAAGATTGTAACCTGTTACGCTGATCGGTGTTTCGGACAGCAGATTAATCTCGAGGTCTGATTTAACAACCATTGTTGCAGATGTAATGCAAGCGGGCTTTGTTGTGATGCCTTCTACACCTGAAAGGTCTGCACCTGCAACGTCGTTGTAGAACGCATTGCTGTCGTTATCCTTCGTCGCCATATTGTCAGTGTTGTAGTTGAATAACAACTGAGCAGAGGCAGCGTAGTCAAGAGTTGTCTCTGCAAGCTCTTTGAAGTTTTCTGCATAGTCGCCGGTGATAATTGCACGGCAGTAATCATAAACGTTGTAGGTAATTACGTCAACCGGGTTTGTGCCCGCCTGTGCGTCAGCCTGTGAAGCGTATACCGTAATAGTAATATCCTCTGTTGCCTGTGCAGGAGCCTGAGTTACCGATACGATACGGTTGCCCGCATAGTCGCCGCTGCTCTGCTCGGGAAGTGAGCTCATTGCAACAACGTCTGTTGAGAACGAAGCAGTCTGGCTTGCGTTGCTGTTGTGGTTGTAGTTAATTGCAACGTACGTGCTATCGCCATAGGTTTCTTCATCAAGATAGAAATTCTCGCTGATTGTATCTGCAACCGTGATGTTTGCACCGTTGTGCGGCTGTGTAACAGTGTATGTTCCCGGTGTTGAACCCTCTGCAGGGATAAAGCCGTCTGCGCAGTTAATCGGATTGATCGGAACGTTTGCTGTTCCACCTGAGAACTTAACATTCTGGGGCTTGCTGCTTGAGCTTGCACCTAAAACGAGGAGTTTGCCTGACGGAACTGTGAAGTTACCGTCTTCAATATTGATGTGACCTTCACCGTCGGATGACTGTGCTGCACCAAGAACTGCTGCGCCGCCTGTTGTGAAGTTACCGCTTTTGATAGTAACATTTGAAAGCTCGTCAGCCCATACACCGTAGTAGCTGTTGCTGCCTGTTGAATCACAATCAGTGATAGTTACATCTGCGTTCCAAACGTGAATACCGCCGTTAACAGTGAGGTCTTCAAGCGCAATGCTTGTGCTTGAACCGTCGCTGTCTCTTATGTCGCCACTGCCTGAACCCCAGAGATAAAGACCATATCTATATTCGGGCCACTTTGCACAGTCTGTACCTGTGCAGGTACCGTTCATAATCTTACCGTTTTCACCTGTAAACAGAACGCTGAAACGGCTACCGATAGTCATTTCGTTGTCGTTAAGGTCAACCGTTACGCCGCTGATATCGATGTAATGCATTGAGCCTGCAGCGTTAAATGCAGGATACTGAGTAAGGTCAACATCTGAACAACAGATAACCTTCTTTATGCTGCCTGTTCTTGCTGCTGCTACTGCCTCTTCAAAATCATTGTAGAGGGTTGTGCCTACCAAATAGCCACCTTCGGGCTCTTCAACTGTGTACTTACCTGTTACAGGGTCCGGAGTTGTTACAGGAATAAATCCTTCTGCGCAGCAAGCTGCAGGAACTACACTGCTGAATGAACCGCCCGAAACGTTAACCTTGTCGTCTGTTGCAGAAGTAGCCTTAAACTTTGTGTTGTAATTAAACGTACCGCCCGAAATATTGATTGCAGCACTAACATAATCGTCTGTGTCAACACAGATAGCAGCAGTGTTACCTGTGCTTGTGAACGTGCCGCCTGTTACATTAGTAACAGAGGTTTCACAAACGTAGAGATTGTAGTCGCTGTTGCTATAGGTCTTGTCAACAGAGAATGTACCGCCGTTTACATTAACAGTACCGCTGTTATTAGCAATATTTCCGTGGTTGTGACCGTAAACGGTTGCGTCGTTAACAGTCATTGTGCCGTTATTGTCATTGATAAGTGCATAAGCATAAACGCCATTAGCGTTATCAATGTTGGTGTAGTAACCGTTGTTAATCGTTACCGTGCCACCGTAGTTTCTTACAGCAGCGCCGCGGTTTACAGCGCAAGAGTTAGTAAGGTCCTCATCGGCGTCGCCGATGTAAACAGGTGCATTAACAGTAAGAGTTCCTGTATTGTAGATAGCATCACGACTCTGACCTGCAACGTTTGTGTTGTAGATGTGACCGCCATTGCTGCCTGTGATTGTAAGAGTGCCTTCGTTGCGGATAAGCTTGCCTGCAACAGAACCGCTGATGGTGTGATCGTTGAGGTCAAGTGAAAGTGACTTGCCTGCCGGGAAAACGACGGTTGAAGTAACAGTTACATCATCAAGCAGAGTGATTGTGTCGCCGCTCTGTGCAGCCTCGATAGCCTCTTCAAGAGTTTCATAACCAACGCCGTTTACCTTTGCTACACTTGAAATAGGAGCAGGAATATAATAGGTTGTGTTGATTGTCGGCGTTCCTGTGAAGGTTCCGCCGGTGTTGGTGAACATATCAGTCAACGAATCGGTTCCCATACTTCCCGTTCCCTCTTCAGGAATACTGTACGGGACACTGTATTCAGGAGTTTGTTCAGTTGATAATTTGATACCGGTGCAGCCTTTAAACATTTCTTTATAGCAAGAACTCGTCAGGTCTGTTGCCCATAACGCCGGCGGCGTTGTCAGACTTGTGCAGTCCTGGAACATACCAGTATAGCAATAATTCGTCAGGGTTGTTGCCCATAACTCCGGTGCCGTTGTCAGACTTCTGCAGCCATTAAACATATTGTAATAGCAATAATTCGCCAGGGTTGTTGCCGGTAACTCCGGTGCTGTGGTAAGACTTTCGCAATCCGCAAACATACCGGAATAGCAATCTCTTGTCAGCATAGTTGACGGTAACGCCGGTGCCGTTGTCAGACTTGTGCAACCATTAAACATACTAAAATAGCATGCATCTGTCAGGGTTGTTGCCGGTAAATCCGGCGCTGTGGTAAGACTTTCGCAGCCATAAAACATACCGGCATAGCATCCTTCTGCCAGCATAGTTGCCGGTAACTCCGGCGCCGTTGTCAGACTGCTGCAGCCAAAAAACAT
>CAYZPT010000100.1:0-7340 GCA_964480285.1 uncultured Bacteroides sp.
TGCTCAAACAATAAACGGGCTGTCGGGGTGCCAGCCCCTACAATCAGGTGTAGACAGCGTCCACCGTTAATTCTCAATTCTCAACTCTCAATTCTAAATTCCACCGACCGAAGGGAGTGTGAAAATTTGCCTAAAATAAAACGCGATGATATAGCAATCGTGATTGCGGTGGTGCTGATACTAGCGTATATAGTTTTTCAGTTTTACAGCGTTTCGCACGTTGATCTTGAAACACAGACGGCTACTCTCACAACCGTGTACAATAAAATAGACGCTACAGCGATTGCTGTCAGAGAAGAGTGTGTTATTGACTCATCGGGAAGCGGTATCACAGTTCCGTGTCTGTCGGATGGAGACAAGGTTAAGGTGACAGGTAATGTTGCAATGACATTCAGGTCATCCGATGCGGCGGAAAAGTATTCGCAGTACGCCGATATTGCAGAGGAACTTAAGTATTATGAGAATCTTGAGTCGATGACGGTGGGTCAGGTAGCCAATGTCGAAACGCTTGATGCCGAAATAGGCAACAGAACGGATGAGTACATACGTACAATTTCACGCAAAAATGCGGCTGGCGTTGAAAAGCGAAGCTCAGATCTTAACGAAACTATACTTCGCCGTCAGATGTTAATCGGCGAAAACGTCGACCTTGTGTCAATAATTCAGGATTTGCGTAAAAAATCGCAGAAAATCGGCGTGTCAAATCCCGACGGATATATTACCACCGATAAATCGGGTGTATTCTCGGGTTACACAGACGGGTATGAAAATGCGATTGATTACGAAAAAGTGCCTGAGATGAAGATTAAAGACGTCAAAGCGGCAATGAAAAAGTTTGATAATCCGTCAGGCGATAAGAAAAAACATCTCGGCAAGCTTGTCACAAGCTACCAGTGGTACTTTATGTGCGTTGTTCCTTCCGAAAAGGTGAAGGGGCTCGAGGACGGTTACACCGTTCAGGTTGCGCTTAAAGGCAGTGCAGATCAGGTTGTAAATATGACCATTGTCAGCGGTGCTCAGCCTGCGGCAGGTGCAAAAGAAACTGCGCTGATTCTTAAATCAAGCGCGATGAACTCAAAACTTGCCACGATACGCAGGGAAGATATTGAGATCCGTATCAACTCAAAAGAGGGTATAAAGATGCCTGCGTCCGCACTGCATGTTGAGAAGGGCAAAAAGGGCGTATACGCACTGATTTCCAGCCAGGTAAGGTTCCGTGAAGCTGAGGTTATTTACAGCGACGAGGATTACGTTCTGCTTGACTTCAATCCCGACAACAACAACGGCATTCGTCTTTACGATAAAATAATTACACAGGGAAAGGGGCTCTCTGATGGAAAAGTTTACACTTGATAGTGAGCGTGTGGAAAAAACGCTTGATAATTACAAGCGGGTCAGATCACAGGTTGAAGACGCTGCGGTTAAGGCAGGACGCGATGTGAAAGACGTTCGGTTGATGTGCGTTACAAAAACCGTAGAGTCGCAGTACATCAATCCTGTGCTCGATATCGGTGCGGATCTGATCGGCGAAAACCGTGTGCAGGAATTCCTCGGCAAGAAGGACGAACTTCACCTTGACGGAGTGGAAAAACACCTGATAGGGCATTTGCAGACCAATAAGGTTCGGCAGATAGTAGGCGAGGTTGATATGATTGAGTCGGTGGATTCGCTGAAGCTCGCCCGCGAAATTGCAAAACAGTCAGCAAAAATCGGTACGGTTACCGATGTGCTTATTGAAGTTAACGTAGGCAAAGAGGAATCAAAAAGCGGTATATATGCAGAAGGGCTTGAGGAACTGCTTTATCAGGTTGCGGAGCTTGACGGGATACGCGTCCGCGGGCTTATGACAATTCCTCCGATCTGCGAAGAAAATGAAGCCCGCCGGTATTTTGCCGAAGTTCACTCTATGTTTGTTGACATAGGAGCAAAAAGAATAGATAATATTAATATGGATATTCTCTCTATGGGTATGAGCGGCGACTTTGAAGCGGCTGTGCTTGAGGGATCAAATATTGTAAGAGTAGGCTCTGCAATCTTCGGAGCCAGAAAATATTTTTAAATAACAGTGAGGTAGAAAAGATGGGACTTTTAGACAAGGTTAAAGACATTATCAGTGAAAACGATGATGAAGAATTTGACGATTACTATGATGATGCGGAATCGTTCAGCTCTTCTTCAAGAAGCACTCGTGAAAGAGAACGTGATATTGCACCTCCGTCATCAAGCTATGACAGAGAGGAAAGATCAATTGACCGTCCTTTAAGAAGACCGAGAAACGACAAGGTTGTTAACATTCACACAACGGCACAGCTTCAGGTAGTGCTTTGCAAGCCTGAGCGTTATGAGGAAGCTGCTACTATAGCAGATAATCTTAACGAGCGCCGTACAGTTGTGCTCAATCTTGAAAGCACAAACCGCGATGTTGCAAGAAGATTGCTTGATTTCCTGTCAGGCGTTGCATATGCAAATAACGGTCAGATCAAGCGTGTGGCAAATTCTACATATATCATCACGCCGTACAACGTTGATGTTATGGGCGATCTGATTGACGAACTTGAAAATAACGGAATGTTTATTTAAGTAATATAAAGGGGAGATAAAAATGATTAGTGCAAATGATTTAAGAAACGTAAAGCTTACAAAGACCGAAAAAGGTTACAGCATCGAGGAAGTTAACGCAACTCTCAACGCTGCTGCGACAACTATTGACGCATATGTTAACGAAAACAAGGAACTCTATCACAAGATGGAACTCCTTGCTGCAAGAATTGAAGAGTACAGGGAAGAGGAGGATTCAATCAAATCCGCTCTTATCTCCGCTCAGAAGATGGCTGATCAGATTAAGACTGAGTCAAGCAACAAAGCAGATGAACTCATCGCAACAAGCGAAGCAACCGCAAAGAAAACTGTCAGTGATGCTAACAGTCAGGCAAATAAAATTGTGAGCGAAGCGAGAGATTACGCAAATTCTATTGTCACTCAGAAGACAGATGAAGCAAATGCAATGACTGCTGAGGCAGAGAAGAGAGCAAATGACGCAATCATTTCTTCAAAGATTGTTGCTCAGAATATTCTTGATCAGGCTAAAGAAATTTCAAACGACCTTATTTCCAAATCCAAGGAAGAAAAAGAGGCTTATGAGAATCTTAACGCATCGCTTCGCGCAAATACTCAGGAGTTTATCGCAAGCGTTTCATCTATGTATCTCAAGCAGCTTGAGATTCTCAAGGATGCTCAGCTCGGTACGATCAACAATGACGAGAAAGAAGTTAATTCTATCCAGCAGGAAGTTGATTCTCTCGTAGGCGAGATTGATGAAATCGAGGGTGCAATTCCGGAAGACGTAAAGGTTGAACCCGTTGCAAAGGTTGATAACGTTGAAGAGATCGGCGAAATGCCTTATGAAAAGACACAAACTCTCGATGAGGACGAAGCTTTTGAAGAGCTTACCGATGAAGACGTGAAGGAAGCAGTTGAACAGTTTTCGCAAGAGGAGGAAGAACCTCAGGACCCTATGAAAGCCGTTGAAGCGTTTTCGCAAAACGGCATAACTCCGATTGAAGAAGATAATATTGCAGTTCCGGAAATCACTGAGGATGCACCTGTTGAGGAAGACGATGACGATTCGCTTTTCGAGGAGCAGAAGCCGAATTTTGAAAAGTATTTCCATGTGAAGAAAGAGGATGCTCACGGCGACAGAACGCAGACAATTTCGCTCGTTCCGCCCGAGGATGACGACGAAGAGGAAGAAGAGCCGAAATTCAAGGGCTTTTTCGGCAAGAAAAAATAACAAACCAAAGGAGTAGGTTTCACCAATGGACTATAATAAAACACTTAATTTACCGCAGACCGATTTTCCGATGCGTGCGTCACTGCCGCAGAGGGAGCCGGAATTCCTCAAATCATGGGAAGACAATAAGCAGTATGAAGAGCTTATGAAAACAAATGCAGAAAAGCCGATGTTTCTTCTGCATGACGGCCCTCCGTACGCTAACGGCGATATTCATATCGGTCATGCGCTCAATAAAACCCTCAAAGATTTTATTGTACGTTACAAGAATATGACAGGCTACCTGTCACCGTACGTTCCCGGCTGGGATACTCACGGTCTGCCGACTGAGCTCGCAGCAAGGAAGAAAGCAGGCATCACTGCAGAGAGTAATATCTCTGATCTTGAGCTGCGTAAAATCTGCCGCGACACAGCGCTCTCTTACGTTGATATTCAGCGCGAAAGCTTTAAGCGCATGGGAGTTATCGGCGAGTGGGATAATCCTTACATTACCCTGCAGAAGGACTTTGAGCAGGAGCAGATTAAGGTCTTTGCTTCAATGGCAAATAAGGGCTATATCTACAAGGGTTTAAAGCCTGTTTACTGGTGCTCGGACTGCCACACTGCACTTGCAGAGGCAGAAATCGAGTACGGCGAGGATCCGTGCCACTCAATATACGTTAAGTTTAAGGTAACTGACGAGATGGGCAAGCTTGCCGCTATGGGCGCCGATGTTGACAAAACATACTTCGTTATCTGGACAACGACGACGTGGACTCTCCCCGCAAACGTTGCAATCTGCGTTGGTCCTAACTATGAGTACTCACTGCTCAAGGCTAACGGCGAATACTATGTTATGGCGACTGACCTTGCTGACGTTGCTATGGCAGATGCAGGTGTTACCGACTACGAAACAGTAGGCATCATCCGCGGTAACGAGCTTGAATATATGAAGACACAGCATCCGTTTATTGACAGAACCTCACTTGTCATTGTTGGCGACCACGTTACGCTTGAAAGTGGTACCGGCTGTGTTCACACAGCTCCCGGTCACGGTGTTGACGACTATAACGTATGCAGAAAATATCCCGAAATCCCGATGGTTGTACCCGTTGATGACAAGGGTATGCTTACAGAAGAAGCAGGTATGTTTGCCGGTCTTTCAACCGAGGACGCAAACAAGCCGATTGCAGAATATCTTGACGAGCACAATGCACTCTTTGCGCTTAAGAAGATTAAGCACCAGTATCCTCACTGCTGGCGCTGCCATAATCCCGTAATCTTCCGCGCAACATCGCAGTGGTTCTGCTCTGTTGACGATTTCAAGGACGATGCAGTAAAAGCTGCAGAGGAAGTTAAATGGTTCCCTGAATGGGGCAAGGACAGACTGCAGTCAATGGTACAGGAGCGTGCTGACTGGTGTATCTCCCGCCAGAGAAAATGGGGCGTGCCGATTCCTGTTATCTACTGTAAAGACTGCGGCAAAGAGATTATCAGCGCTGAGGTTATGGACAAGGTGTCCGACATTTTCGGCGAGGAAGGCTCTGACGCATGGTATGCGCACGAGGCTGAATACTTTGTGCCTGAAGGCTTCACCTGCCCGCACTGCGGTAAGAACGAAGGCTTTACAAAAGAAACCGACATTATGGACGTTTGGTTTGACTCGGGCTCATCGCATTTTGCTGTTTGCAAGAACAGACCTAACCTCAAGTGGCCTGCAGACGTTTATCTTGAGGGCGCAGACCAGTACAGAGGTTGGTTCCAGTCCTCGCTGCTCACATCTGTTGCAGCGGGTAAGGGTGCACCATATAAAGAGATTATCACTCACGGCTGGACTGTTGACGGCGAAGGCAGAAAGATGAGTAAATCGCTCGGAAACGGTATCGCTCCGCAGGAGGTTATCAAAAAGTACGGTGCAAATATTCTCCGTCTGTGGGTTGCATCTGCCGACTACCACGCCGATATCCGCATCAGCCCCGAAATCTTAAAGCAGATTTCAGATAACTACAGAAAAATCAGAAACACTGCAAGATACTGCCTCGGCAACCTTTACGATTTTGATCCTGACAAGGATATGGTTGCAAACGACGAGCTCGAAGAGCTTGACAAGTACGCACTTATGAAGCTTGACGAGGTGCTTAAAACAGCTCTTGCAGGTTACGATAATTACGAGTATCACACAACTGCACACGCACTGCACAACTTCTGTGTTGTTGATATGAGTAACTTCTACTTTGACGTTCTTAAGAACAGACTTTACACCTCCGCGCCTGACAGCAAGTCACGCCGCGCAGCGCAGACTGTTCTTTACAAGGTGCTTGACGCGCTCACTCTCGTGCTCACTCCTATTCTTGCGTTCACCTGCGACGAAATCTGGAAGGCAATGAAGCACGAAAGCGGCAAGGACGCGCGCTCACCGCTGTTTAACGAAATCCCGAAGGCTGACTTCATCGAAACCGACGACGCGTTCATCGCAAAGTGGGACAGAATCCATGAGGTACGTACAGACGTGCAGAAGGCGCTCGAGCTTGCACGTAACGAGAAGGTTATCGGCAAGCCGCTCGAAGCAAAGGTAACTCTGTTTGCCGACGGCGAGCTTAAAGAATTCCTTGAGAATGCAAAGGACGCACTCCCGGAAATCTTCATCACCTCCGCTGTTGAGATTGAGAGCGGCGAGGGTGCGTTCAGCGGCGACGTTGACGGACTTTCAATTACAGTATCAAAGGCAGACGGCGAAAAGTGCGAGCGCTGCTGGAGATTTACACGCACGGTAGGCATCAACGCTGAACATCCGACTCTTTGCAAAGAGTGCGCGGAGACTATGGCACTTCTTAATCTGTAAATTGAAAATGGAGAGTGGAGAATGGAGAATGTCGGGTGGACTTCGTCCACACCTGAATTATAATCGGGTGCGGGTATCCCGCCCACAATTCTCAATTCTCAATTCTCAATTCTACATTTAATATGCATTTAAAAAAGCACCTTTCCTGCGCGGTGATGATTGTGCTCATCATCGCGTTTGACCAGATAACTAAATACCTTGCAGAGGCACAGCTCACCGGCGGTAAGATTGTTACGTTTATCCCTGGAGTTGTTCAGTTTCGCTATGCCCGTAACACAGGTATGGCGTTTTCTCTGTTTTCAGGCGCAAGGTGGTTTTTCGTTGCGCTTACGGTAGTTGTCTGCGCAGGTGTGCTGTGGTATATGTTTAAAGACAAGTGTCATTCACTGTGGATGTACTGGTCGCTCGGTGTAGTTGTTTCAGGCGGTCTCGGCAATCTTATCGACAGAGTGCGCTTTGGTTATGTTGTTGATTTTATCGAGCCGACCTTTATGAACTTTGCTGTGTTTAACATTGCGGACAGTGCGGTTACTCTCGGTGCGATCTCGCTCGTGATTTATCTTGTTTGTGATTTGTTCAAAAGCAAAAAAGAGGAAAAAGCCGATGAATGAGTACACCTTCACAGTTGATGAAAGTATTGCCGGCGAGCGGCTTGACAAGGCATTAACCGTGCTTTTGCCTGACCTCACGCGCTCTGCGGTGCAGAAGATAATTGACTCCGGCGGCGTT
>CAYZPT010000101.1:0-7314 GCA_964480285.1 uncultured Bacteroides sp.
TCGGCGGTCAGGCTAAGGCGCAGGAGGTTAACCGCGAAATCGCGAAGTATGTTGACGTTATGATTGGCAACGAGGAGGACTTCACCGCCTCGCTCGGCTTTGAGGTTGAGGGCAACGACGCCGACCTCAAGGAGCTGAATATGGACGGCTACTACAAGATGATTGAAACCGTGACAAAGGCTTACCCGAACTTCAAGGTTATCGCAACCACGCTCAGAACGGTTAAAACTGCCACCGTAAACGACTGGAAGGCTATCTGCTGGGCTGACGGCAAAATCTACAACTCGCTTGAGTTCCCGGGTCTGGAAATCCTTGACCGCGTTGGCGGCGGCGACAGCTTTGCAAGCGGTCTTATCTACGGTCTGATGACTTACGAGGACGCGCAGAAGGCTGTTAACTACGGCGTAGTTCACGGCGCGCTCGCAATGACAACCCCCGGCGATACGTCAATGGCTTCGCTTAAAGAGGTTGAAGCTAAAGTCGGCGGAGCAGGAGCAAGAGTACAACGCTAATTTTGCATCTTTTTCCGCAATACTGCGTTACGCCGCAAATCCGGCTCGGTCACATACACAAAGTATGCTCCTCTCGTCCGCATTTGCGCCAAGCCTTGTCTTGCGAAAAAATCTGCTAAAATTTATGACTTCCACAACCGTAGGGGTCGGCACCCTTGACGACCCGAAATTCATAATTCAATCAGGAGAAAACTATGAAACACGAAAACTTAAACGGCAGAGTTGCCGTTGTTACAGGCGGCGGCGGAGTGCTTTGCGGCGCTTTTGCCAAGACGCTTGCCAAGCAGGGCTGCAAGGTTGCAGTGCTTGACCTTAACGAAGAAGCTGCACAGAAGTGCGCGGACGAAATCAACGCCGACGGCGGCACAGCTATCGCCGTAGGCTGCAACGTGCTGGAGCTTGAATCAATGCAGGCGGCACGCGATATTATTAACGAGAAGCTCGGCACCTGCGACATTCTCTTGAACGGTGCCGGCGGCAACAACCCCAAGGGCACGACCACCAAGGACACGCTTGAAAAGATTGACCTTGTGCAGAAGGATGAGAACATCAAGACGTTTTTCGACCTCGACCCGAACGGCATCAGCTTTGTGTTCAACCTCAACTTCCTCGGCACGCTTATCCCGACTCAGGTGTTTGCGCGCGATATGGTGGAAAAGGAGAACACCTGCATCGTTATGGTGACCTCGATGAACGCTTTCCGCCCGCTTACCAGAATCCCTGCGTACTCCGCGGCGAAGGCGGCTGTCAAGAACTTCACCGAGTGGATGGCTGTGCACTTTGCACCGATGGGAATCCGCGTTAACGCGATTGCGCCCGGCTTCTTCTCAACCAAGCAGAACGCGGCACTCCTCTGGAACGAGGACGGCTCGCCGACTGAGCGCACAGGCAAAATCCTTGCCGCAACCCCGATGGACAGATTCGGCAAGCCCGAGGAGCTCGACGGCGCGCTGCTCTTCCTCTGCGACGAGGCATACAGCGGCTTCATCACCGGCGTGAATATCCCCGTCGACGGCGGATTTAATGCATACTCAGGCGTATAATAACTCACGGAGCGATAAAAATCGCTCCGTTTTTTGCGTAAAGTATTGACATTAAACCTTGTTCATAGTTTATAATCTGTGAAAAGAGGTGGTATTGTGCATATTAAAGACATTGAAAACGAACTCGGTATTACAAAATCGAACATCAGATTCTATGAAAAGCAGGGCTTGTTGTCGCCCGAAAGGTCCGCAAACGGCTACCGCGAATATACTGTTGAGGATTTGGAACTGCTCAAAAAAATAGTGGTTTACCGCAAGCTTGGCATCTCCGTTGAAAACATTCGGCTTATTCTTGACGGAACACTTGATTTGCAAAGTGCGGTTGAACAAGCTATTTGCTCTCTTGAAGAGGAGGTCGAAAAGCTCAACGGCTCAATTGAGCTTTGCAAAGAGGTTCAAAAGCGTGATGACACTGACGACACGTTTAATCAGGACTACTATCTTGACCTTATCAAAAACGATGAGCGCAGGGGCAAAAAGTTTGTTGACACAATAAGAGATTATGCCGAGTTTGAAAAACAAATTTTTCTTCTCTCTTTTCAACCTTACGGAGTGCTTAACAGAATATTCGATATGGAGAAGTTCAATAAAAAGCACGGTTGGTTCTGGACTGCAGTGTTAATACTTGCAATCTGTACAGTAAGCGGACTGTTAGGCAGGTTTGTGTTTCCGTTTGGCTTTGTTGCGGGGTTTTTCATGCCGTTTGGATTGTTTGTTCTTCTCACCTTATTAATGCTGCCGTACTATATATTCAAAGATAAAAACGAAAAAGCAGTAAAGATATGGCTTTATGGCGTTCTCGTAGTATTTGGTATATTTACACTTGCCTGCATCGGCGTAGTTATATATTTATTCTTTGAGATATTAAAAGATGTTAGTGTGTATACCGGTTATGAATAGCAACAAAAAAAGCTCCCTTGTGTAAAGGGAGATTCCCCACAGTGTGGGGAAATGTCACCGCAGGTGACAAAAGGGACGGCTTCTGTAGAAGCTGACTGAGGGATTGTGTAATCTCACTGTCGAGATATGCACAAACCCCGTCAAAATTTTCATTAACTTCATTGTTTGGGATACGGATTATTTTCAGTCCGTATCCTTTTATATATTCGTCTCTCTTTTTGTCGTATTCCTGCCCCGCTTCTTCAAAATGCTGTGAGCCGTCAAGCTCGATTACCATTTGTGCTTGTGCGGAATAAAAATCGACAATGTATTTGCCTAAAACTTTTTGGCGTGAAAAACGAGCAGAGTGATTACGTAAAAAATCATACCATAAATGACGTTCTTCTTTAGTCATATTTTTACGCAACTCTTTTGCATTCGGTACAATGGATTTGTTATGTTTACTATCCATTTTACAATCCCTCCGCCTAGCATTCGCTCGGCACCTCCCTTTACACAAGGGAGGCTTAATATGCTATTCGTCACCGACTTCCTCAAAATCGACTTCCTGCGCGCCGTGGGGCGGTTCCTCGGGGATGATGATAGCGCAGATGATGTACGCTATCAGTCCGCTGCCGCCGAACATTGTGATAATCACCCACAGGATGCGGATCAGCGTGGGGTCGAGGTCAAAGTACTTTGCGATACCTGCGCACACGCCGGAAATCATTTTGTTATTAGTATCGCGATAAATCTTTTTCATTATTTAGCCATCTCCGCTCTTGCTTCCTTAATGCGCTCAACGAAGATTTTGCCGGTTTCGGTAATCTTGTTGTAGTCGCCGGTCTTTGCGCCTGCTGTAAGCGATGAGCCTGCGCCGACTGCGATTGCGCCAGCCTTGATCCAGTCCTTAACGTTGTCGATATCAACGCCGCCGGACGGCATCATTGTAGCGTACGGGATAGGACCGTGGATGTCCTTGATGAAGCGCGGACCTGCGAGGTCACCGGGGAATACCTTGAGCACGTCAGCGCCGCACTCCATAGCCTGAACAGCCTCTGTAGGCGTGTAGATGCCGGGCATGGACGGGATTCCGTAGCGGTTACAGCACTTAACGGTTTCGGGGTCAAAGTAAGGCGAAACGATGTACTCAGCGCCTGCAAGGATAGAGATTCTTGCCGTTGCCGCGTCCATAACGGTGCCTGCGCCGATGATGATTTCGCCGCTGTTATACTTTGCGCGCATAGCCTCGATGAGCTTGTCAGCATGCGGAACGGAAAACGTGAGCTCGATAGCCGCAACGCCGCCTGCAACGCAAGCGTCTGTGATTTTTTCAGCCTGCTCGATTGAGGTAGCGCGAACTACCGCAACGATGCCGACTTCCTGAATTTTTGCAAGAGTTTCAATTTTGTTTGACATATGTTTTTCTCCTTTTAGTCGAAAACAGTTTTGAGTTTTGAGTTTTAAGTTTTAAGCTATTGGGTGGACTTCGTCCACACCTATTATATTACGGGTCGTCGGGGATGCCGACCCCTACGGTTGTTCGCATCAAAGTTTTTGCACACCAACTGGAGACCGCAGGTCTCCCCTACAAATCAAAAAGCAGCGAATGCGAAATTTTGATTTGAAAAGGAGAAACAGACGAAGTGATTGTTAGTATTTTGCTTGCAAAATGCTTTAATCACGAAATCTGTTTGGACGTAGCTTCCCAGAGTCCGTTGAGGTAACAAACGCCGAGGGCTCTGTCGTAAAGTCCGTAGCCGGGACGTGCAACCTCGCCCCAGATCATTCTGCCGTGGTCGGGGCGGATATAGCCGTCGAAGCCTTCCTCCTGCAACGCCTTGACAATCTCGTACATATCGAGCGAGCCTGCTGCGCTTTCGTGCGCGGTTTCGTTAAACCACTGCTCGTTGTGCTGTACGTTGCGCAGGTGGGCAAAATAGATTCTGTCCTTTGCGGTGTGGATAATCTCCACCATATCGTTGTCGGGGCTTGCGCCGAGCGAGCCGGTGCAGAGCGTTATGCCGTTGTATTTGCTGGGAACGAGGGCAAACAGCTTTTCGATAGCTTCCTTGCCGGTGATGATTCTCGGCAGACCGAAGATGCCCCACGGCGGGTCGTCCGGATGGATAGCCATTTTGACGTCGCACTCCTCGCAAACGGGCATAATTGCGTCAAGGAAATACTTGAGGTTAGCCCACAAATCATCGGCAGTGACGTCCTTGTACTTGACGAAAAGCTCCTTGATTTCGCCCATGCGCTCGGTTTCCCAGCCGGGCATTGCATAGCCGTTTGAGTTGTCGTCAATCTCCTTGAACATATCCTCGGGGCTCTTGCCCTCGACCTGCTTGCCGTCGTAGCAAAGGCAGGTGGAGCCGTCTGGAAGCGGCATATATAAGTCCGTTCTCGTCCAGTCGAACACCGGCATAAAGTTGTAGCAAATCACCTTAACGCCGACCTTTGCAAGGTTGCGTATAGATGTTTTGTAATTCTCAATATATTTGTCCCTGGTGGGCAGACCGATTTTGATGTCCTCGTGCACGTTCACACTCTCGATGCACTCCATAGTCAGCCCTGCGGCAGTGATTTCGTCGTACATCGCCTGGACTCTGTCCATTGTCCACGCCTCGCCCGCAGGCAAATCGTGAAGCGCGGGAACTACGCCGACCACGCCGGGAATCTGCTTAATCTGTTCAAGGGTTACGGTGTCCTTTTCAGCACCGAACCAGCGAAAAGTCATTTGCATAGCATTACCTCCTTTTGTGTAGTTATATTCTAACATAAATTTAGTTTGTGTTCAATATAAAAAAGTGGTTAGTGGACAGTGGACAGCGTCGGGTGGCGCTCCACATTGTTGTCCGTGGTGAAGCCGAGTAACCGCAATTCATCGTTTATCATTCATAATTGAAATGCCTTCATCCGCATAGCTGACAGTGTATTTACCCTGCAGGTGGCAAGTGGTAAACGGACTTACGCCGCGTGCGGAATTTGTGCTGTTGAGGAAAACCGGCACGGTTTTATCGCCATAAATAAGGTACGGCGTAATATTAACAGACTCGCCTTGCTTTAATTTCAGCTTCAAATTGAAAACGCAAGAGGTGAAGTAGTACTCGCCGCCGTCAATGGTTTTGACTGTTCTTGGCGCATATTCAAGCACTTCCTTAGGCTTTACAAAGCGCTCACCGACCTTTAGCACAAGCTTACCGCCGCTTTCGGTTGCTCTGAGCAGCCAGCTTGCAATGAGTACTTCAATGCGGAAATTATTGCTGCCGGCAGCGAGCGAATTCAGCACGCAAAGGGTGTTGCGGCACGCCGGATTGAACACGCGAAAATCGCGGAAATAGAGTTCGCCGTCTTTAAGCGTGAGCGCTTTATAATAGTCAATGTCGTATTTAAAGTTGATAGCAACCGACCGCCTTGTATAAGACTTGTGCAGCGGATGCTCAAAAATAATGGTATCGTCAACGTAACTGAGGGCTTCCCTCGCTTTTTTCTTATAGGCGTTGAATTCCTCATCGTTGAGAACCTCGTGAGTTACGCACTCCTCAAAATGCCACATCAGGTCGTTAAGTATAATCGACTGAATGTACGGTATGACTTTGCCGAATTTTTCCTTTGAATAATTAATAAAGGCGAGGTGATAGTAATCAAGCATATCGAAATAATATGCCTTATCATATCTGAATTTATCAACCGCAGAATTCTGAGAAAATCTTTTTCTATAATTATACAAAGCCTCTTTGAGCAATCCCATCTTGCACTTTTCAAGCATAATCTTGACAAAGAAAATAGTATCCTCGCCGAAACCTATTCCTACATCAAACCGAAAATCTTTTATTGCCTCGGTTTTTACAAATACCGGCGTGATGTGGTTTTGAACGGAAAAATACTCTGAAGGATTGTTTATATCCACAATACGCGTTCCGGCGTTGAACTTATAGTCGAGCCCATGGAATCCGCTGCTTGCTTCAAACAACCTCGTTCTGCAGGCAAGCAGGTCAATCTCGTCATAATGCTTTTCAAAAAAGTCGTATGCAATCTTAAAAGCGTCCTTATCCCACTTATCGTCGGAATCAAGGAAATTTACATACTTGCCTTCAATATACTTGATACCTTTGTTGCGAGCCGAGCTTACGCCGCCGTTTTCCTGCTCTATATAAATAATATTATCGGGGTACTTATCCCTGTACTTAACGCATATGCCGGCGCTGTTGTCGGTTGAGCCGTCGTTAACGAGGATGAGCTGAATGTTCTCCTCAAAACCGATGGTCTGATTAATCACGCTGTCAAGCGATTCTGCAAGGTATTTTTCAACGTTGTAAATGGGGACAATTACTGAAAATTTGTATTTGTAGTCCATATGATACAGCCTTTGTTGTGAGTTGATAGTGGTTAGTTGTTAGTGGATAGTAGACAGTGTCGGGTGGCGCTCCACATTGTTGTCCGTGGTGAAGCCGAGTAACCGCAATTCATCGTTTATCATTCATAATTGAAATGCCTTCATCCGCATAGCTGACAGTGTATTTACCCTGCAGGCGGCAGGTGGTAAACGGATTTACGCTCTGGGAGAACTTTGTACAATTAAGGAATATCGGTGCTTTTTTGTCGCCGTAAATGAGGTACGGCATAATTCTAACTGTTTCGCCTTCGTTTAATTCCAACTTAAAATTGAAAATGCAGGAGGTGAAATAGTATTCTCCGCCCTCATATGTTTTGGCTGTTTTCTGCGCATATTCAAGCACTTCGTTCGGATTAATAAAACGCTCGCCGACCTTGAAAACAAATTTACCGCCGCTTGCAGTTGATCTGAGCAGCCAGCTTGCAATAATTACTTCAAAGTAAAATTTGTTATCGTCAGCGGCAAAGGAATTCAGCGCGCA
>CAYZPT010000102.1:0-4283 GCA_964480285.1 uncultured Bacteroides sp.
GTCTGTTGTTCCAGACCCAGCACAAATGGCTGTACCTATAACTGTATTTCCAGCGGTGAGCTTAGCTTCCATCGGGAATATCATATTGTTGAGCCACTCGTGAAGTGGCAAATCGTCAGCAAACGAGCGCGCAAACGTCATTGCAGAGTGCGTGTGAGCGTTTTTGAATGATGGCATAAGCAGGTTGCCGCCGAGGTCGTAAACCTCGTCACACGGCATCTCGTCGCCTATGTTTACAATCTTGTTTCCGTCAACGTATACGTCTTTTTCTACAATATTAAAATCTTTATCAAGTATACGTCCGTTGGTAAATTTAATCATTGAGTATCATCTCCAAATTCTCTTTATACGGCGCTCTTACGATGCCTTTATCTGTAATGATTGCGGTTATCAGCGCGCTGTCAGTAACGTCAAACGCGGGGTTAAAGCATTTTGTCTGCGGCAGTGCCATCGGCTTTTCAAACCACATATTTTTGATTTCGTTAGGGTCGCGCTCCTCAATTACGATGTCGTCGCCGGTTTTGCAGCTGAAATCAACGGTGGAGTAGGGGGCAAGCACGTAAAACGGTATGCCGTAGTGCTTTGCGAGAATCGCCGCACCGCTTGTACCAATTTTGTTTGCCGTATCGCCGTTAGCGGCAATTCGGTCGGCGCCGACAAGCACTGCGTTGATTTTGCCCTGCTTCATCACAATGCTCGCCATATTGTCGCATATCAGCGTGACGTCGATTCCTGCCTTTTCAAGCTCGTAAGACGTAAGCCGCGAGCCCTGCAGAAGCGGTCTTGTTTCGTCGGTGTAAACCTTGAAGTTATAGCCCTTTTCCTTGCCGAGAAGCAGTGGACCGAGGCCTGTGCCGTAACTTGAAGTGGCAAGCGCACCTGCGTTGCAGTGCGTGAGTATTCCGTCACCGTCGTGCAGTAGCGACAAGCCGTACTCGCTGATTTTGCGGCACATTTCTTTATCTTCATTATGTATCGCGATTGCCTCGTCAATAAGGCTCTTGCCGTCCTGATATGCCGTTAACATTCGCAAAGTTGCCCATGACAGGTTAACTGCAGTAGGTCTTGCAGAGTCGAGGTACTGCTTAAGCTCTGCCTTGTCGCCATCGAGCAGTGCCATTCCGTATGCGGCGAATATCCCAATTGCCGGAGCGCCGCGTACCTGCAGAGTTTTGATTGCATTATAGTAATCTTCCTTACACTTCGGCTCGATATACACTTCCTCATTAGGCAGTAGCGACTGGTCAAGCAGATACAGTGTGCCGTTTTCGTACTTTATGTTATCCATATCAGATTGCCTTTACAGTTTCAGTAAGTAGTTTTTCAAAGTTTGCAGAAACGCTGTTTGCAGTTTCGGTAACCTCTTCACTTGTCAGCGGTTTGTCAAGAATTCCGCAAGCGAGGTTTGTAATCAGACTGATACCGCACACATTTAAACCGCAGTGTACCGCAGCAATAGCTTCAATTGCAGTGCTCATTCCGACAGCGTCAGCGCCGATAGTTGACAGCATTTTTATCTCGGCAGGGGTTTCAAACTGTGGACCCGTTAGTTGCGCGTAAACGCCCGATTTTAGCGGAATTGCATTATCTTTTGCAACGCGTTTTATTATCCTCTGTAAGTCTTTGTTGTACGCGTTACTCATATCCGGAAATCTCACGCCGATACTGTCGTTGTTTTTGCCTATAAGAGGTGAGGGTACAAATGACGCGATATGATCCGTAATCATCATAAAATCGCCGCAGCAGAATTCCTTGTTGATCCCGCCGGCAGCGTTCGTGAGTATCAGTTTTTCTGCTCCGAGGGCGCGCATAAGGCGGATTGGCATTGCAACCTGCTGTGCTGTGTAACCCTCATTCAGATGAACTCTGCCCTGCATAGCAATAATGTTTTTATCTGCAATTTTCCCGAAAATAAACCTGCCCATATGGGAAGGTGCTGTTGACACAGGCATACCGTCTATTTCAGAATAATTAACTTCGGATACTTTCTCAATTTTATCAGCAAATCCGCCGAGCCCTGAGCCGAGAACTACGGCAATTTCAGGTGTGAAGTCAGTTATTCGGCGTATGTATTCTACCTGCTTTTCAAGCATATGTATCACCTCAACAATCACTATTATAATGAATTGTACTGCTTAAATCAATTAATTTTTAATATTCTATTGCATTATTTTAGATTATCTGTTATTATTAGTTAGTAAAATTATCTATTCCCGATGGAGGAAATGTGATGAAAAAGGTAATATCAGTTATAATTGCCATAGTTTTGATAATCGGCACTGTGTCTGCACTTTCAGGTTGCGGTAAGAAAGCGGCTGAAAAGTATGACCTTGTTCTGATTACTGACGGTGGCACAATTACCGACAAGAGTTACAATCAGAGTGCTTGGAACGGCATTAAGGATTACGGCGATAAGAACAAAATGACTTACCGCTACTATCAGCCTTTGGTTGAAGAGGGAGAAGAGCTCTCAACTGATACTGTCAAGAATTATATTGACCTTGCTGTTAAGGGCGGTGCAAAGTATATTGTGCTTCCCGGCGAGAGTTTTTCTGTTGCGGCTTATGAAATCGCACCTACATACAAGGATGTTAACTTTATTCTTGTTGATGCAGTTCCGCATTCACAGGGTGACAAAACTCTTCGTATGCAGCAGAATGTTATGTGTATCAGCTTTAATACACTTCAGGCAGGTTTCCTTGCAGGTTATTCGTCTGTTATTGACGGCCACAACAAGCTCGGCTTTATCGGCAGCATAAACAACGAGGTATCTGCTGATTACGGCTCAGGTTTTGTTCAGGGCGCTTCATTTGCTGCCGACGAACTGCAGAAGCCGGTAATTCTTGATTATGCTGAATATGATAATCCTAAGCTTGATTACGACTATTCTTTTAAAATCAAGCCGGTTTACAAAAAGCGCGAGACTTCTAAAAAGGAAACTTTCAAGGTTCAGGTTGTGAACGGTCAGGGTTCAGGCGTATATACTGAAGGTCAGAACGTTACTGTTACTTGTTCCGGTTGTCCTGAGGGTAAGGATTTTGATCATTGGGAAGTTAAGTCCGACACAGAGGGCGTCAGCGACAGAAAAGTAAATATTTCCGACAAAAATGCATGGGAAATGAATCTTCTTGTCGGCGACTGCGACTGCACTATCGAAGCTGTTTTCAAGGATGTTGAAACTGTTCCGGTAAATATTGTAAATCCGGGTGCTGATTACGGCGTTTCACTTAGTGCTAAAGATGCTAAGAAAACTTATTACGCACCTAAAAACGGTGAGTTCTGGGCAGAATCTCCAGCGGCTCCGTCAGGTTATGTTTTTGATCATTGGGAATCAAGCGCAGGAGACGAAATCTTTGAGAATAAAGAGGACAAAGGCACAACAATCCACACAGGTGAAAATGAGATTACACTTACTCCTGTTTATGTTAAGTCTGATAATCCGACGTTTGATGTTACTGTTGAATACGGTACAGGTTCAGGCTCATATGTAACATGGGATGAAATTAAGGTTGTTGCCGATCCGCCGCAGCAGGGCTATATGTTCTATAAGTGGGAAAATATCGACAATCAGGGACTTTCAACCGGTATTGAGATGGAAAACGAGTACAACTACACTACTAAGTTTGAGATGGTTGACCGCTTTGCGTCGCTTGCAGAGAGTATGTATGATGAGGGTACTGATGTCGTATTCGGCGGCGGTAATCCGCTTTCCGACTCTATCTTCAAGGCTACCGAGGAATTTGATTATCCTGTATACGTTTTCGGTCACGGTTATGATGAGAGCGATAAGGGTAGCTGCCTTGCATCTGTAGTTAACGATTACGGCGCGGCTGTTCAGCTTGCACTTGATAAGTACAAGGGCGGCTCGTTATTTGCTGCTGATTGCTCTAACGGCTGTATCTATGTTACAGGCAAATCTCTTGATGAATTCCAGCTTGATGAGGACGGCAATCCTGCAAAAGACAAGGATGGCAAAGAGATTAAGAATGAGGATTACAACGCAAATTACGCAACAATCTTCAAAGCAATTTCAGAAAATAAGCTTACTGTTAAGAAGATTCAGTCCGGTAAGGACATCACTTCTGTTCATCAGGGAGCATGCTTAACGCTTAATTACAAGGTTAAGAAATAAACATTATGGGCGGGTTTTATAACTCGCCCTTGTTTTTATAGTTGCTCATATTTTAAGGAGGGTCAGGTGACCCTCCTTTACATTTTACATATTGTTATAAAAATCCACCGCAAGATCATCGCAGCGCTCGTTATACTTATGACCGTTGTGC
>CAYZPT010000102.1:4293-7272 GCA_964480285.1 uncultured Bacteroides sp.
CACACAAAAGTAACTTCGTGCATATCAAGCAGTGGAAGCAGCTGTTGCCACAAATCCACATTGAGAACGGGTTTTTTGTCCGCTTTACGCCAGCCTTTGAGTATCCAGGATTGCAGCCAGCCCTGATTAATTGCGTCGCACACATACTTTGAGTCAGTGGTCAGCGTGACCTCGCAAGGCTCTTTTAGTGCTTCAAGCGCATTGATAACAGCGGTAAGCTCCATTCTGTTATTGGTGGTTTCTGCTTCACCGCCGCAGAGTTCTTTTTCTGTTTTACCGTACACAAGCACTGCGCCCCAGCCGCCTTTACCGGGGTTTCCGCTACACGCTCCGTCGGTATAAATGTCAACTTTTTTCACGCTATCACATCCTTGGTGTGAATATTTTACCACTAATATTGGTAATAATCAATAAGGAAGTTAATTTTACTTGACTTTGACAATAATATAATTTATTATATATAAGACAAAATATTAATTTTGAGCAGTTGCTCTTTGAATATTATCAATTTATCAGGAGGTTTTTTACTTAATGGCAAACAAAAAAAAGGTGCCTGATAAAACGTCGGGAGGAAAACGGAATTCCAACCGCCGTTACTATACCTACAGAAAGGCATCGAAGAAATCGAACTTCGTTCCTCCAAAGCCGAAGGAAAAGGTTAAGATTTCTTTTCTTGGAGGTATGAATGAAATCGGTAAGAATAAGACGCTCTACGAGTATAAGAACGATAAGTTCATCGTTGACTGCTGTCTTGCGTTCCCGAATGCAGACCTGCCGGGCGTTGACCTTGTAATACCCGATTTCACTCATGTTGTAAATAATCAGGAAAAGATCAAGGGTATCATTATTACCCACGGGCATGAGGATCATATCGGCGGACTTGCATATCTGCTTAAGATGGTAAACGTTCCCGTGTACGCGACTAAACTTACAATAGGTCTTATCAAGGGCAAGCTTGAGGAACACGGCATACTTAACAAGGCTAAGCTTGTTGAGATTAAACCGAGGGACAATATAACACTCGGTCACTTCAATATTGAACTTGTCCACGTTAACCCTTCAATTCCCGCTTCAGTGGGACTTTCCATCAGATGCGCTGCCGGTACTATTATCCAGACAGGCGACTTCAAAATTGACACGACCCCTGTTGACGGAGAGATGATTGACCTGCCGCGATTTGCTGAGTATGGTAAAAAAGGCGTGCTTGCGTTGTTGTCTGACTCGACTAACGCTGAACGTCCCGGTACTACCATGAGCGAAAGTATGGTGGGCGAGAGCTTTGAACTGCTGTTCAGAAAAGCGAGGGCAAAGAGGATTATAGTCGCTACTTTCGCCTCTAATATCCATCGTATACAGCAGATTATGGACGTTGCCGATTCGCGAGGACGTAAGGTTGCCGTAATCGGCAGAAGCCTTGAAAATCTTGTTAACGTAGGCGCTGAGCTCGGTTATCTCAATATTCCCGATAACACGCTTATTTCGATAGACAGAATTAAGAATTACACTGACGATAAGCTTGTTATCATTACAACGGGCTCTCAGGGTGAGCCTATGTCAGCGCTCACAAAGATTGCGCTTGGCGAGCACCGTAAGGTATCCATTACGCCTAACGACTATGTAATCATCTCTGCTACACCGATTCCGGGTAACGAAAAAATGGTGGGCAACGTCGTTAACGCGCTTATGAAACGCGGCGTTGAGGTTATATATGAGAATATGTATGACGTTCACGTTTCCGGTCACGCCTGTCAGCAGGATCTGAAACTTATGATCGGTCTTGTAAAGCCAAAGTTCTTTATTCCTGTTCACGGCGAGCAGAAGCACCTTGTCAAGCACGCTTCGCTTGCACAGGCTATGGGTATTCCAGCCGATAACATCTATATTGGCGACATTGGTAATTCTATCGAAGTCAGTGAAGACGGCATTAAGAAGGTTGACAATGTTCCGTCAGGCGAGGTTTACGTTGACGGTTACGGCGTCGGCGATGTCGGTAATATCGTTCTTAACGACCGTAAACACCTTTCACGCGACGGTATAATCATCGCTGTTACTTGTGTTGACAGCGACAGCGGATATATTGTCAGCGGACCTGATATTGTTTCACGCGGATTTGTCTTTGTTAAGGAAAACGAAGAGCTTATGAATGATGCTCGCGTTGTTGCTCAGCGCGCGTTTGAAGCGTCTTATGACAGAAAGTACCGCGACTGGAACTCGGTTAAAACTAAAATGCGTGATGAAATCTCACGCCTTATGTACGAAAAAACAAAGCGTTCCCCGATGATATTACCGATTATTATGGAGGTATAACATAATGAAAGTTATTTTACAGGCAGACGTAAAGTCGCTCGGCAAAAAAGGCGAGCTTGTCAACGCAAGCGACGGATATGCAAGGAACTTTCTTTTTCCCAAAGGACTTGCTGTTGAAGCTAACGCCACTGCAATGAACGACTTTAAGAATAAAGAAAAGGCAAAGCAGTTCCACAAGGCAGAGGAGCTCAAAGCCGCAAACGACGTTAAAGATAAGCTTGAAGGCAAAACTGTTAAGCTCACTGCAAAGGCAGGCGCAAACGGCAAGCTGTTCGGCTCTGTAACATCAAAGGATGTTGCCGCTAAAATCAAGGCTGACTTCGGCGAAGAGATTGATAAAAGAAAGATTACTATGCAGGACATCAAGGCATTCGGTACCGTACAGGCTGATATTAAGATTTATCAGGGTGTGACGGCTAAGATTTTTGTTCAGGTGTCTGAGGAATAAGGGGAGAACATAATGCCCGATAATATTAATGTTGCCCTGCCTTACAATATGGAAGCAGAGCAGAGCGTACTCGGCAGCGTTTTGCTGAATCCGTCGTGCATTGCAGATGTGCTGATTCACATCAATTCGGACGCGTTTTACATTCCGATGCATCAGGAGATCTTCTTCTCAATGCAGACGATGTTCACGCAGAACAATGCGGCGATTGACCCCGTAACCATTGC
>CAYZPT010000103.1:0-7175 GCA_964480285.1 uncultured Bacteroides sp.
GTGAGTTTTTTATTAGCTTTTGTGCTTGTCTTGCTGATAACGGCGCCAAGTGCTACGGAAATCACAAAGGAAGCAGAGCAAATAACAATTAGCAAAAACACCCGGGCATTTCGGGAGCTTGTTGCGGAATATGACGGAGAATATATCCCCGACCTTGTTCTTGACAAGGATGACGGTGTTAAAATCAAAAACAATGATTTTTCGGTTTCGGCAGATGTTATACTAAAAAACTGTGCCGAGGAGGTTCCTGCGCCGTCAAAAAGCCAAACTGCAAACACCGAATATGCCGAAAAACTAGGTTATGAGGTGAGCATTAATGAGGATTCAGTCACTCTTTCTCAACCCTACCAAACACATCGATTAATCGTTAAAGGCGAAGATACTGACAAGCTTGACTCGCTTGAAATCTTGCCGCTGTTTGACGGGATGTACATAGTTCAGTTTGACGATTTGGAAAGCACGCTTGAGGCTCTTGAATATTATAATTCTCAGGATGATATTGAATTTGCAAATCCCGATGCAGTTGTATCCGTTGCTGATTACAACAGCGGAGATGTCAGCGCTACCGCTTTGGACGGCTCAACAAGCAGCACCTCTTGGGGCAGTTCTGCAATCGGTTTTAACACAACCTTTAAGCTTCGTATGGGCTTAGCAAGCTCATTACCAACAGTAAAGGTTGCAGTTGTTGATACCGGTGTGTCTTACACACATAAACAAATTAAAGATCGCATTACACGAACATATTTTAACTCAAGCACTTCAGGCATTACCAATGATGAAATAGATGGAAACGGACACGGTACGCACGTTGCAGGTATTATTGCACAGAATACATTAAGTAATGTAAAAATAATGGGCTACAAAGTGCTTAATGATTCCGGAACAGGAACATTTGCGATGATATTAAGCGGTCTAAACCGTGCTTATCAAGATGGTGCCCAAGTTATTAACCTTAGTTTATCCGGCTATAATGGGACACCTACTTATGACATTTACGGTCAAGCGTATGATTTCTTAGCTTCGCACAATATTGTTTGTTGTGTTGCTGCTGGAAATGACGGCAAGGACTGCTACAATTTAGCACCTGCGCGATATGATGAATGTATAACTGTTGCTGCTATGGATGAGAATGATGAAATACCTGAATGGAGTAATTACGGTAAATGCGTTGATATTATCGCTCCCGGTGTGAATATCAGTAGCGCAAACTATCTTGAAGACAGCAGTTATATTGAAATGTCCGGCACATCAATGGCAACGCCGTTTGTAACCGCTGCCGCTGCAAATGTGCTTTCTAAAGACACCGATGCAATACCGCAGGAGGTTAAAGAATTCCTGCAAATAAACGGCAGGGATATTGACGCTCCCGAACACTTCTACGGTGCGCCTGCGCTATATCTCGGTAATATCAAAAAGTTTGATATGTATGAGAAGCCTGCAGCTCCGACCTTTAGTCTTGAGGACGGCGTATATAATGAAGGTGCCAAACTCAAAATTACCAAATCAGGCGGAACGGATATTTATTATCAAATATATGATTATAGCACGAGCAACAAAACTTATCCGTTAACCGAGAGAACGAAATACACGGGTGAAATAACGCTTGACAGGCCGTGTATCATTGTTGCTATTGCATCTTACAATTCTTTCTTGGACAGCGACATTACCCAAGGCAGATATTATATACAATACTCAAGTGATGAAAACAAGTTCACCATAGACGAGAACGGTACGATTACGGGCTATTCGGGCAATACGGCTAATCTTGTAATTCCCGAAGAGGTAAACGGAATAACCGTGACAGCAATTGGTGCAAGCGTTTTCAGTCAGCGTGACGATGTGTATTTTGTTAATCCTAATGAAACAACAAATTATTTGCGTACAGTTACATTACCCGAAACTTGTACCAAAATAGAAAACTATGCTTTCTTTGGTTGTAAATATATGACTTCTGTTTTCGGTGGTAACCTTCAAGAGGTTGATTATTGCGCTTTTCTCAAATGCTCTGCATTAGAAAACATCAATATTTCAAATTTAAGGACAATTACAACTAACGCATTTTCCGACACCAAACTGAAAAATATAGATAGCGAAAGTATTATCAATATTGAAGCAAACGGGTTTTCAGACTGTATGTCACTTGAAAGTGTTAATTTACCGAATTTAGAGAATGCGGAATACGGTGCATTTGAGTATTGCGAAAATCTTTCAACTATAACAATTTGCAATAAACTTTCAAGCATTGGTTCCAGAGCATTTTATAACTGCACCGGCTTGGCAGACGTTTATTATTACGGCAGTGAAAATGAATGGAATAATATTGAAATAGCAGACAACAATGACTGCTTGACAAATGCCAACATTCACTACTTATACTCACACCCCGAGAATAATTGCCATCATCAATGGCATATCACATCTATTGAAGCTGCCGAGAAGGACACGATTGTTGTGTTTACTTGCGACAAATGCAGCAGTGATTATTATGTGCGCTTTTCAGAGCATATAAATACAGATTATTCACTGCTTGACCTAAATAATGATGGTATCGTTAACGGAAGAGATTTAGCATATTTGATTAATAAATATTAATACTTGACTACAAAATTTAGAGGCACCCTATTTATGTAGGGTGCCTTAGATAGTGCTTTTTATAAGGAATACTCTGCTTGCTGTTAAAATTTGTATTCGCCGTGCGGGGTAGAGTGGAATTTGTCAATAACAATCTGATAGCGTTCATACGCCATTTTGATTGCCTCATCCCAAGAAATATAAATATCGTTCTGCGCCTGCAGACCGACTCTGCCGAGCAGGTCTTTGTTATCAATGATTTTCTGGATGCCGGTATAAACGCTGTGCGCACTCTCATCGCACAAAAAGCCGGTTTCGCCGTCAACAATGCCCTCAGCCGCACATGAGCCTTCAACAAGTAACGAAGGCGTTGCGGATGCAGCAGCCTCGCGTACAACAAGTCCGTTTGTGTCGAAAATCGATGGGAACACAAGCAGGTCTGCAGCGTTGTAGTAAATCTGCAGCACGTGTCTGTCGATAATCTGCTCGGTAAAAATAACCTTATCCTCAATGCCGAGTTTGTTCACGTACTTTTTCATCGCGTTTTCATCGGGACCAATACCGACCATCAGCAGACGGTAGTCCTTGCCGGAGTTTTTAAGCATACGGCAGGCATCGAAAATCAGCCTTGTGTTCTTGTACCAGATCATTCTGCCTACAAACAGCAGAATCGGCACATCTGCAGGTATATTGTGCTTGCGCCTTACGGAAGCACGCTCGTTGTCGGTAATGCTCGCAATCGGCAAATCGCAGCCGTTGGGCATTACTATAAAATCGCCGTCGTATCCCATATTGTGCAGCGAATCGCGCGTGCCGTAGCTTGTCACCCAGATTTCGTCAGCCGATTTCAGGTTGTTGAGAGCCATGCCGTAGGCACGTCTTTTTATCGCATATGACGGCACTCTTGCCTCAATATCATACTCAAACTTTGTGTGGTATGTGAGCACTACGGGAAAACGCTTTTTTCTGTTAATACGTCTGAAAAAATAGCTGGTTGCTATCGGGCAGTGTGAGTGCAGAATGTCGCAGTTCATATTGATAACGTCGTCTGCAAAAACCTCTTTGAAAGGCCAGCCCACAGGGTAGCCCTCGCCAAAAGTAAACAGACTCTTGTACCTGTAAATCTGGTATGGGAATTTGTAGTCCTCGGCATTCGGATTTTTCGGCGTGATAACAACTGCCTCGCCGTATTTTTCGTTAATTATATCGGCGTAGTATTTTGCAGCAGTGCATACGCCGTCAAGAGTCGGCAGCCACGCGTCAGTGCCAAGTCCGACTTTAATTTTTCTGTTGTCCATAAACCAATCTCCTCGAGGGCATTATAGCATAAACCTTTTGTAAAGTAAACTAAATAAAATATTAATTTTTTACTCTTGATAACTGATTGCTTTTATTATATAATAGACAATGAATAAGTTTAGATTACGGGAGTATACTATGGCAGACCAATATTCCGTATCGCTTGAGAAGATTATCAACAACCACTCGCTTGACGTTGTGTATCTTCCGAAACCCGCAAGCGATATTGACATTATTACAAGTGAAATTAACCGTCCCGGCATTGTTCTGACAGGCTACACAGATTATTTTGACAGTCTGCGTATTCAGATTCTGGGCTGGACGGAGCTCGGCTTTTTGCAGAATATGCTACCTGACGAACGCCGCCGCGCGCTGTCGTATTGGCTCGGGCTTCACCCTGCAGCGGCAGTTGTAACAAGAGGGCTTGAAATACCCGATTATTTCATCGAAGCGTGCAAGGAATACGAGGTACCGCTGCTCTCAACCGAGGAGGAAACCTCGCCGTTCTTAGCCGCGTTAATCGGCTTCCTCAACAAAGAGCTTGCGCCGAGAATCACAAGGCACGGCGTGCTTGTTGAGGTTTACGGTGAAGGTGTTCTGATTGTCGGCGAGAGCGGAGCAGGTAAGAGCGAAACAGCTATTGAGCTTATCAAGCGCGGTCACCGTCTGATTGCAGATGACGCGGTGGAAATCCGCAAGGTGTCCGACAAGGTGCTTGAGGGCTCGTCGCCAACGAACATACGCCACTTCATTGAGCTTCGCGGTATCGGCATTATTAACGCGCGCCGCGTGTTTGGTATGGGCGCCGTAAAGCCGCAGGAAAAAATCGATATGATTATCCAGCTCGAGGAGTGGGATTCCACCAAGGCGTATGACAGGCTCGGTCTTGATAACGAGTATGTCAAACTGCTTGACGTTAAGGTGCCTGTAATCACAGTGCCGATTACACCGGGTCGTAACCTGGCGGTAATTGTTGAGACTGCGGCGATGAATAACCGACAGAAAAAGATGGGATACAACGGTGCAAAAGAACTTATGCACTCGCTCGGAATGGACGACATAGAGCCGAGCGAAAAGGAGCTTGAGCTCTGGAGCAATTGTTAATAATGGAGAATGGAAAATGGAAAATGGAGAATTTTGGGTGGGCTTTGCCCACACCCAATTAATATAATGGGTACGGGCAAAGCCCGTCATTAATTCTCAATTCTCAACTCTCAATTCTCAATTGAATAAAAAGGGAGATAAATATATGTACACAATCGGAATTGATTTAGGCGGAACAAACATCGTTGCCGCTGTAGTAGATGAAAAGTATAATATCATTGCGAAGGCTAAAACACCTACTGCAATGCCGCGAAGCGCTGAGGAAATATTTGACGATATCGCTGCGGTTTCAAAGCAGGCTATGGGTGATGCAGGCGTGACGATTGACGATATCGCTTCAATCGGTATGGGTACCCCCGGTACCGTTAATACAGAGGGCGTAATCGAGTTTGCAAACAACCTCGGCTTTGACCATGTTCCGGCTGCTCAGATGCTTAAGGACAGACTCGGCGACAAGCCGGTTTACGTTGAAAACGACGCTAACTGCGCCGCTCTCGGCGAGGCTTATGCTGGTTGCGGCAACGGCGCGCAGAACTTTGTTGCCGTTACTCTCGGCACAGGCGTTGGCTCGGGCGTTATTGTTGACGGCAAAATCGTATCAGGCGTTAACAATGCAGGCGGCGAGTGCGGTCATATGGTTATTGTTGTTGACGGCGAGCCGTGTACCTGCGGTCGTAAGGGCTGCTGGGAGGCATATGCTTCCGCAACTGCGCTTATCAACCAGACAAAGCGCGCAATGGAGGAGTATCCGGATTCAGTTATGCACGAGCTTGCTCAGGAAGAGGGCAAGGTTTCCGGCAGAACGGCGTTTGACGCAATGCGCCGCGGTGATATTGCAGGCATCAAGGTAGTTGATAATTACATAAAGTACGTTGCATGCGGACTTATCAACCTCGTTAACGCGCTCCAGCCGGAGATTATCTGCGTAGGCGGCGGCATCTGCAACGAGGGCGAAACACTTTTAAGACCTCTTAGAAGATATATTGAGTCCGAGCGTTACAGCGTTTACTCAAAGATTCAGACTAAGATTATGAAAGCTGAGCTCGGCAACGACGCCGGCATTATTGGTGCTGCAATCCTCGGCAATGTATAAACTTAAAACAAAGGTGAAATTTTGACTGATTTAATTAAATTTTTTAGCGAAAACAACATTGAATATACTGAAAATGAGCCTATGTCAAGCCACACCTCCTTTAAAATCGGAGGTGCGGCTCGTCTTGTTGCGGAGCCGAAATCAGCAGATGAAATTGCTCTGATTGTTAAAAAGTGCCGCGAACTTGGCATTCGCTATATGGCGATTGGTAACGGCTCAAATCTGCTTGTAGATGACGGCGGAATTGATGCGTGCGTTATCCTGCTCGGTAAGAATTTTGCAGACGTGCGTTTTATTGATGACACGACAATTTACGCTGAGGCAGGCGCTATGCTCAAAAAGGTTTGCCTGCTCGCACTGGAGAATTCACTGACAGGCCTTGAATTTGCATACGGCATACCCGGTTCCTGCGGCGGTGCGGCGTTTATGAACGCAGGCGCTTACGGTGGTGAGATGAAAGACGTGCTTTATAAATGTGACCACATCACTGCAGAGGGCGAAAAGGGCGCGCTTGAGGGCGCAGATCTTGGTCTTGGTTACCGCCATTCCGCGTATTACGACAACGGCTGTATTATCACGGGCTTGTACATCAAGCTTGAAAAGGGCGATAAGGCAGAGATTAAGGCGAAAATGGATGACTTGCTCGGCAGGCGAAAGGACAA
Organism: uncultured Bacteroides sp.; assembly: GCA_964480285.1. Taxonomy (GTDB): domain Bacteria; phylum Bacillota; class Clostridia; order Oscillospirales; family Acutalibacteraceae; genus Eubacterium_R. The sequence goes on from CAYZPT010000103.1 coordinate 6,730, forward strand.
ACAGCCGCTCGAATATCCGTCTGCCGGTTCTACGTTCAAGCGACCGGAAGGCTATTTTGCTGGTGCACTGATTCAGGAGTGCGGGCTCAAAGGCGCTTCTGTCGGCGGCGCACAAGTCAGCGAAAAACACGCAGGATTTGTTATCAATAAAGGCGGCGCAACCTGCAAGGATGTGCTCGACCTCTGCAAAAAGGTGTCCGACACTGTATATGAAAACAAGGGCGTTAAGCTCGAAATGGAAATCCGAGTGACAAAATAGTTAGCGGTTTACAGTTAATAGTTTCAGTTGTTTGGTGGACTTTGTCCACACCTATTATATTTTTAAGAATCAAAAGCAAATACGTTTAAACAGACAGGAAGGGAATATGAAAGAGATTATTTTACTCACCGGTGTATCGGGTGCAGGCAAGTCAACGGCTATGGGCTTTATGGAGGATGCAGGATAT
>CAYZPT010000104.1:0-7039 GCA_964480285.1 uncultured Bacteroides sp.
CGCGAAAAAGATGCCGTTTTTGGGCTGACACTATTTATGCAGGGTGCCCCTTCGGTAGCCTTTTTTATTATTCGGTTAGCAGTATGCAGTTTTCAGTCAGCAGTTGTCGGGTGGACTTTGTCCACACCTGTTGTAGTGTTACGTTTTTCAACGATCCCGAGGGCGGATAATATCCGCCCCTACATACCCCTTGTAATATATAAAATTATATGTTATAATTATCATAACTGTAATTAGGAGTAATATATATGGCTAAGAATAAAAAAGATTTTAAAGACTATCTTCCCGTTCTGATTCCGCTGATTGCAGCTGTGGTTGTTGTAAGCACGCTTGCGATTTCCGGCGGAGTTACAAGGCATATTGAAGTTAATAAGGAACCAACCATCACGCAGGAAAACGTAACCGAAGAGGTCACCGAAAATACGGAGGACGCAAAGGTTACAATCGTAGCAGTCGGCGATAACCTGATTCATAATACGCTTATTTCGTCCGGCGAGCAGGATGACGGCACATTGAATTATGACGGTCTGTATGACGAGGCTAAAAAGTTCATTGAGCCTGCCGACATCGCTATCATCGACCAGGAGACTGTACTCGGCGGCAAGGATTTCCCGTACACAGGTTACCCGACGTTCAATTCACCGTGGGAGATCGGCGAAGCTGCAATCGGTGCAGGATTTGATATTTTCACCTGCGCAAACAACCACATTCTTGATATGGGTGCCAAAGGTATTGAGAACGAAAAAACATTCTTCTCAAAGCATCCCGAAGTCACTGCAGTCGGCACCAATCTCAGCGATGAAGATTACAAAAAAATCACATATTATGAAAAGAACGGTATCAAGTTCGCGCTGCTTAATTACACAGACAGCACAAACGGCATCCCGATTCCCGAGGACAGACCTTATCTTGTAAATATGCTCGAGAAGGAAAAGGTTACCAAGGATATTAAGCTCGCACGTCAGAATGCAGATGTCGTTATGGTATTCCCGCACTGGGGCACGGAAAACAGCCACGATATCAACGAGGAGCAAAAGGAGTATATCAAGCTCTTCTCAGACCTCGGTGTTGATATTGTCATCGGTTGCCATCCGCACGTTCTTCAGCCTGTTGAGTGGGTTACAAACGAGCAGACCGGCAAAAAGATGATCGTTTACTATTCGCTGGGCAACTTCATCAGTCACCAGATTAACCTCTATCAGATGTGCGGCGGTATGGCTGAAGTTACCGTTGAGCGCAAGGACGGAGAAATTCAGATTACAAACGCAAAGCTCGCCCCGCTGGTTGACTTTTACACCAACGCCGGCGACAGATATGAGTTCGATGTTTACAAGCTGTCTGAGTATGACGACAGCCTTGCTCAGAAGCAGGCACAGTCAGGCGCAACACCTGAGTACTTTAAAAAACTTGTAAAAGACGTTATCAGCGAAGAGTTTATTGATTTATCCTAACGGATAAAGAATGGAGAATGGAAAATGGAGAATGGAGAATTTCGGGTGAGCTTCGCTCACACTCATTATATAATCTGGTGCGGCTGTGCCGCCATTAATTCTCAATTCTCAATTCTCAATTATTATAATTTGGAGGTATTGCCTTTATGGGCAGTGGCAGTTTAAGGAAATTTTTTAGAAGAGAAAGTTCAACTGAAGAAGAAATTAAACAACTCGTGGATGAGGACGAGGGCGAGCTTGAAAAATCGACCCGCGACCTTATAAACAATATTTTTGAATTTGACGACCTCGTTGCAGGCGATATTATGACTCACCGCACAGATATCGTCGCAGTGTCCGACAGCGCCTCGCTTTACGACGTGGCAAAGGCGTCTATCGACGAGGGCTGCTCAAGAATCCCTGTTTACAGCGAGGATCTTGATAATATTCTGGGCATAATATACGTTAAGGATCTGCTTGAGTTTGTCGGCACTGAGATACCGAAAACCGCAAAGCTCGCCGACTTTATCCGCGAGCCGCTGTATGTGCCCGAGTCAATTCCGTGCGGCAAGCTCTTTGCCAAGATGACGGAAACGCGAATTCAGCTTGCGATTGTCGTTGACGAATACGGAGGCACGGCAGGTCTTGTAACGCTTGAGGATATTATCGAGGAGCTTGTCGGCGAAATTGAGGACGAGTACGACGAGGAAGAGGAGAGCATCAAGAAAATTGACGACTCAACCTACATCTTCGAGGGCGTTACCGATATCGACGACGCGGAGGAAATCCTCGGCATAGAGTTCCCCGAGGGGGATTACGACACGCTTGCAGGCTTCGTTATCAACAAGCTCGGCTACCTGCCGGCAGACGACGACTCCGCAACTGTTGAGTACGAGAACCTCACCATCACCGTTATTGAGGTGACGGACAGGCGAATAGAAAAGCTGAAAGTAATCATTAACAATCCGGAGAATTAATTTGACTGAAAAACAAATCACACTTGAAAACACCGAGCAGGCGCTGACTCTGTTCGGCTCGTTTGACGAAAACATAAAAATGATTGAGCGCGAGTACTCCGTGTCAATTGTAACGCGCGGCAGCGAACTCAAAATCCTCGGCGATGAGGAGGACGTGGGCAAGGCGCTGCGTGCGATTAACTCACTGCTTGTTATGATCGGCAAGGGCGAAACGCTGACCGACCAGAACGTGCGCTACGTGTTGTCGCTTGTAAACGAGGGGCACGAGGACAAGCTCGCCAATATGACTAACGACGCTATCTGCATCAGCTCAAAGGGCAGACCGATTAAGCCTAAAACGCTCGGTCAGCGCAAGTACACCGAGGCGATTGAAAACAACACAATCACCTTCGGCGTGGGTCCTGCCGGCACCGGCAAAACCTACCTTGCGGTTGCTATGGCGGTTACGGCGTTCAGGGCAAAAGAGGTTAACCGCATTATCCTCACGCGCCCCGCGGTTGAAGCAGGCGAGAAGCTCGGTTTTTTGCCCGGCGATTTGCAGAGCAAGGTTGACCCGTATCTGCGCCCGCTCTACGACGCACTGTTTGAGATGCTCGGCGCAGAGAATTTCCAGCGTTATCAGGAGCTTGGAAGGATCGAGGTTGCGCCGCTTGCATATATGCGCGGCAGAACGCTTGACGACAGCTTTATTATTCTTGACGAAGCGCAGAACACTACGCCCGAGCAGATGAAGATGTTTTTAACACGTCTCGGCTTCCGCTCAAAGATGGTTGTAACCGGCGACATCACGCAGATTGACCTGCCCGACGGCAAAAAATCGGGGCTCAAAACTGTTATGCGCATACTCAAAGATGTTGACGATATAGCGATTATTAAACTCAATCAGAAGGACGTAGTCCGCCACAAGCTTGTGCAGGACATCGTAAACGCGTACGAAAAGTATAACGAGGAGAGAGGCAGACGCTAATGCAGGTAAAAGTAAGAATCTCCAACGATCAGAAAGAACAGCGAATCCCTTCGGGCATCCGCCTTTTAATCCGTCGCTGCTGCCACGCAGTGCTTGAAGAAGAGGGTTTTGAGGATAACGCCGAGGTTAGTGTGCGTTTTGTTGATAACGACACTATCCACGAGCTGAATAAGCAGTTCCGCAATATCGACAGACCGACCGACGTGCTGTCGTTCCCGCTCGGCGAGGACGGCGAGTACGACACCGATTTGTCAACAGGCGTAAAGCTGCTCGGCGACATTGTAATTTCTATACCAAAGGCAATGGAACAGGCGCAGGAGTACAATCATTCGCTTCAGCGCGAAATCGGCTTTTTAACAGTACATTCAATGCTCCACCTGCTCGGCTACGACCACGAGGACGGCGGCATTGAGGAAGTACATATGCGCGAAAAAGAGGAAACCGTCCTCACCAAAATCGGACTTAAACGAGATAATTCGTATTATATGGAAGGATAATATAATTGAGAATGTAGAATGGAGAATGGAGAATTAAGGGTGCTGCGCACAGCTATTAAATAATTGTTTGAGCGCAGCGAGTGACCATAATTCTCAATTCTCAACTCTCAATTCTCAATTGGAATGAAATGACCAAGACTGCTTTCATCGCAATTGTCGGCTGCCCGAACGTGGGCAAGTCGTCGTTGCTTAACAAAATGCTGGGCGTCAAAGTGGCTATTGTTTCGTCAAAGCCGCAGACCACCCGCACAAAAATTATGGGCGTTCTTACCGAGGACGAGGTTCAGCTCGTTTTCACCGACACGCCCGGCTATCACAAGCCGCACAATAAACTCGGCGAAAAGATGTATCAGGCTGTCGGCGATTCAATCGGCGGCGTGGACGCCTGCCTTTTCGTCACCGAGTCAATGGGTGAAATCAAAAAGGGCGAGGCGGAGCTTATCGAAAAGTTCAAAAAGCTCGGCGTTCCCGTAATCCTTGCAATCAACAAGATTGATATGCTGAAAGACAAGAGCGAGCTGCTTGCGCGAATTGCGCAGTTTGCAGCGCTTTACGACTTTGCAGCGGTTGTGCCGGTGTGCGCAACAAGCGGCGAGGGTGTGAGGGAACTCCTTGACGAGATGAAAAAGCTCTCGTTTGAGTCGCCGCACTTTTTCCCTGACGACACGCTGACCGACCAGCCCGAAAGAGTGCTCGCCGCGGAGATTATACGCGAAAAAATTCTGCGCCTTATGGATAAGGAAATACCGCACGGCATCGCCGTTTCTATCGAAAAAATGCGCGAGCGCGACGACGCGGATATCCTCGATATTGAGGCTACAATCTACTGCGAACGCGAAAGCCACAAGGGCATGGTTATCGGCAAAAAGGGCGCAATGCTCAAGAAGATTTCCACCTTCGCGCGTCAGGATCTGGAGAATTTCTTTGACATAAAGGTCAACCTGCAGACCTGGGTTAAGGTCAAGGAGGACTGGCGCAACAGGGAAGGGCTTATACACAATTTCGGCTTGGATTAGGCTTGAGCTGCCTAAATTTGGCATAAATCATTACCGCCCGAAAGCAAACAATACTTTTGGGTGATAAAATGGACGAATACTGGAACAAATTTCTGCAAAGCGGAAAGGTTGACGATTACATCAAATACGTCAACAACTACTATAATTCGGTGAATAAACCACCACAGGCGGAGGACAATGCAGCAGACAGTCAAAGGCTTGATAATACGCGAACAGACTATCGGGGAGAGTGACAGACTGGTCACTCTCCTTACAGGTGATTTAGGGCTTGTGCGTGCGTTTGTGCGCCGCGCAAAGACGATAAAAAATCAGAATCTGTCCTCAACTTCGCTGTTCGTTTACGGCGAGTTCACGCTGTTTCGCGGTGCGGACGCTTATGTTATTGACAGCGCGCACCCGATTGAGGTGTTCTTTGAGCTTCGATCTGACATTGAGCGGCTTGCGCTTGCACAGTACTTTGCACAGCTTACATATTTTTTAGGTGCGGAGGAAACCCCCGCGCCCGAAACGCTGCGCCTTGTGCTGAATGCACTGCACCTCTTGTGCAAGGGCGAAAAGGACAACAGAATAGTAAAAGCTGCAACCGAGATGCGAATGCTCACCCTCGGCGGCTATATGCCCAATCTGCTCGCGTGCTACCGCTGCGGCAAGTATGAGAGCGACACGATGTTTTTTGACATTGAGGAGGGCTGCATTTACTGCGACGGGTGTTACCGCAACAACGCGATTACAGCGCCGCTCGGCGTAATTACGGCACTGCGCTACATCTGCCTTACGGAGAATGTGGCAAAGGTGTTCTCGTTCAAACTGAGCGATGAGAACCTCAATATCCTCTGTGATATCAGCGAAAAATATATGCTCTCGCGAGTAGACCACAAGCTCACAACATTAGAGTTCTATAAAAGTATATTGTAGGGGTCGGCGCTCTCGACGACCCGTTAGAATCCCCTCATCCGACTGCACTTCGTGCAGCCACCTTCCCCCGAGGGGGAAGGCTTGGTCGGTTTGGTGATTATATTTGGGAAGGCTAATAGGTTTGGTGATAATATTTGAACAAACACTACGAAACGCTGGAACTGAATAAAATACTTGACCTGCTGAAGGCGGAAACCACCTGCGAGGACGCGGCGGAGCTTGCGCTTGCCATTGAGCCGAGCAGCGATTTCGTCACAGTGTGCCAGAGGCTCGACCAGACGGAGGACGCGTTCTCCCTGCTGGCCCGCTTCGGTGCGCCGTCATTCAGCGGGCTTACTAACGTTAACGGTCCGCTTACACGCGCGGCGGCAGGCGGCGCGCTGTCGCAAAAGGAACTGCTTAAAATCGGCGGCACGCTTCGCAGCATACGCACGCTTTATGAGTGGCGCGGTCACTGCAGCGGCGTTAACACCTCTCTTGACTATCTGTTTGAAAGCGTGACCGTCAACAAGTACCTCGAGGACAGGATTTTTGCCTGCATTATCAGCGAGGACGAGATGGCTGACAAGGCTTCTGAATTGCTGTCGGACATTCGCCGCAAAATCAGGGCGAAGTCCTCGTCCGTGCGCGAAAAGCTCGACAGTATGATTCACTCGCCGCACTACACAAAATTCCTGCAGGAGCCGATTGTCACACAGCGCAGCGGCAGGTTTGTTGTGCCGGTAAAATCGGAGCATAGGGGCGAGGTTCCCGGACTTGTGCACGATACCTCATCAAGCGGCGCAACGGTGTTCATTGAGCCCGTCAGCGTGGTTGAAGCGAATAACGATATCAAGATGCTCGAGGGCAAGGAGCGCGATGAAATCGCGCGTATTCTCTACGAGCTTTCATCTGAGGCAGGAACTTTTGCCGACGCGATTAAACAGAGCTACGAGGCGTGCGTGCAGATAAATCTGATTTTTGCAAAAGCGCACCTCGCAACGCGAATGAAAGCGGCAAAGCCGATTGTAAATGCAGACGGCGAAATCAATCTTCGCAAGGCGCGCCATCCGCTGATTGACAAAAACAAGGTTGTGCCTATCGACGTTTCGCTCGGTGAGAAGTTCGACACGCTCGTCATTACCGGCCCGAACACGGGCGGCAAGACTGTGTCGATTAAGACTATCGGTCTGCTCACACTTATGACGATGTGCGGTCTGCTGATTCCTGCAAGCGATAAATCGAAGGTCTCAATTTT
>CAYZPT010000105.1:0-7031 GCA_964480285.1 uncultured Bacteroides sp.
CGGACCGAAGCAGATGATTCCGCTTGTTGAGGAGCTTGTGAAATACACCTCCACCCCGATTATGGTTAACCCCAACGCAGGGCTGCCCGAATCGATAAACGGCGAAACCATTTACAACGTAGAGCCCGAGGAGTTTGCAGGCTATATGCAGGAGATTGCAAAGCTCGGCGTGTCCTACCTCGGCGGCTGCTGCGGCACCACGCCCGAGCATATCAGGGCGCTGATTGAAAAGACGAAGGACATCCCCGACGTTGTTCCTGCATTTAAGACGAGCACGCTTGTCACAAGCGGCAGCGAGTGCGTGGAGCTTGGCGCAAAGAGCGTTGTAATCGGCGAGAGAATCAACCCGACCGGCAAAAAACTGCTCAAACAGGCGCTGCGCGACAATGACCTTGAATATATCATCAAGGAAGGTATCACACAAAAAGAGTGCGGCGCGCACATCCTTGACGTTAATGTCGGTCTGCCGGAGATTGATGAGCCGTCAATGCTGTGTAAGGCGGTTTACGAACTGCAGACAGTGCTTTCAACCCCGCTGCAGCTTGACTCATCAGACGTTAAGGCAATGGAGCAGGCACTGCGCATTTACAACGGAAAACCGATGATTAACTCCGTAAACGGCAAGGAGAAATCGATGAAGGAGATTTTTCCGCTTGCTAAAAAATACGGCGGCGTGGTTGTGTGCCTTTGCCTTGACGAAAGCGGTATCCCCGAAAGTGCCGAGGGCAGAATTAAGATTGCAGAAAAGATAATCAACACCGCCGCGGAATACGGCATTGACAAGAAAAATTTAGCTGTTGACGCGCTGACTATGACAATAAGTACCAACACACAGAACGCGGTTGAAACGCTCAAGGTGGTTGACTACGTTAAAAATACGCTCGGCGTTAACACTGTGCTCGGCGTATCGAACATCAGCTTCGGTCTGCCGAACAGAGAAGCAATTAACACCGCGTTTTACACACAGGCGCTTGCGGCAGGGCTTTCTGGCGGTATTATCAACCCGAAATCGCAGGCGATGATGAACGCATACTACGCGCACAACGCACTTTCTGGGCTTGACGACAACTGCACTGAATACATCAACTCCGCAACCGCGACAGAGGTTGTTGTGACTGAATCAAAGCTCACTCTGTTTGAAGCGATTGTAAAGGGTATGAAGGACGAGAGCGCGCGCTGTGCAAAACAGCTGCTTGAAGCCGCTTCGCCGCTTGATGTAATCAACGAACACATTGTCCCTGCGCTTGACAAGGTGGGCGACGGATTTGAGAAAAATAAGTTGTTTTTGCCGCAGCTTTTAATGAGTGCAGACGCTGCAAAATATGCGTTTGACGAGATTAAAATGAAACTTGCTTCAAGCGGCAACGCGCAAGTTAAGGGCGAAAAGGTTATCGTTGCAACCGTTGAGGGCGACATCCACGACATCGGCAAAAACATCGTTAAAGTGCTGCTGCAGAACTACGGCTTTGACGTAATCGACCTCGGCAAGGACGTCAAGTGCGAAACCGTGCTTGAAGAAACGCTGAAGCACGACGTTAAGCTCGTCGGGCTGTCCGCACTGATGACGACAACTGTGCCGAATATGGAAAAGACCATCAAACTGCTGCACGAAAACAGCGACGCAAAAACAATCGTAGGCGGCGCGGTACTGACGCAGTCCTACGCCGATATGATTAACGCGGACTACTACGCAAAGGATGCGATGGAAAGCGTGAGAATAGCGCAAAACTTCTTTATCAATTAAAAAGCAACTGCGTGTTGCTTGATTTAAATACCTCCCTGTACTATAATTGTTTACAGGGAGGTGTTTTTATGGAAGCTAAAAATGCACTTTACGAGTTAAGAACTAAAAACGGCTTGTCGCAGGACGAGTTAGCTCAGAAGGTATTTGTAACACGTCAGGCAGTGTCGCGCTGGGAGAACGGCGAAACCGTACCGAATACTGAAACATTGAAGTTGCTGTCAAAGCTGTTTGACGTTTCAATCAACACTCTGCTCGGCGAGCCGCACAAACTGATTTGCCAGTGCTGCGGAATGCCGCTTGAGGACGAAATAATCGGCAGAAATCAGGACGGCACGCTCAATGAGGAATACTGCAAATGGTGCTACGCCGACGGCACATACACCTACAGCAATATGGACGATCTGATTGAGGTGTGCATACCGCATATGGCAGAAGCAGGCTTTACCGAAGAGCAAGCGCGCGAGTATATGAAGCAGAAGCTGCCCACGCTCAATTACTGGAAAAAGTATGACGAGCTCGGCGACAACGGCGAGTTTGAGCAGTTCAAAAAGCAGCTGATTGACGAAATCAATGCCCTTAAAATTGAGGGCATGCCGAAAGTTGATAAGCTCAACGCGCTTGTTGGCAAGTTTGTTAACCTTGAATACAGGCTGCCGAGCGGCGTTAGTGTGAAGTTTCTTGACGACGGCACGACGTATCTGGGCAACCAGTTAGAATGTGAATTCGGCGGCGACAGATGCTTCGGCGTGCTTGCAAATATGGACTTTATCCTTATTTGTACTTACGAAGCCGAGGGCATAAACCCCGAGCTTGTGATGTATAAAAAGAGATGACATAGTAAAAGGCTACTTCATTTGGTGTGAAGTAGCCTTTTTGCGGAGCGTCAAGGTCGCCGTTCTCTACATGATAAGTTTTTTCGCTTCGCTCGGGTAATGGTATTTTGCGGAATGTCGAGGACGTCATTCCCTACAAATTGTTCGAGGCAAAGCCGAGTAACAAAACAAAAACGCCTCCCTTGTGTAAAGGGAGGCCATCATTTGTTGATCTATTTAACCTTTATCGTCACTGTCACTGTTTTGGTAACCGCTTTGTAATTCGCGTTGCCTGCGGCAGCGACTTTTACTTTGATTTTGTATGTGTTCTTTTTAAGACCTTTTTTCACCGTGATTTTGCCGTTCTTGGCAACGGTGATGTTTTTGTTACCGCTTGCCTTTGCGTAGGTAACAGAGCCCTGCGCCTTGCTTACCGCAAAGGCGTTTTTCTGCAAAACGGTCTGGTTTTTCTTTTTGAGATTTGCAAACTTAACCGTTGCTGTTTTGCCGTTTGCAACAAGAGGATTTGCAGCCTTGTTAATTTTCCAAGTGATTGTTTTTGCCGCGGTGGTGCCGTCTGCCCAAGTGTATTTGATGTTTGCATTTGATTTGAGCGTAGCCTTTGCCGTGTAAGCGCCGACCTTTGTGGCTTTGGTGATGCCTGACAAGGTGTAATTGCCTGCTGCAACACCAGTCTGCTCCTTGCCGTTATAAGTAAGGCTCTTGCCTTTAGGCACAGCAACCTTAGCCTTTCCTTGGATAATCTTAAAGGTTTTTTCTATTGTGCCTTTGTATTGACGAATGCCTTTTATTCTAATAGTTGCAGTACCCACATTAACATTGTTCTGATACTCAACAGTGTAGTCGGTTCCCTCAACGAGCTCAACGCTCCGCCTCTTAACAATTATATTCTGCGTCTGCTCCTTGCCGTTGTATGTTTTATCAGTTATTCCGCTTACAGTGCAGTTAGAAATATTAAACTTCCAAATCGCTAAATAAACAACACCGCCTGGATGCTGGGTATTTAACTGAACGCAATCTCCGGGATAATAAATTCCACCTCCGCCTTTTGGTGACCAGTATACAAACTCCATATCTTCACCCGGCGGAGTAAATGAACAGTCCGGGAAATAGTAATATGCATAGTTTGGAGCCGTAACAGAAGTAGTATATATTTCACCTGAACCGCCGTTTGGGTCAAGCGCAATATTGACTGTTGCCGCGCTTGAAGTAAACGGCAGCGCAGTCAGGGTCGCGAAAATCATAATTAGTGATAACGCGAGCGAGAGTGATTTTTTCATAAATTTTACCTCCATAATTTTTATACAATTATTATATCATATATCAAATTCAATGTCAAAAGCAATTTGTAGGGGAGAGGCTCCACCCCCTCCCATATGTATACGATAACCTTACAGGCAGGCGGATGGTGTCCGACCCTACTATTTGCGGGTCGCCGACCCCTACGAATACTTGCGGCAAACTGCTCCACACTAATTGTATGAGCGTACCGTGCGAGTAACCAATAAAAAATCAGGCGGGTTAGTAAACCCGCCCTACAGCTATTTAAAGTCCTTTTCAAACAGGGTTTCGACCTCGTCACAAACAGTTTTTAGTGAGCAGGTGGCGCAGTCCATTTTTATATCCTTCATCAGGTGGTCGAGGGCGGTGGTGATGTCCTCAGACTTTTTCATAATCGCTTCAAGTTCGCTGTACGGAAAGTCGGGAGCTGTGACAAACAGAAGCTTTACGGCTTCCACCTGTGGCTGCTTTTTGTATTCGTCAATGAAAAATGCACCGATGTTAGCAAAACTCAAGCCCTTTTGAATTGCCGACTTGCTGACTCGCGCGGCTTCGCGGTGAGTGAAGGCGGAAATGCGTATCATATACCCCTCGGGATTAATATGATAGCGGGCGTACTCGATTTTCCTGATGGTCTGATACAACTTTTCGCCTGTACCCATCTCCGCTTCATTAACGCGGATAAGCGCAATGCGCGCAAACGGCGAGTTTGCTTTGATATGCGGCAAATCGTTGCCGATAAGCAACACCTCATCGCGCGGCACATAATCCTGCCTGTCAGTGAATGCTACGCTGCTGACCGCGGGGAGATTACCGCCGCCGAGTTCAAAGGCGGTGTCATTTTGAAAAATTATTTGGTTTTTGCCCGAGCTGCCCCACGAGGAAGCATCGGCTAAATCAAGCGTTTCGGCGGGATAACGCTCAAGAATCTGCGCAACGCCGTCAAAACATTCGTCATAGATTTTCATTATATTATACCTAATATTTCAAGCGCTTGTCTGGTGCCGCGAATAACTGCGGAGTCATCGGCTAAGGTGTAAACGCTGTCGCCCTTCATATCATTGAGCGCCATTTCGCGGTCGTCGGGAATACAGGAGAGCAGCTCAAGCCCGCCCGTATCGAGCGAATCGGCAAGCGACATATCGGGCATACGGTTGATTATAACGCCCGTTTTGTCAAACATAACAAGCTCGCTTGCGACCGTGTGAATAGTCTGAACAACCTGCAAGCCCTTGCGGCTGGCGTCGGACACGAGAATGAGGTGTGTTACCTTTTCCATAACGCGGCGGTTGACCTGCTCAATGCCCGCTTCGCCATCAATGACAACGAAGTCGAAATTATCTGCAATCATTGAGATAATCTCTTTAAGATATGCATTAACCTTACAGTAACAACCTGCGCTTTCAGGGCGTCCGATTGCGAGGAATGAGACATTTTCCGTTTCAACCAAGGCATCGAACATCTGGTATTTCGCCTCGCCGAGGAGTTCGATTGCAGCATTCTGATTGCCGCTCTCAACAGTCTGCACAAATGCCTTCCTTATATCATCAACGGTGGACGTTACCTCCACACCGAGCGCAGTTGAAAGACCGACCGCAGGGTCGGCGTCAATTGCAAGTATTCGTTTGTCGGGATATGCTTCGGCAAGAAGGCGCACCGTAACGGCGGACAGCGAGGTTTTGCCCACGCCGCCCTTGCCGACAAGTGCGATAATAGTAGTTTTGTCCATATTAATCTATTTTAAGTATAACAAATCCGTCTGTCAGGCTTGCCTTCAGCAGTCTGCCGTCAACGGTGCGGCGGCGACCCATAAGGTCAATAAGCGTTACAGAATTGTCGGAACACTCAACCGTCATCACATTGTTCATAATGGCAGTTGAGTCGGAAATTTCATTAGCGTAAGCAGTTGATAAACACATTATAACTTCTTATCCTTCTTCAAGTTATCATAGTACGGTTGCATTTTGTCGTAAATCACTCTGACGAGCTTCATATCACTGTTTGTGTAGTAGATTGAAAATGTGACTACAAAGAAGCCAAACAAAACAGCAACGAGCGATAATAATGCTTTAAACAGTTTCATCATTTTGCCATTCCTTTCTGCCTTGCGTATTCCGCAGCGCCGAGCGCACCCATAAGCTGCGGATCTGTTTTAAGTTCGACAACCTTGATTTTAAGCACCTTTTCGATAGCCTGCTTCAAGCCGTCGTTCTTTGCGCAACCGCCCGTGAGGGTGATGCTGTCAGTCGCGCCCGCCTTTTTTGCCATAACGAAACAACGCTTTGCAACTGCTAACTGAATGCCTGCTGCGATTTCGTCCATCGGCTTTCCCTCGCCAACGAGAGAGATAACCTCTGACTCGGCAAAAACGGTGCACTGCGCAGTAATCGGAATGGTGTTTTTTGCCTGCAGTGACAGCTTTGAGAATTCAGGAAGTGTCATTTCAAACGCGTTAGCCATAGCCTCATAAAATCGGCCTGTGCCTGCGGCGCACTTATCGTTCATAGCAAAGTTTTTAACCGTGCCGTCGGTGTCAATAGCGATGCCCTTAACGTCCTGACCGCCGATGTCGATAATCGCCTTAACGCTTGGATTTGTAACGTGCACGCCCATTGCATGGCAGGAAATCTCGCTGATGTTTTCATCGGCAAACGGCACCTTGTTTCTGCCGTAGCCGGTGCCTACAAGGTAGGACAAATCCTTTGCGGAATTCAAACCGTCAACCTGTGCAACAGCGTCAGCCATTGCAATTTCGGCAGACTGAACGGGATTGATTTTACTTCTGTTTGTAACATCGGCAACCATATTGCCGTCTTCATCAAGTATTACGCATTTGGTGTAGGTTGATCCTACATCACAACCGCCAAAATATTTCATAATTAATTGCTCCTTTAAAATGTTTTTACGGGACGTCGGGGGCGCCATCCCCTACAATTCGATGCTGACTGAGGAGCATCGGTACACGAAGTGTATTCTGACGCTACCATGCTAAAGTGTCGTCAAAGTCTACTAAGGTTGGGTCAACGGGCTCTTCCTGCAGAACCGTTGTCATATACTTATTGATCTGCTCGCGCATATCGCGGCGTGAAATTGTGCGCGGATCCATAAGGTCCTGCGACACCCAGATAAAGCTGACGTCGCGTTCCCTCGCCTGGTCGTCAAAAATACCGTTT
>CAYZPT010000106.1:0-6987 GCA_964480285.1 uncultured Bacteroides sp.
GGCTACGAGGCAATTATCATCAATAACAACCCCGAAACCGTATCAACCGACTACACAACCTCGGACAAGCTCTACTTTGAGCCGCTGACGGTTGAGGATGTTATGAATATCATTGAGCTTGAAAAGCCGCTTGGCATCGTGGTTTCCCTCGGCGGACAGACTGCAATCAACCTTGCGCCGCCGCTCGACGCGCTCGGTGTGCCGATTATCGGTACAGATGTTGAGGCTATCGACAGGGCGGAGAACAGGGATTCGTTTGAGAAAGTTATGACAGAGCTCGGTATTCCGCAGCCAAAGGGACTTGCGGTTACCGACATTGAGGAAGGCGTGCGCGTTGCAAACGACATCGGCTATCCCGTGCTTGTGCGCCCGAGTTTCGTTCTCGGCGGACGCGCAATGCAGATTGTTGCAAACGAGGAATCACTGCGCCACTACCTGCAAACCGCAGTAGAAATCAACACAGAGCAGCCTGTGCTCGTTGACAAGTACATTATGGGCAGAGAGCTTGAAGTTGACGCTATCTGCGACGGCAAGGACGTTTTTGTGCCCGGTATTATGGAGCACGTTGAGCGCACCGGCGTTCATTCGGGCGACAGTATTTCGGTCTATCCGACATTCTCCGTATCGCAGGCTGTTAAAGACAAAATCCTCGATTACACGGTTAAACTCGGCAACGCAATCGGCATTATCGGACTGTTCAACATCCAGTTCATCGCTGACGACAACGACGATGTTTATGTTATAGAAGTTAACCCGCGTTCATCGCGCACGGTGCCGTTTCTTTCAAAGGCAACGTCCGTGCCGATGGCTCACATCGCAACGCAGGTTATACTCGGTCACTCGCTCAAAGAGCAGGGAATTACTGAGGTTTACCCGAGCGAAAAGGGCAGATGGTACGTTAAAGCGCCTGCATTTTCGTTCAGCAAGCTAAAGGGTATGGACACCTACCTTTCACCGGAAATGAAGTCCACAGGCGAGGCTATCGGCTACGATAAGAGCCTCACGCGTGCGCTTTACAAGGCGATTCAGGCTTCGGGAATGAATGTGGCGAACTACGGCACAGTGCTTGCGACTATTGCTGATAACGACAAACCGACCGCACTGCCGCTTATCAGGCGTTTCTACGACCTCGGCTTTAACATTGAGGCTACCGAGGGCACTGCAAAATACCTTAAGGAGCACGGAATCAGAACGCGCCTGCGCCACAAGCTGACTGCTGATGAGAGTGACGAAATTCTGCTCGCACTGCGCCAAGGGCACATTGCGTATGTAATCAATACTATTGATATTAACGCGGGCGATTCGCACTCTGACGGCTCGTCAATCCGTCGCGCTGCGGTTGACAATAACGTTACTATGTTCACTTCTCTTGACACGGTTAAGGTGTTACTCGACGTGCTTGAGGAAATCACCCTCGGCGTGTCCACGATTGATGCCGAGTAAGGACTAATTATGTATAAGATTGTTTCTAACCAAAAAATAGCAAAAGACGTGTACCGCATGGTGCTTGCGGGCGATACCTCGGCTATCACTGCGCCGGGGCAGTTCATCAACATCAAGCTCGATGGCTTCTTCCTGCGCAGACCTATTTCGATTTGCGACTATGGCGACACGACTATAACCATAATTTACAAGGTTGTCGGCGAAGGCACGGAGCATATGAGCACACTCGGCGAAGGAGAAATGCTTGACTGCCTTGTTGGGCTCGGCAACGGATACGCGGTTAAGGTTGCCGAAACCCCCGTATTGATTGGCGGCGGCGTTGGCGTTCCGCCTATGTACAACCTCGCAAAAACGCTTATTAAGCGCGGTCAGATGCCTGTTGTTATCCTCGGTTTCAACACCGCAGACGAAGTGTTTTATGAGGACGAATTCAACGCGCTCGGCTGTGAGGTTTACGTTACCACTGTTGACGGCTCGCGCGGCACAAAGGGCTTTGTGACTAATGTGCTTAAAACACTCAATTATGACTACTTTTACACCTGCGGTCCAATGCCGATGTTCAAGGCTATTGAAGCTGTTGCCACAACTGACGGACAGTTCAGCTTTGAGGAGCGAATGGGCTGCGGCTTCGGGGCGTGTATGGGCTGCTCGTGCAAGACAAAGTACGGCTACAAGCGCATCTGCAAGGACGGCCCCGTGCTTGAAAGGGGTGAAATCGTATGGTAGATTTATCTGTAAACCTTGCCGGTATGGCGATGGATAACCCAGTTGTGCCTGCTTCGGGCACATTCGGCTTCGGCAAGGAATTCAAGGATTATTATGATATAAACATTCTCGGCTCGTTCTCGTTCAAGGGCACGACAAAGGACGCACGTTTCGGTAACCCGACGCCGCGTATTGCAGAATGCAAAAACGGTATGATTAACGCTGTTGGGCTGCAGAATCCCGGCGTGCATCACGTTATCGAGCACGAATTGCCCGAGATGAAGGAGTACTTTAACAAAAAGGTTATTGCCAACGTTTCAGGCTTCTCGGTTGAGGACTACGCCTACACCTGCGAGATTCTGGATAAAGAGGAACAGGTCGGCATACTTGAGGTTAACGTGTCCTGCCCGAATGTTCACGGCGGCGGAATGAGCTTCGGCACAAGCCCTGAGGCTGCTGCTGAGGTCACAAGGGCGGTAAAGGCTGTCACCACAAAGCCTGTTTTCATCAAGCTTTCGCCAAATGTTACGGACATTGTGTCCATCGCAAAGGCGTGCGAGGAAGCGGGCGCAGACGGCATTTGCCTGATTAACACGCTGCTCGGTATGCGTATTGATATAAAGCGCCGCCAGCCCGTTATTGCTAACAAAATGGGCGGCTTCAGCGGCGACGCAGTATTTCCGGTTGCGGTGCGTATGGTTTACCAGGTTGCAAACGCGTGCAACATTCCCGTTATGGGCTGCGGCGGCGTTTCCACAGCAAAAGACGTTATAGAAATGATGATGGCAGGCGCAACTGCGGTGCAGGTCGGCGCAGCTAACCTCATTAACCCGTACGCGTGCAAGGAGATTATTGAAGCTCTGCCCGCAGAGTGCGAAAAGCTTGGAATAACTAAAATTTCTGATATAATAGGAGTTGTTAAATAATGGGTAAAGACGTAATTATTGCCTGCGATTTTGAGAGCGCGGAGAAAACTTTTGCCTTCCTTGACAAGTTCACTGACGAAAAGCCGTTTGTTAAAATCGGTATGGAGCTTTTCTACGCGGAAGGTCCTGCAATCGTGCGCGAAATCAAGAAAAGGGGACATAAGATTTTCCTCGACCTCAAACTGCACGATATTCCGAACACGGTTAAAAAGTCTATGGCTGTGCTGTCAAGGCTCGACGTTGATATGACAAACCTGCACGCAGCAGGCACGGTTGATATGATGAAAGCCGCGCTTGAGGGCTTAACGCGCGAGGACGGCACAAGACCGATTCTCATCGCAGTTACGCAGCTCACCTCAACAAGCGAGGAGCGTATGCAAAACGAGCTTCTGATTAACGCCACGATTAACGACACAATTGTTAAATATGCGGAAAATGCAAAAACCGCAGGGCTTGACGGCGTTGTCTGCTCCCCGCTTGAAGCAGGTATGGTTAAGGACGCGTGCGGCAAGCAGTTCATCACAGTTACGCCTGGCGTGCGCTTTGCAGACGGCGATGTGGGCGACCAGGTGCGCATTACAACCCCTGAAAAAGCAAAAGAAATCGGCTCAGACTACATTGTTGTAGGCAGACCGATTACACAGGCTGACGACCCAGTGGCAGCTTACAGTCGCTGCGTGAGCGAGTTTGTCGGATAGGAGGACATATGGAACAGTACAAAAGAGAATTCATTCAGTTTTTAGAGGGCGCGGGAGTGCTCAAATTCGGCGACTTCACCGCAAAAAGCGGGCGCAAAATCCCGTACTTCATCAACGCCGGAGACATCAAGACGGGCGAGCAGATTCAAAAGCTCGGCGAGTTCTACGCAAAGGCGTATTTTGAGAAGGTCGGCGATAAGAAAACCGTACTTTACGGCCCTGCATACAAGGGAATTCCGATTGCAGTATCAGTTGCCGTAGCGCTTGCTAAAAACGGGCTTGACGTGCCGTTCTTCTTTAACAGAAAAGAGGAGAAGGACCACGGCGAAGGCGGTGTTTTTGTTGGCTACACGCCTAAAGCAGGCGAGGAAATCGTCATTGTTGAGGATGTAATCACCGCCGGCACTGCAATCCGAGAGAGTATGGCAATTCTGTCCGCGCTTGACAGCAAGGTTGCCGCTGTGTTCGTTATGGTTGACCGCAAGGAGAAGGGCAAGACTGACAAATCCGCTATGGCTGAGGTAGGCGAGGAATACGGCTTCCCGGTATACTCTGTGGTTGATGTTTACGACATTATTGAGTATCTTGAAGAGGACGAAGCAAACCGCGAAAACGTTGAAAGAATTAAGAATTACCTTAAAGTTAACGGAGCAAAGGAATAAACTATGCGACATTTACTTGACACAACCGATTTAACACTCGCAGAGATTGACGAGATGATTGAGCTTGCACTTGACATAATCGATAATCCGAAGAATTACGCCCACATCTGCAACGGCAAGAAGCTTGCAACGCTGTTTTTTGAGCCGAGCACACGCACAAGGCTGTCTTTTGAAGCGGCAATGATGGAGCTTGGCGGCAACGTGCTTGGATTCTCCGAGGCGGCATCATCATCGGCAGCAAAGGGCGAAAGTGTGGAGGACACAGCGCGTATGGTGTCCTGCTACGCGGATATTATTGCTATGCGACACCCGCTTGAAGGTGCGCCGAGAGTTGCTGCGTCAAAGGCTAACGTGCCGATTATCAACGCGGGTGACGGCGGTCACGCACATCCTACGCAGACGCTCACCGATTTGCTGACGATTTACCGTGAAAAGGGAACATTTGACAACATCACAGTCGGACTTTGCGGCGATTTGAAATTCGGCAGGACTGTTCACTCGCTGATTAAAGCAATGTGCCGCTATAACAACGTCAAGTTTGTTCTGATTTCGCCCAAAGAGCTTTCTGTTCCAGAATACATTAAGACCGACGTGCTTAAACCGAGCGGAGCAGAGTATGTTGAAGTAGAGAGTATGGACGCCGTTATGCCGCAGCTTGACATACTGTATATGACGCGAATTCAGCGCGAGCGCTTCTTCTCCGAAGAGGAATACTTAAAGCACAAGGACGCGTTTATTCTCGACACTGACAAGCTTGTTAACGCCAAAAAAACGCTCACAATTATGCACCCGCTGCCGAGGGTTAACGAGATTACAACAGCTGTTGACGACGACCCGCGTGCAAAGTACTTTGTGCAGGCGCTCAATGGTAAATACATCAGAATGGCGCTTATTATCACACTTTTGAAATGGGGTGAGCTCCTGTGAACATAGACGCAATTGAAAACGGCTACGTTATCGACCATATCCCTGCGGGCAAGGCGATGAGGGTTTACGAGATTCTTGAACTCTCCAAGCTCTCCTGCCAGGTGGCGATTATCACAAACGCGAAGTCGAAGAAAAACAATTCAAAGGATATCATCAAGATAAATGAGCTTATCGACCTCGACCTCGATGTTATCGCGTTTATCGCGCCGGACGCAACGGTGAATATTATCAAGGACAGCAAGAGGGTAGAGAAGAAAAAGCTCTCGCTCCCGCAAACGCTTACAAACGTTATCCGCTGCCCGAATCCGCGCTGCATCTGCAATAACGAGAGTATCGATCACATCTTTAAACTCACAGACAGCAAGGGAACATACCGTTGTCTTTACTGCGAAACAAAGTCAATTTGACAAGTTATGCCGCGGCATACTTCGGCATAAATTATAATGCAAATGTATGCAAATGCATTTTTTGCAATGCAAAAGATGCAGATATAGATATAGATATAGATATTGATATAGAAACAGACACTGATATTGAAATAGTAATAGTAATAGAAAAAGAAAGAGAAGCAGAAACAGAGCGTTCTACTTCTCTTTTTTACTACTAAAAAGCTAAGCTTGTTAAATGATGTTATTCGCTTATTCTGTCAATTACAGCTTGCGCTTTTGCGTATATGTTGTCAACATCTGCGTTCAGGAACTTGCCGTCCTTATAAAGAATCTTACCGTTTATCATCGTCATCTTAACATTCTCCTTTGAGCCGGAGTAAACGATGTTTTTGAGTATGTTATTAATCGGCTGCATATTCGGGCGTTGCAGGTCAATTTCAATGAGGTCAGCCTTCTTGCCGACATCAATAACATCACAGTCGTCAAGACCCATACAGTGCGCAGAGCCAACTGTAGCTGCTTTGAGTATATCAATTGCAGGCGCAGCAGACGCATCACTGTTGTTAATCTTCTGCATAGCTGTAATAAGGAACATCTCGCGGAACATATCAAGAGCATTGTTGCTGCTCGGTCCGTCAGTGCCGACAGCGAGCTTAACGCCCTTATCCATCATCTTGGTAACAGGTGCGATACCCGACGCGAGCTTGCAGTTTGAGCCTGCGTTCAGTACAGCGTAAACGCCGTCATTTTTCAGAATATCGAGATCGCTGTCAGTCACCCAAACGCTGTGGTAGCCTGCGCCGCCGTACTTCCACATTCCGAGTGAATCAAACAATTCCGTCGGTGTTTTGCCGTAACGTTCAATACAGCCGTCAACCTCAGATTTTGTTTCGCTTGAATGAACATACACGGGCGCTTTGTATTTTTCCGCAAGGTCGGCAATGCCTTTCATCAGCTCCTCCGAAGTTGTGTATTCTGCGTGGAAACCAAGCTTGTAGCTGACAAGTTCATCAAAGTTATTATACTTGTTATAGTACTCCTCGAGCAGTTCAAGATTCTCCTTGAAGTTATTGAGACCTGAAGTCATAACACTTCTGAAGCCGAAGTCAACGCAAGCCTGAGCATACTCCTCAGGGAAGTAGTACATATCAAAGCAGGCAGTTACACCGCTTGTCAGGTACTCCAGAAAAGCAAGCTGCGAGAGGTTATAGATGTCCTCACCGGTGAGCTTAGCTTC
>CAYZPT010000107.1:0-6942 GCA_964480285.1 uncultured Bacteroides sp.
TGTTATTGTGTCACTCTCACCCGTAACCATTAGCTCAAAGATTCTTTCACATGAATCAATTCCGCCATGCGGGCAGTATTCTTTGATGAAACTGTCGTACGGTTCAAACGGTTTATCAAGTTCTTCAATGAGCGATGCGGTATCTTCGCAAACGGGGAACGGAAGATCCTCAAACGGGATATAAACGCCTCTTTTTGCAAAATACTCATCTTTGTCGTATGCAAACAGAATTATCTTTTTGCCAGTTATTGCATAGTCAAAAAATACGCTTGAATAGTCTGTAATAAGACCGTCGCATGCATTCAAAACCTCATAAGTGTCATACTCTGTCGGGAACGACATTATGTGTTTGAATTTACTTGTGTCAATATCCTGCGACAGCAAAAAGTGCAGATTAACAAGAAGAACGTGATCATCGTCAAGTTTTTCGTCAATTTCGCAGAGCAATTCATTTGTTATATTGATCTGACGGGTTGTATTAGCTCTTCTTCCCGTACCGCGCCATGTCGGCATATATGCGAATACTTTTTTATCCTTAAGACCGAGCTTTTCTTTCATTACTGCGGGCTGTATTTTGTCGTAAAAAATGTAGTTTCGCGGATATGCGGTAACAATGATATTGCTCTTTATTACAGGCCACAGATCGTAGTCTTTCATAAAGACATCGCGCGTGAATTCGTTTGGGAACAAAGCATAGTCACTCATAAAATAATTCTTCTGAATATTGGCGAGTGATGCGTTGTTTGACAGATCCGATTTGCCGAGTGTTTTGAGTGGAGTTCCGTGCCAGGTGTTAAGATAAACCTGCTCTTCGCGCTTTATGAAGTATGGCGGGAATGAGTTATCTGTCATAAGGTATTTTGCAGTTGCAAGATACTTACGGTATTTATTGGTGTCGCGCACAGATATTATAACGTTGTCGAATCCGTAAAACTTCATGCGTTTTACAGCACTGTTATAATTATCTTTAGTAACAACAAAAACTACTTTATAGTCGCTCCAGCGCTCATTCGTGCATAGCTCATTCAGCATTGAGAACATATTGCCGTTAATATTAGTTCCCTGACCGCCTTCAACAAGAGCGAGTTTGTCATCAACAGGCAGATCAAGGTAACTGACATATTTGTCTGTGAGTATATTGAAGAGCCTTTTGATTTTTCTTAAATATTTGTTTCTTTTTAACTTTCTGATAATTTTGTTTTTTATGCTTGACATATCGGACCTCATAATTATATTGCTGTGGCAAAATTTATACTTGTATATTATAACATTCAACGCAAAAATAGTCAAATAAATTCAATCTAATTATTAAAACCTTTTTATTGCATTATAATTATAATATGCTATAATATATTTTATGGAAAACGAAGTGCTTGAAAGAATAACAGGAACAGTCGAGCAGGTATCCTTTTATAACGAGGATACCGGTTTTTGTGTTGCCGAGATTAACACCGGTGACGATGCTGTAACTGTTGTCGGCGCTGTTGGATTGATGGCTGTCGGTACAGAAGTTGAGTGCGAAGGACACTGGGATTTTCACGCTTCATTCGGCCGTCAGTTCCGTGCGGAAACCGTGCGGCAGACTCTTCCTGAAGACGTCAGCGGCATTTTACGTTATCTTTCCTCGGGAATTATCAGGGGTATCCGCTCATCAACAGCGCAGAAAATTGTTGACGCATTCGGCGCGGACTCTTTTAATGTTATAGAGAATGAGCCTGAACGTCTTGCGGAGATTAAAGGAATCAGCCGTAAAAAAGCGCGCGAAATGAGTAAGGATTTCAAAACACAGTTTGCTTCGCGCGAGGCGGTTATCGGTCTTACTTCTCTTGGACTTACACAGAATCAGGCGCTTAAAGTTTACCATCTGTTCAAGAGTGAAGCGCTTGATATCGCAAAGGCAAATCCTTATGCACTTGTAGGCAGCGCTACCGGAATTAACTTCTATACAGCTGATGATATTTTTAATAACCTTGACGAGCAACCGCCTTATCACTACCGCGCTGTGGCAGGCGTTGTTGAGGTCGTACGGCATAATCTGAATAACGGTCACACCTGCATTCCGCGAGACAAGATTTTTGCCCCTGCTTGTGAACTTCTCGGATGTGAGCAGGATTACGTTGACATCGCGGTCGACAACTGCATTGAGGAAAAAATGCTCGTGCAAAAAGAGATTGACGGCAGAGAATTTCTGTTCCTGCCTGAAATCTACCGTGCAGAAAGCTCTGTTGCGGACAGAATCAAAGTGATGATTAAATTTCCACCGCAGAAGAATGAGATTTTTACGTCAGAGGTTTACTCGTTTGAAACAGCGAACAATATTGAATTTGATGACAAACAGCGCAGCGCTATTGAAATTGCGGTTAACAAGGGCTTGTTGATTCTGACCGGCGGTCCCGGTACGGGTAAAACAACAACCGTAAAAGGCATTATTACGCTGATGAAAAGCAGAGATCTGAAGGTAGCTCTCACTGCACCGACAGGCAGAGCTGCACAGCGTATGGAGGAGCTTACAGGCTTTGAAGCAAAGACAATTCACCGTCTGCTTGAAGTTGAGTACAATGAGGATGGCGGCTCGCAGAATTTTGTGCATAATATCCGCAATCCGCTTGATTATGACGCTGTTATAGTTGACGAATTATCAATGGTTGATATAACGCTTTTTTCAGCGTTGCTTGATGCTTTGCCACTTCACTGCCGCTTAATTATGGTGGGTGACAAGGATCAATTGCCTCCTGTCGGTGCAGGTAACGTGCTCAAAGATCTTATTGAAAGCGATCTGATTGATGTGATCACACTCGATAAGGTGTTCCGCCAGGCTATGAAAAGTCGTATCGTTACCAATGCGCACAGAGTTGTCAGGGGTGAGATGCCGGTGTTTGATAACAGCGCTGAATCGGATTTCTTTCTGCTTAAAGAGGACAGCAGGTATAACGCCCCGAAAAAGATTTCAGATCTTGTAACAAAGCGAATCCCTGCTTCTTACGGGCTCAGTCCTATGAGCGATATTCAGGTGCTGTGCCCCAGCAGAGTAGGCGAAGTCGGCACTCAGAACATTAATAAGATTTTGCAGGAAAAGCTTAATCCTCCTGATAACAGTAAGATTGAAATAAAACACAGTGGATTCGTTCTTCGCGAGGGCGACCGTGTTATGCAGATAAAGAATAATTACGACGTTCCGTGGTTCAAGGGCGGTGAAAGCGGCCAGGGCGTGTTTAACGGTGATATCGGTATACTTGTTGCTATTGACAGAGCAAACAATATGCTTAAAGTCAGATTTGATGACAAGGAGGCTATGTACTCAGGTGAGAGCGCGCGAGAACTTGAACTTGCATATGCAATGACGGTGCATAAAAGCCAGGGCAGTGAGTTCACTGCAGTTGTAATGCCTGTACTTGCAACGCCGCAAAAGCTCGCATACAGGAATTTGTTTTACACTGCGCTCACGCGTGCAAAGAGCTTGCTTGTACTTGTAGGCAACGAGCAGAGTGTACAGCAGATGGTCGATAACGACAAAAAGTCACGACGTTTCAGTGCGCTGAAATTCTTTATTGAAAATGATGTGGAATTGTAATATAATTATGAAAGATAAATGATAAATGATGAATTGAGGTTACTTGGCTACGCCTCGGACAAATTAGTCGTTAGTCGTTAGACGGTATTCTGCTTCCGTTATATTTGTAGGGGTCGGCGCCCCTCGACGACCCGCGATATAATGGGTGAGGGCAAAGCCCTCCCAAAATTCATAATTCATAACTCATAATTCATAATTTTTCGGAGAAATACTATGTTTGGATACGATTTAGGTATAGACCTCGGCACAAGTTCAATTGTTATTGCGGTGCCCGACAAGGGCGTTGTTATCAATGAGCCGAGTTATGTAGCTTACGATAAAGAAACTGAAAAAATATTATATGCCGGCAGGCGTGCATACTACCTGCAGGGCAGGGAACCTATGGGTGTTGAGGTTGAGCAGCCTATCAAGGACGGTGCTATCAGTAACTATTCACTGACACAACAGCTGTTAAAGTACTTTATTGACCGTGTGATAAAAAAGAGTGTTTTTCGTCCGCGAGTTGTTGCAAGTGTTCCCGCTCTTGCTACAGATGTTGAAAAGCGTACTCTCGTGTCTGTTATTATTTCGGCAGGTGCGCGATCAGTGTGCCTTGTTGAGGAGCCGCTGTGCGCCGCTTTCGGCTCGGGAATCAATCCAATTCATCCTAACGGCGTGTTTGTTATTGACATCGGCGGCGGTACAACCGATATGGCTGTGGTAACACAGGGCGCTATGAGCCAGACTGAGACGCTTAAGATTGCCGGCAACGACTTTGATGCGGAGATTATTCGCTATATGCGCGACAAATACGATGTGCTTATCGGCGTCAGAACTGCCGAGGAAATCAAGCGTGCAATCGGTTGCGCTGTTCCCAGAGAGGAAGAAATCAAGATGTCCGCAAAGGGACGTTCTGTTCAGGGCGGTATTCCTATGGTTGTAGAGATAAGCTCCAATGAGATTTGCGAATGTATGCAGCCGCTTCTTAATGAGCTTACAGCTGCGGCACAGGTTATGTTTGAGCGCACATCCCCGCAACTTGTGGCGGACATTACCTCAGGTGAAGTGCTGCTGACAGGCGGTTGTGCCGAGATGTTCGGTATGGACAAACTGTTTGCCGATGCGCTCGGACTTGAAGTCAGGACTGTGCCTCATCCGAACCTATGTGCAGCAAAGGGCGCAAGTATTGCCCTGTCAAAAATGCATATTCTTGACAATTACGGCTACAGATTTAAGAATAAGGACGATGTTCGCATCAGATAAACAGGTGGAGCTATGGACTCATTCAACAAGCTGAATCCTATTACTAAAAGCGCATTTTTCATATGCGCTTTTGTTCTTACGCTTGCCGGTGCGAATCCTCTTATATCGGCAATTTCGCTTTGCTGCGTTCTGTTGTATATTGCAATCAGCAGCGGCAAGGCTTTTTTTGCGTCACTCCGTTTTGCATTTGTTGCAGTTTTTGTTGTAGCTTTGTTTAACTTTGTTTTTGCGCATTACGGTGCAACAGTGCTGTTTAGTATTAAAGAAACGGAATTCACGCTCCAGTCGTTGATTTACGGTGTTCACCAGGGGCTGATACTGTCGTCCGTTATGTTGTGGTTCCGCGTGCTGTCTTATTGTCAGAACAGTGCGGAAACGGCATATCTCCTGCGCTTTGCACCGAGGACAGCGCTTTTATGCTCAATGGTGCTCGGATTTTTGCCGAGATTCAACACAAAGCTTGCGGAGATACGCGATGCGCAGGCAGGGCTGTGTCCTGCTCATGAGCAGACAAAAAAGCAAAGATTCAACGTTGCTCTTCAGAATCTGTCGGCGCTAATTACGTATTCTCTTGAAAGCAGTATAATTACTGCTGACTCAATGACAGCCAAGGGCTTTAACAGCCGTGCGGTTTCGCCTTCAAGGTATAGGATGACCGCGCGCGATACTGTCCTTTTATGTCTGATTATAATCTGCTCGGCGTATGTGTTTTACGCAAAAGTCGCGCACAGGTTAGTGTTTATTTTCGAGCCCGAAACTTATTTTAAATCAATGGATATGCCTGCAATTATCCTGTTTTGCATACTTATGTTACTGCCTGCGGCAGTTGAAATCCGGGAGGTGCTGTTATGGAAGCGTGCAACTTCAAAAATGTGAGCTTTGCTTATCCTGACAGAACAGAAAAAGCGCTTGACAGCGTTAGTTTTAGAATAGAAAAGGGCGAACTCTGCCTTGTTATCGGTCAGTCTGCAAGCGGCAAATCAACACTTCTTAAACTCCTGAAAAAAGAGATTGCACCGTACGGCGTTCTTGACGGTGAGGTTAATGTAAGCGGTACTGTCGGTTATGTCAGTCAGTACTATGATGAGAGCCTTGTGACCGATCGCGTGCGCAGTGAGCTTGAGTTTTCGCCAGTAAATGCAGGTATGAGCACAGAAGAAATCGAACTTCTTGTTGCAGAAACCGCGGCGTACTTTAATCTTGAAAGCAAGCTTGACAGCGAAATCAGCACTCTTTCAGGCGGCGAAAAGCAGATTCTTTCGCTCGCTTCGGTTATGATTATGCAGCCTGATATTCTTGTGCTTGATGAACCCGCTTCACAGCTTGATCCGTTTGCAAGTGCGGCGTTTTTTGATATGGTACGCACAATGCACCGTGACTTCGGCACTACCGTTATTATGGCAACTCACACGCTCGGAGCTGTATGGGATATGGCTGACAGCGCACTGCTGCTTGACAGCGGCAGAATGCTGATAAAAAACGACAAAAACGCAGTAAGCGAGTATATAAAAAACAACAGTCACCCTATGCGCGCTGCGCTACCTGATTATCAGCATAATATATCTGATGAAAGCGGTGAAACGTCAGAAGTAGTGCTCAAAGCAAAGGGATTATATTTTGCTTATGAAAAGGGCAAAGATATACTCAAAGGCACTGACATTACTGTTTATAAAAACAAAATTAACGTAATCGTCGGCACTAACGGCAGCGGCAAAACCACGCTTTTAAAAGTGCTTTGCGGTGTTAAAAAAGCCTATCGCGGAAAAATAAAAACCGATTGCAGAATCTCTATGCTTCCGCAGAACGTGCACGACCTGTTCACTCATGACACCTGCGGCGAGGAGGTTGAGTTCGGCGAACTGACGGATACTCTCGGTATCAGCGATATAAAGGACTGCCATCCTTATGATGTTTCAGGAGGTCAGGCTCAGCGGCTTGCGATTGCAAAGGTGCTTGAAACAGGTGCTGACATAATGCTACTTGACGAACCGACCAAGGGTGTTGACTGCGTGCACAAGGCTGAACTCGGCGCACTGCTCAGGCGTCTGTGCAACGAGGGCAAAACTGTCGCAGTCGTAACTCACGATCTCGGTTTTGCATCTGAATATGCTGACTATGCGTCATTTTTA
>CAYZPT010000108.1:0-6933 GCA_964480285.1 uncultured Bacteroides sp.
TCCATTGAAAGTGCGCCCGTCGGGCAGGTTTTAACGCATATGCCGCAGCCTTTGCAGTGCTCGTAGTCAATCGGTCCGCGTGCAGTAGTACCCTTTACTACAGAGATGCAGCTGTCAGGGCAAACAGGGATACAAAGCAAGCAGTGAATACACTTTTCATTATCAATTTCAGGCTGAACAGAAGCCCATTCACCTGTATTAAACTCAGCAGAAGTGCCGCTGCCGTAAATCTGCATACCTTCTGTAAGGTCGGTCCATTTGCAGTCGAGACCGAGTTTTGTAAGATCGCTTTTCATCAGCTGCGCACCTCCTTAAATGCCATTTTAAGAGCGTTCATATTGCCCTCGATAACCTCCGGTTTGGAGGAGAATTTGTGTTCAAACGAAGCTTTCATCTCGCTGAAGAATACTTCCTCATCCATAACACGCGAAACCTTGACAATTGCCGCGAGCATTGGCGTGTTTGGGAAATATCTGCCGAGACACTGCTTTGAAACCTTGCGTGCGTCGATAGTAAACACCTTGCCGCTGTAACCGCCGAGGTGCTTTTTAATCTCATCGACCGGCTTTTTTGTGTTAACTACGATTGCACCGTCCTCGGACAGTCCGTCTGTAACGTCAACAACATCAAGAAGGCCCTCGTCAACAACAACGACATAATCGGGGTGGTAGATGTTTGAGTGAACTCTGATTTCCTTTTCGCCGATACGGTTATACGCAGTGATGGGCGCGCCCATACGCTCCGGTCCGTATTCAGGGAAACCCTGCACGAACTTACCCGTTTTAAACGCAACGTCTGCAAGCAGTAAAGCTGCAGTTTTTGCACCCTGACCACCTCTGCCGTGCCAGCGGATTTCTGTTACATTATCCATAATATCCCTCTTTCCGTAAATGGAAGTAAAAAAGCCTCCTAACCCCGAAGGGTTAAGAGGCGATATAAATACCGTGGTACCACTCTTATTCACTGAAAAACAGTGCACTCTCGCATACTTTGCATCTGCAAGTGATATGCTGACTCTGTAACGGGAGCACCCGTATGTGCTTACTCAATTCGGCACATCTGCTCAAAGAGGATATCCGCTACTTCCCCGTGTTGCCTTGCACCGACCGGCAACTCTCTGAAATCAAGTACATAGCGGCGTTGTTCTTGTCAACGCATTTGAATTATTGTGTATATATTATAATAAGTCAGTATTAATTTGTCAAGGATTATTTTATTTTTACAAATTTTGCCTTACTTCAAGCAGCTGTCTGCTTAACATGACTCATTAGTTTTTTGTATAAACAAATTATTGAAGTCAGCAATTATCAGAACTGATTATAGAGAAAAAAAGGAGGGGTCAGTGCCCCTCCCTTACGAACGATTATTTACATTTAATCTTTTTAATATTTGAGAACTCGCCGTAGTAAAGTTTCTTATTCTTAGTTCTGTTAACTCTTATACGAACATAATATGTCTTGCCCTTCTTGAGGTTCTTGATTGTGTAAGATGTCTTTTTCTTAGAAACCTTAATCTTCTTGGCCTTGGACATATTCTTGTTTGTAGAATAGAACACCTCGTAGTTGGCAGCGTTCTTATCCTTAGCCCAGGTAGCTGTTACAGTCTTTTTCTTTGTAGTGAGCTTCTTTAAAGTGCCTTTTGCAAAGTATCTGTAGCTAACGCCTGACCAGTTGCCGCGCTCCCACTTACCTTTTGCATTCTTTCTGTATGCAGCAAACATGAACTCGTACATCTGATTCTTCTTGAGATTCTTGAATACGTAAGCTGACTTGCCGCCGGTCCAGTAGTAAGACCACTTCTTAGCGCCTGCCTTGCGGAATGCAACACGGTAGTTCTGCGCGCCGCTGACCTTGTTAAACTTAACGTTCATCTTCTTGGTCTTGAGGTTGCTGACTGTGCTGATCTTGCCTGCGTTAATTTTAGGAATCTTTGTGTTTACAGGAGCCTTATTAGCCTCAGCTGCACTCGGAACAGGAGCAACCTTTGCCATTGGTATAACCTCTGTCTTCTTGTGAGCAGAGTTATTCTTACAGGTATAGGTCTTAATACCGGTTTCTTCAACTGTAGCAACCTTGGTTACAACGCCGTTATCCCAAACGTGACCGGTTGCATTGGTATAATTACCTTTCTTGGTAATCTTACAATCCTTACAGGTGTAAGTTGTGTAACCTTGTGCTGTGCAGGTTGGAGCAGTAACTACGCCGGCATTCCACTTATGGTTATTAGGATTAACGCCGGTATAATTGCCTTTCTTTGTTGTACCGCATTCAGTGCAGGTATAAGTTGTGTAACCCTGAGCCGAGCAGGTAGCAGCCGTAACTACGCCTGAATCCCAAGAGTGACCGTTTGCTGCAATATACTCAATATAAGTGTGCTGCGGGTTACGATTGCAGGTGTGAAGGATTTGACCCTGCTCTGTGCAATTAGGATCTTTAATGCGAGTTCCTGCATCCCAGTCGTGGTTATTGTTAGTTGGTTTGTAATCTGTCTGTGTTGTGTTTCCGCAACGTGTGCAGACATTTTGTGTATAACCGAAATCGCTGCAGGTTGGCGCAATAATCGTACTGCTGTAATTATGACCGAGAGCAGCAACATAACTACCTACATAAGTAGATTCGCAGCGTGAGCAGTTATAAGTTGTGTAACCCTGCTCAGTACAGGTAGGCTGTGTAACTGTTCCATTGTAGTCGTGGCCGAGAGCCGGTTCAACTTCAGTTTTGGTTGAAGTACAAACAGAACAGGTGTAATTAGTGATCCCCGGTGTTGTGCAGGTAGCAGTTGTGCTTGTTGCTTCCCATGTATGAGCAACCTTTGCAACAGTTTCGCTATAAGTATGGCTTGAGTCATTCTTACAGGTGTAAACCTTTGTACCTGTTGTTGTACAAGTGGGTTTAACAGTTACTTCACCGTCGTTCCAATCGTGGCCGGTAGGATCAACGTAATCAGCAACGTAATTCGCTCCACAGCTGCAGGTATATGTAGTGTAACCCTGCGCAGTACAAGTAGGTGCTGTTACAACAGCAACATAGTTGTGAGTATGGTCACCCATGAGAATAAATTCTCTGGTGTACTTGTTTGCATAAGACTGTGCAGTAGATGCATCAAAGCCGTGAATCTTAATGAGTTCACGAAGAGTGAACGGTGAATCGTAGATTTCACAATTCGGATTGTAGAAATAAATGTCGTCAAGTGAAGTACAGCCGTAGAAAGCTCTTTCACCGATCTCGTCAACCGAACCCGGAATGGTGATATCGTCAATGTTTGAGCACTCATAGAATGCATGGCTGGCAATATTCTTTACGCCGTTTTCAATGGTTACGTGCATTTCAAGATTATTTCTGTTGCCGTACCATGGAGAGCGCTTATAATAGTTATTCTCGCCCCAGTTAATCATTGTGCCGGTAGTACCGGGTGTGATTGTGATGTACTTAAGACCTGTCATACCCTCAAACGCATTAGTGTTTGAAGAAGTATTTACTGGAATGTCACAAGGAACAGTCAGTCTTTCGATATTAGTAGCGTCGCTGAATGCGTGCTCACCAATCTTTGTAACGCCCGGAGTAATAACGATTTCCTTAACACTCGGCTGGTACCAAGGTGCGTTGTGATCAGCATCATCTTTAGATGCGATTTCACCACTTCCGAACTCTACAACTTCAAGCGAAGTACAACCTGTAAATGCATCATCGCCATAGCTTGCGCCCGCAGGTACAGTGATTGTTGTGAGAGAAGAGCAATCCTGAAATGCGCTTTCGCCGATATTTGTAACTGAATCAGGAATAGTTACAGTTTCAAGACCGGTGCAACCGTTGAACATATTGTCGCCGATTGTGGTAACGCCGTCTTCAATAACAACGGTTGTAATCTTTGTGTTGCCTGCAAACGGACTGTCGGTGCCTGTGAAATCACCAAGATCACCTGAACCGCTGATTGTTACTACACCTGTGGTGCTGTCAAATTCATAAGTCGCATTGTCGCCAAGCTCGCCTGATTTATCGAGCAGGAAGTCAAGTGCTTCTGCAATGTAAGCAATTGATTTGCCATCATATTCTGCAGCATAGCCGTTTTCATAAATATTGCCGGCAGCATTTACCGCTCTTTCGAAGTTTGCAGCGAATGCTTCCCATAATGTAGCGTCATACTTGCCGTCTGCGTTGCCTGCCAAATAAATCTCATCATATGCGTCAATAGCACTGAAGAGCTTGTTGTAATCAGACATATTGGAATCAGTGAGCTTTGAGTTCTTATCTGCAAGTGTTTCGCAGAGAGTCTGGATGCGATCTGCAGCCTCAACAATCTTTGATGAATCCTCAAAGTTGTATGAGTTGATATTAAATGCTGTTGCTGTATCGTATGCCTCAAGAAGATCCTCAACACGATCCGGAGTCTTGTTGAACTTATGGATAGTAGCTAACTTTGCAGCGTTGTTTGCAAGAGCGTCAGTATAAGCTTTGTAATTGATTACATAAATAATGTTTGAACCGCGCATCATAGTAGCGTCGTAAGTCGAGTTAGGACTGTCGCTTGCACAGATATACCAATGTGGCTGATAAGTCTTAAGGTACTCGCCGTCAGCAAAGGTGGTATTGATGTTCATAATGTTAGCTGCATAGAACATTCTGCCCTGCCACCAAGCAAGCGTACCGTACTGAGGAAGCTCCTGCGAACGTGTTGCAGTTGACTGATTTGAACCGTAACCGGTATTGCTGTTGTAACCGAAGGTCTGAGTATTTGAAGCAAGCTGTGCAGCAAAGCTCCAGTTACCGTCTTTACCGTTGTTACTGTCGCTCCAACCGGTAACGTTGTCACCGGAATACCAAAGTCCGGTGAGAGCCAATTCTGGATGATCTGTCATATCTGTATTTGATACAGTAGGATAGCTACCGTAGAGGTACCTGGTCTTTGAATAAGTAAGTTGTGCGCTTACCATAACAGGCATTCTGAGTTGGGTTGTGCCATCATAAGCAAGCACAGTTGTAGCATAGAAAAGCTCATACTTTACTCTTGCATTGGTGTTTTCTGCAGTAGCCGTATTACTGTCAACCTGCGGAGAATAAAGCACGTTATTGTAAGCTGTGCCTTCATATGCAGAAAGGTCATCACCATGGAAAGAAGGCTTTACAGTGGTAAAGCTCGGTGTGAACTTCTGCATAGCAGCAGTCTTTGTATTAAGCGCTGCTGTAATCGGCGCAAGGTCAATGTCATCTCTGTAGCCGTTAACATAGGCGTCGCGTGCTTTAACCGCATTAAAGTATGCAGTGTAAGCATCTTTCATGTTTGTGTAAACAGTTCCGTCCATCTTAGTCTCATAAGCAGAGATAGCACTTTTGAGCTCATCAATAGGCTCATCTGCAAATGCGATGAAAGGAGCTGACGTAATTACCATAAGTATCGTAAGGATAATGGCAATTACTTTTTTACCTGATTTGATCATATAATCACTCCTAAAAATATTTATTCACCTTATAATAACATAAATTATTATATAATGTCAACACTTTTCTGTACATTTGTCTATGAACGCAAAAAAACTCCCGACCTGCTGGTCGGGAGCCGTTATTTACTTGTACATTGGACTTTACCTCTGCAATTAATTGCAGTTAATTACTTAGCCCATTGGATTATACCTTTCTTTAAGAATTGTTGATATTCGTCCGTACTAAGTTAGAACATCGGAGTTTTCCTTTCTTTAAGGATTGTTTATATTCGTTCGTACTAACTAGAACATTGGTATATCCTCTTCTTTTGATTTTTATAAAATAAATTGTTAAAACTCTACCCAATTTATTTATAGAGTATCTCTACTCTGATTATCAGCAGGAAAATAATCTTATATATCTTTACTATTCAATTTTGATCGACACCTGTAAGTATTTTTCCAATCCCTGCTTATAACGCTTATCCTTCTTTAACAATCATGTGATCCGTAGGTAATTCCGTTTTACCTCTGTCGACCAAAATATCTCGTTATATTTATTGGGATACTGTACAGGTGGCTGAACCATCAATCTGAAGTTTCATCATAACTATCAGCCTCCTTATTAAATTTGAACCTTGGCTCTAACAAATCTCCGCTTCCTTAATTCTGAGCCCTCTCTTAAGTTCAACTACATAATAGCACACCTTTTGGCGTTTGTCAATAGTTTTTTTGAACATTTTTGAAAATTTTTGTAAGTTTTTACTAAAGAGTGCTTCCCTATTGACTATTTTATCTTAATTTAATATAATATAGGCAAGATAACAAAGGAGAACAGATATGGATAACGAAATTTATGAACCGGATATTATTTCGGTAACAGATGAAAACGGTAACGAGATACTTTTTGAACTTCTTGAAAGGTATGAAACCGACGAGGATGTTTACGTTGCTATAACAGAATACCGCGATGACGATGAAGAAATCGTAGAGGCTGACTTTGAAGTAATTATCCTCAAGGTAGTTGAAGACGATAACGGCGACGAATATCTTGAAGAAATTCAGAACGATATGGAATACGAGCAGGTTTCTGATATCCTTATGGCAAAAGTAGAGGAAAAGTACGAAGTGGAGTACTTTGAGCCTGAGCAGTAATTGAGATATATCAAATCTAAAATCAGCGAAGCGAAATTTTGATTTGACATACGGCGGGCGGTGCCCAAAATTTGTTTCGGCTTGGAGCGCCGACAAATTTTGACCGCTACGCAACTCTTATCACTCGCTTCTTCTGCCACCGGCAGCGCTCGTGAACTACGGCGGGCGGTGCCCAAAATTTGCTTCAGCTTGGAGCGCTGGCAAATTTTGACCGCTACGCAACTCTTATCACTCGCTTCTTCTGCCACCGGCAGCGCTCGTGAACTACGGCGGGCGGTGCCCAAAATTTGCTTCAGCTTGGAGCGCTGGCAAATTTTGACCGCTACGCAACTCTTATCACTCGCTTCTTCTGCCACCGGCAG
>CAYZPT010000109.1:0-6861 GCA_964480285.1 uncultured Bacteroides sp.
AAAGCTCTGCGGCACTGTAAAACACACAGAGGTGTCGGAGGTTTACAGAAACGCAGACATCTTCGTTATGCCTTCGCTGCGCGAAACCGGCGGCACGGTTTTGCTTGAGGCTATGGCGCACAAGCTGCCGATAGCCGCGCTTGATATGAGCCTTTGCAGTGATCTGAAAGAACAAAACTGCGGCGAATTTGTAAACGTCAATCAGAGCAAAGACGCAATAATCGCAGAGTTTGCCGACAAGCTGAGTTTGCTCGTTAACGACACTGCGCTACGCAAAGCTGAAGGCGAAAACGGCTACCGCTACGTCAACAATGAGTTTACGTGGGAAAAGAAATTTGAAACGGTTTACGCCGATTTTATAAAATAAACAACGGACACAAGCCATATGAACAAGACCATACACAATAAGCTGCGTGATTTTTCAGACAACAACGCGGCATTTAAAAAGCTGTATCTTGAATACAGGCATATACAGTTTACCTTTCAGGGCATCGGCGTAAACACAAAGCGTAAAAAGCGTCAGAAAGGCGCAAAGACGGTTTACGACAAGCTGCTTGACTACAAGGGCATCCACAACGGCGAGCGTTGCTTTATAATCGCAACGGGACCGAGCCTTACGATGGACGACCTTGAGAGCCTGAAAGGCGAATACACGATTGCGATGAATTCCATCTGCAAGCTGTATGACAAAACGGACTGGCGCCCGACATACTACGCGGTGCAGGACAACTACGTTTTTGATAATATGCAGGGTATTCTGCGCAAGCACAAGGAGGTTCCCGTTTTCCTTGCGGATAACATCTGGAATCGCTTTAAGCGTGAGCCGGAATGGATTGAATTCCCGTTTGATTCGATGTATCACGCATACGATATGAAAATCGGCAAGCTCCACGCAAAGTTCAGCGGCGACGCTTACGATATTGTCTACGACGGATACTCAATTGCGTATTCCTGCCTGGAACTTGCGGTGTATATGGGATTTAAAGAGATTTATCTTCTCGGTTGCGACTGCACGTATCTCGGTGCAAAGGAGCATTTTGTTGACAGCGGGGTTGAGGACAGAAACCGTAAAAATCTTACACCGATGCTGTTTGTGGGATACGAGGAAGCGAAGCGCTACGCTGACAGCCACGATATAAAAATTTATAATGCAACGCGTGGCGGTGTGCTTGAGGTATTCCCCCGTGTGAATTTTGACGACATAGAAAAGAAGGAGTTTTAGCGATGAAAACTGTTGCAGTTGTTCCGATGAAACTGAATAACTCACGCCTGCCGCAAAAGAACACAAAACCCTTTGCAAACGGCAAGCCGCTATGCTTTTACATACTGAACACGCTGCTCGGAATTGAGCAGATTGACGAGGTTTACGTCTACTGCTCTAACGAGAAAATCAAGGACTACATCCCTGACGGCGTTAAGTATCTCAAGCGTGACAAATCGCTTGACACCGACACTGCCAAGATGAACGAGGTGCTTAAGGCTTTCGCTAACGATGTACCTGCCGATATTTATGTTATGACACACACAACTGCACCGTTTATCTCAAAGGAGAGCATAGTCAGAGGCATTGAGGCTGTTGCAAGCGGTATGAACGATTCTTCGTTCGCGGCACGCAAGCTTCAGGACTTTTTGTGGAAGGACGGCAGACCGTTTAACTACTCGCTTGAAGCTATTCCGCGCACGCAGGATCTGGCGCCGCTTTATCAGGAGACAAGCGGATTTTACATCTATGAAGCGTCTGTAATCAACGAGCTCGGCAGACGGATCGGACAGTCTCCGTTCATAGTTGAAGTCAACGAGATTGAAGCCGTTGACATTGACGAAAAAGAGGATTTTGACATCGCTGAAGCGATATATAATTTCATTATAAGAAAAGAGGAACAGTCTTGAAAGAAACATTGCAGATATTCAGAGATAACCTGAAAAACGGCAAATGCGTTTACGGCCCTTTTATGAAAACGGGCGACCCGATGTTTGTTGAGGCGGCAGGACTTGCAGGCTTTGACTTCATCATTCTCGACACAGAGCACGGTCCTGTTTCAATAGAAAACCAGCAGAATAACATCCGCGCGGCTGAGGCTCGCGACACTGTGCCGATTATACGTCTTAAAGATAAGGAAGAAAACACTATCGGCAGAGCACTTGACATCGGTGCTTACGGTATACAGGTGCCGCAGATCAAGACCGCTGATGAGGCTCGCGACGTAGTTAAATACGCCAAATTTTACCCCTACGGTATGCGCGGCGTGTGCCGTTTTGTGCGTGCGGCTGATTACTCGGACATCCACAGGAACGAGTTTTTTGAAAGCTCGAAGGACGTGCTGATTATTCTGCAGCTTGAGGGTATTGACGCGATTAAAAACCTTGACGAAATACTGACTGTCGAGGGCGTTGACATTCTGTTCATCGGTCCTTACGACCTTTCGCAGTCGCTCGGACTTCCCGGTCAGGTTAACCACCCCAAGGTTGTAGAGGCGATGAAAGCGATTGTTGAAAAAGCGTCCGCTGCAGGCAAAACCATCGGCTGTTTTGTTGATACACCTGATGACCTGAAAATGTGGCGCGAGCTCGGTCTGCAATACTTAAGCTACTCTGTTGACGTGGGCATATTTATTGACGCGTGCAAGAAGCTGACTGCTGAATTTGACCGATAAACCGGAGTTTTTTAATGAAATTAAAACTGTCTTTACACTATACGGAACTGTTTTATGTTCTGTTTGCATATATGCTGCCCGTTGCGCTTATACTCGAAAACACGTTAGGCGTTGGTTTTGTAGGGTATACAGATGAAATACTGGCAGTGGTATGCTTGTTTTACATAATATATATGGCATTGCGCAGCAGAATCACGGGCAAGGATCTGTTTATTACAATATTTCTTGCCGCGCTGATTTTTCTGACATTTATAGGCAACTATATATCCAGGGTTACAACCGCATGGTTCCCCATTATGGTTGACGCAGTCTGCCTGCTTAAGATATTTTTAGGCTTTATTGTCTACAAGCAGATTGCATACCACGACAAAAGCAAGGCAATGCTGAGATATATGGCTATACCGTCCAAGCTGCTGATTGTTACAGGCGCATTTTTTGCGCTTGTTTCGCAGTTTGTTGACATCGGGATGACATTCGGTGACAAGCGTTACGGTATTGCGCCATACAACTTTATATTCGGTGCAAACGGCGGCGGCTCACGTTACGGTTACGTTGTGGCATGCTGTCTGCTGATACTTATGCTTACAAAAATGACGGAAGCGGAATTCCGTTTTTATGAAATTCTTGCGCTGTTCAGCATGATTATGATTACAAAGGGCGTTGTTTACGTTGTAATCGTTATTTATGTTGTGCTTAAAATAATGTGGCGTGAAAGCTCAACAAGTTATAAATTCTCGCCGCTGAATATTGCGTTTATCAGTGTTGCCGCGATTGCAGTATCCTCTTTCCAAATTAACACATATCTTAAGGACTACCAGTCGCCGCGTGTAACACTTATACGTTACGGAATAAAAACCGCAAACAGATTTTTTCCGTTCGGATCCGGCTTTGCGACATACTGCTCGGATATGGCGGCTAAGAATTATTCAAGGCTTTATTATGATTACGGCTTTGCAACACGCTGGGGTATGTCACCGCAGAACCCGGCGTTCCTCAACGACGGTTATCTTGGCATGGTTTTCGGTCAGTACGGCTACTTCGGCGCTGCGATATACGGAGTTATTCTGTTTTTAGTTTTTAAAATAATCAACAAGGTTAATAACCTCGGCAAAGAAGTTAAGGCAATGACCTTTGCCATTTTTATCGGACTTTTATGCAGTGCTATAGGCACGGCGATTATTAAATCGAGTATCGGAGTTTACGCGTTTCTTATACTCGGAATTATATGCGGATACTCTGAACAGTCCTACGAAACAGGCGAAAATCTTGTGCCTGAGCGCAAAAAGCGTTTTAAACTAAACCTTAAATTCTGAGGCTTGAAATGATACCGAAAACAATACACTACTGCTGGTTTGGCGGCAACAAAAAAAGCAGGCTCATTGAGCGCTGCATTAATAGCTGGCGGGAGACTTGCCCCGACTATGAGATTATTGAATGGAACGAGAATAATTTTGACATCGATGTTTGCCCCTATGTAAGAGGCGCATATGACGCCGGCAAGTGGGCTTACGTCAGCGACTACGCGCGCTTTTACATCCTTGAAAAGCACGGCGGAATATACCTTGACACCGATGTTGAGCTGCTGAAACCGCTTGATGAGCTTATGGAAAAAGGTGCATTTGCAGGCTTTGCGTCCAACAGAATCGTTGCCACAGGTCTTATTTTAGCCTGTGAAAAGGGTAGCAGGTTCTGCCGCGAAGTTCTTGACAGCTACGAGGGTCAGGAGTTTGTTGACGACGCGCCCGATAAAATCCTTGCAATCGGACGGCGCGTTACGGCTATCTTGCAGTCGCACGGGCTTGAACTGAACGGCGAGGAGCAGACGGTGGACGGTATAACCGTTTACCCCAAGTACTACTTTAACCCGACTGACGGCGATATGCACGCAAAGGTTGACGAGCGCGCATACTCAGTGCATCACTACGCCGCAACATGGTTCCCGAAAAAGAAACGGATTTTAAACACACTGCGCAGATTTATAGGCAGTGATATAATGGAAAAATACTATAAACTGAAGGCAAGAATAAAATAATGACAATTATTCGCTCAATGCTTGATAAGTACAAAATGCTGAAACTCGGCGTTAAAGCGGCATTGTGGTTTACAATCTGCAATGTGCTGCAAAAGAGTATCACGATGATAACAATGCCGATATTTACCCGTCTGCTCACCACCGAGCAGTACGGGGTTTTAACCGTTTACAATTCCTGGTATTCGGTGATCAGCATTATTGTTACACTCAATCTGGCTGGCGGTCTGATTAACAACGGTATGGTAAAATTCGAAAACCGCAGGAACGAGTTTATCTCGGCAATGCAGGGGCTTTCGTTTTCCGTAACCGCTGTATTTTTTATTGTTTACCTTGTTGCACAAAACTTCTGGAATAAGGTGTTTGACCTGTCATCAGTATTTATGCTGACGATGTTTGTGCAACTGCTGTTTGAGCCGGCGTACCTGTTCTGGTCACAAAGGCAAAGGTATGAATATAAATACAAAAGCCTTGTTGCCGTAACGCTCGGCGTATCACTCACTGCGCCCGTGCTTGGAATAATCGCGGTGCTTTCAACAGAATACAAAGCGGAAGCGCGCGTTGTTTCCTTTGCTTTGGTTCAGGTCTGCGCAGGACTTATATTCTTCGGGATACAGGCTTACCGCGGAAAAAAGCTGTTTGTAGGATCATTCTGGAAGTTTGCGCTGCGGTTTAACCTGCCTCTGATTCCGCACTATCTGGCGCAGATTATTCTCGGTCAGTCGGACAGAATTATGATCGGCAGAATGACCGGTAACAGCTATGCAGCGATTTACGGCGTGGCGTACAATATTGCAACGGTTGTAACGCTGTTTATTAATGCCCTGAACAGTTCATTTATACCGTCGATGTACCAGAATCTGAGCAGGAAGAATTACAAAGACATACGCAAAACGGCAGACTTTTTATGCCTGTTTATGACAGTGGCAATCAGCGTGTTTATGCTGCTCGGCCCCGAGGCTATAAAACTGCTTGCGGCGCCTGAGTACAGCGAGGCAAAGTGGGTGTTCCCTCCCGTTGCGACATCGGTATTCTTTGTATATATATACACACTGTTTATCAATCTGGAATTTTATTTTGAAAAGACGCATTATGTGATGTTCGCATCTGTAATCTGCGCAGGGCTTAACATCTTGCTGAACTACATCTTTATAGCAAAATACGGCTACATCGCCGCAGCCTACACAACAGTGCTGTGCTATGCGCTTTTTGCTGTTGCGCACTATTTTGTGTACCGCTATATTGCAAAAAAAGAAAAAGTGCAGGAGCCTGTTTTTGACGGATTCAGGATTACTCTCTACTCCGTTGTTGTGCTTGCGGCAATGGGTGTTTCGCTGCTGCTTTACAACTACAATCTTGTGCGATATATCGTGCTCGGCGTTATTGCGCTAATAGCACTGATTAACATTAAAAAATTAACAGCAATATGCAAAACGCTGTTTTTTGAGAAAAAGGAATAAAACGGACGAACAGTATCCGCCTCTATAAGCAAAAAGCACCGCAAAGCGTTAGCCTTGCGGTATTTTTTTACTTACGTTTAATTACATTTACCATTATGTTTTCAATTTCGTCTCTTCTGAAATTGGGCATCATTTTGATGATGATGTCCGCGCAGCCGCCGACAAGGAAGTGAACCTTTGCAACCTCATGATAATTATCTTCAATGTTAATATCGTTGATTTTGCAGATTGATTCAATAAACTTTTCCTTAAGCGATCTGATTGCCGAATCGTAGATCACGCTGTTTTTAAAGCGTTCAAAATACTTGATGTTCTGCTCAACAGCGTCCAGAATCGCTGCAACAGTTTTTTCCGGAGCGACAGACATATCAATATAATCAATGTCCTTGCTAAGATCAAGTATCCTGCCGGCAAAGTAATCAAAGCACTGAGTGAAACAATCATCAATGCTCTTGTAGTGCAGATAGAACGTGCTTTTGTTAATACCCGCTCTGTCGCACAGCTCGACAACAGTAATTTTGTCGAGATCCTTTTCTGTTGCCAGGTCAAATACGGCATTATATACCGCGAGCCTGGTCTTTACAATTCTTTTATCCATATATTTCACCCCACGGCTCGTATGATAACATATTAATGTATATTTAGCAAGGAAAACACTTATTTTTATGCGAAATTCTTACACTTTTGTAGACTATTCCAAATTATAATAATAATTTAA
>CAYZPT010000110.1:0-6815 GCA_964480285.1 uncultured Bacteroides sp.
ATTTAAATTTAAATCGGGTTCCTTTTCGTCGTTGTTTAATTTTCAAGGTCCTTGTGCCAATCGCAAAATGGTTGAAAAAAACAACCGCAAGAGGTTTGGCCCTCTCTCGCGACGGCTTAGCAATAATAACAGATTAAAATCCAAAAGTCAAGGGTTTTTTTGAAATTTTTTAACCAAAATTTTCAACTTTTAACACGCCGCCGCGTGTTCCATTTTTAAAGTATTTCAAAATGTAGTTTAGTTCCCTGCTCTGTTCACAATCATTATACTATATATTGTGCGCAACGTAAAAAGTTACAAGGTTGTAACATTATATGGTCAAAAATTCATCAGGCATTAAATCTTTAAAATAATCTATTTTATCCTTTATATATTGGTAGTCCACGCGATAGTCCATAAATTCAAAGCCGCTGTCATCATAATATATGATATACTGCTTATCATAACCAAGTGACGCGGTGTTGTGGTAAGCAATAAGTATGCAAACTATAAATACCGCCGAAGCGGTAAGTGTTATCCTGAACTGTTTCATTTTTGCTCCTTTATGTTATATTCTTTTATGCGGGCGGATAGTATCCGCCCCTACAGTGTATCGAGGTATTCTGCGAATGCGGTGCCGAAAAGTCGTGCGGAATAGCACGCCTCGTCGAGCGTGTTGGCGTCGGTGCCGATTTCAAGCAGGAACGAGGTATGCGTTTCAAACATATTATATTTGCGCTCGGAGAACAGAATCGGGCGCATAAGTTCAGGGTACATCGAGTTTACTTTATCTGTCACAGCCACATTGAAGCGCAGGTTGTACTCCCAGTCGGGATAATTGGTCACGCTGCCGTACTCGCAACCCGAAATAATCATCATACGAGCCGCTTTTTTGCCGTTTACCACAGCGGTGGGCTTGACCTTTGTTTTGTCTGAGTATGTAATATCGTCGCGGTGAAGGTCGATTGTGATGTCAATCGAGGGGTACTTCTCGAGGTACTGCTCAACCGTTTTGCGCGAATTATTGTAGCTGTCGTTGTAGGACGTATCATGCGTTTTTGTGTCGTGAATCACGTTGTAGCCCGCTTTTTCGAGAGTTGACACAAGCTCATCTCCGACCCGAACAACATTTTTTGCCTTGTCATCAGTGCTCGAGTCGGAGGCTATATAATAACCCGAATCGACAAGCGAATACGCCTCGTGAGTATGCGAATGATAAATCAGAATGGTCGGTTTTTTCTTGTCCTTGATTTTGAGGTCAGTGCCCTCGCGCAGCAGCGATCTGATGTCAGGCTTATAGAACTTAGCGGGGATTTTGCTCTGTATCTGCACGTTGCCGTAGCTGATAAGATTTCCGCCGCCGAAATAAGCCTCCTCGCTCGTTTTGCCGCTTGAATTCTTTTTGGTATACTTCCCTTTTGCCTTTTGCATAAGCGCCTTCACATCAGGCGGTGTTTCGGTGATATCGTAACCGTCATCGCTATCCTTTGAACCTATTACATTCATCACCGGCTCATCGACTCGGGTGTTAGTAGTTTGCTCGGTTGTCTGCTGTTTATCAGATGAAATATCTGGCTTTTTGCGGTGCTCAGGCGAAGCAATACTCACAAGTGAAATCGAAGCATTTGCCGCCTGAGTTTTTACAAGCGGCAAAACGTTAAGACTGATACCTACACAGCCAAATATTATTATTGTATTTAATAACATTATTAGTAGTTGCTTTTTCATTTGTACTCCAAGAAATATGGTTGTTATTAGGCGTGCTATCCCACAAGTGCGTAAATATCCTGCGCTGAAAGATTGTTCTGCAATGTGACGTTAATGCCCATACCGATAAACTTTGCGCCCTGCTGGATTATGCGGTCAATCTCACGCGGAGTGACATAGGCGTTCACATCCGAATTGCCGTCAAATGCGGACGCGCGCACGACAGTAGGAATACCGACGGAAA
This sequence comes from uncultured Bacteroides sp., assembly GCA_964480285.1. Classification (GTDB taxonomy): domain Bacteria; phylum Bacillota; class Clostridia; order Oscillospirales; family Acutalibacteraceae; genus Eubacterium_R. Next base: position 1,931 of record CAYZPT010000110.1, read on the forward strand.
CCACGGGCACGCCAAGTGTAGCAGACGAGATTTCATAGCGATGGTTGCCGACTCCGGAACCCGGCGTAATACCAGCATTTGCAAACTGCACAGTGGTACCGAGCCTGTCAGCAGAAGCGGCTGCAAGCGCGTCAACAGTAATAATGCAGGTAGGTTGCACCTGATTTGCAATACCGCTGATAATCTCCGCAGTTTCTATGCCCGTATCGCCGAGCACACCTGTTGCAACCGACGCAACAGACATAATGCTGTCCGTGCCAAACGCCTTTTTCAAATCATTAATTATATGCCGCGTGGGCAAAATATATTCCCCGGTTTTTGGCCCGAGCGCATCGGCGGTAATATTGTCGTTGCCGAGCCCCGCAACAAGCACGCTGTCAACCTTTTCAGGCAGAAGATCACGAAGAATACCGGCAAAGTCGTCAAGTCTGCCGTCAAAAATATCTGTGTCGTAAACGAAAGAACTAACCTCGAGCGTGACATATCTGCCTTTTGGCTTGCCGATCGCCGCCACTCCGTCATCATTTATGACATCGACTGTTGTAACGCCGTTTTCCTCTTTTACAACAACGCCGCTGAGCTGCGTTTTGTCGCCCGATTCATAGCTTTCTACCGCTAAATCACTGCGATTTTCCGTAAAAATCACCACACAAACAAAGATTTTCAATAAAAGTATGCCCAAAAATAAAAAAATGCTTGCATTTTGTTTTGAGTTGTGATACTATACATAAGCATTAATTTATATGTTCAACCTCAATATAAACATCAACTCGCAAAGGAGTGAAAGAAATGGCTAATATCAAATCTGCAAAAAAGAGAGTTAAGGTAAATGCCAAGAAGGCTGCAAATAATAAGGCACGTAACTCTGCTCTCAAGACTGCTATCAAGAAGGCTAATGCCGCTATTGAAAACGACGCAGAGGATAAGGACGTACTTGTTAAGGACGCAATCAAGAAGATTGACCAGGCTGCAAGCAAGAACCTCATCCACAAGAACTGCGCTGCAAGAAAAAAGAGCAATCTTGCAAACAAGGCTAATAAGGCGTAATTACAAACAACTAAAGGCTTCTAAAGAAGCCTTTTTTGTTTTTGACGCGATCTTTTGTGAAACAGCCGTACAATTACCTCAAAACATCTTGACTTTATCATAAAATGTTATATAATATAGATGATATAAGTATTTTGTGGAGGTATTTCTAATGACTTTTAAGAAAATATGCAAAATTATTGCAGTTATTGCAGCGCTTTGCGCACTTGCTGCTGCAGCATACTATGCAGTTAAAAAACTCACTGATAAAGATGAACCCGAGTATTTTGATGACAACGACTTCTTTGAGTGCGACAACGACCTTGAGATCGTAGAGGTTGACGAAGAAGCACCTGAGGAAGAAGACAAAAAGGCTGAATAAGAATTAACGGGAGGGAATCAAAACCCTCCCTACAATTTTATAATACACTTTGGAGACGATTTTATGTACAAATGCGGACTTGTTCTTGAAGGCGGCGGCTCGCGCGGGATATTCACAGCGGGAGTGCTTGACGCCTTTATGGAAAACGGAATAGAGTTCCCCTACGTTATCGGCGTATCTATGGGCAGCTGCTGCGGCGCTTCGTACCTCGGCAAAGCAATTAAGCGCCAGCACGATGTAATTCTGTTTTCTGCCAAAGACAAAAGATATATGAGCTTCGCTAATATGCGTAAACACGGCGAATACTGCAATTTTGACTGGACTTTCGGTGAACTGAGTTATGATCTGTTCCCGCTTGACCAGGATGAATTTGAAAAATCGGGCGCAGTTTTCTGTGTTGTTGCAACTAATGCAAAAACAGGCAAAGCAGAGTATTTTTATCCGAAATCACTTCGCAACGAGTGCCCTGAAATCCGCGCGTCGTGCAGTATGCCAGGCGTAACAAAAGGCACCGAAATCGGCGGCGAGCTCTACTTTGACGGCGGACTTGCGGATTCAATTCCCGCTGTACGAGCACTCGAGGACGGCTGCGAAAAAGCGGTGGTTATCCTCACCCAGCACAAGGGCTATGTTAAACCTGTTACAAACAGAAACTTTAAAAAACCGTTCAGCAACACATACCCGCTGATTGGCGATGCAATTATCAACAGAAGCATTGTATACAACAATCAGCTTGAGGATATTCGCGAGCTTGAAGCACAGGGCAAACTGCTCGTGATTCAGCCGCTTACACCGCTCAACTGCAACGCGCTTGAAAAGAGCCCCGAAAAGCTCGAGGCAATTTACCAGCTCGGCTACACAATCGGCAAACAGAACACTGATAAAGTAAAAGATTTTATTAAATAATTCCCCCGGCATCCCTACCACATTACAAAAAGAGGTGCAAATATGAACGAAATTAAGTGTCCCAAATGCGGTCACATCTTACCTGCGGGTTCGAGGTTCTGCAACAATTGCGGCTTTAAGATTGACCCTGTAAACAGACCGCAAAATCAGTCACAAAGACCAATTCAGCCACAGCAACGGCCTATGCAACCACAACCGCAAAGACCAATGCAGCCACAACAGCAACGTCCGATGCAGCCGCAACAAAGAATGCCTCAACCGAATTACGCTCAGGCACAAGGCAATAAAAAGGGTTTGAGTGCAGGAGCAACAGTCGGTATTATTATCGGTGCAATAGCTTTATTAATCATTTTAGCGATAATCGTTGCAGCTATTGTTTCCATCCCGTATGACCATTATTATGATGATACCACAACAGTAACATCATTCCATGACGATACGACCGAAACTACTACTGAGGAAACAACAGAAACCACAACCGAAACTACAACGAAAAAAGAAACAACATCCAATTACAAAATAGTTCTTAACGGAGTAAGTTCCTGTTTGACGGAAGAATACGTTGTACACGCTGACGCAATGTATGAAGAAGCGTCTGCGGCTATAGTCGTTACATTTGACACAAAGGACACCGATTACGACGGTTATCAGTTAAAGCTGACTAACGAATACAGCGGCGAAGAGAAGTATATTGAAGTGAGCAAGGATGTTAAAGGCATTTACTATTACACGCAGGACGCAATTCCGATAATAGAAGCACGGACATTCCGCGGCGACCCTAACATTATTCACTGTACTTTCAGCGACTGGTCAACAATCAGCAGCCGCAAGCTTATACAGTCAGGCAGCGGGCTGCATATGGATCAGTCTGCATTTGACAGTGAAATGTCCGGCTACGCAATGATTTACCCGTAAAATCAACAGACACCGCAAGGCATAAGCCTTGCGGTGTTTTTACGTTTTGTTCTGATTTAGTATTTACGCAGCTGCTCTTCATCGAATACCGAAAGGAATTCGTCGTATGAGCCCTTGCGATCGATGTATTTATCGCCGCTGACTTCGATAATTCTGTCCGCAACTGTCTGCACAAACTGGTGGTCGTGAGAGGTGAACAGAACTGTTTCGGGATAGCGGATAAGTCCGTTATTGAGCGCGGTGATTGACTCAAGGTCGAGGTGGTTAGTCGGCTCATCAAGGATAAGCACATTTGCGCCCGAGAGCATCATCTTGCACAGCATACAGCGTACACGCTCTCCACCTGAAAGGACGTTTGCCATCTTGAGCGCCTCGTCGCCGCTGAAGAGCATTCTGCCGAGCCAGCTTCTAATATCAGCTTCAAGTTGCTCAACCGAATACTGGCGCAGCCAGTCAACGAGTGTAAGCTCAACGCCATCAAAATAATCGCTGTTGTCCGACGGGAAGTAGCTCTGCGTGGTGGTTACGCCCCACTTGTACGAGCCCTCGTCAGGCTCCATTTCGCCCATAATGATTTTGAAAAGCGTGGTCTTTGCCACAACGTCCGAGCCAACGAAAGCAACCTTCTCACGCGGGTGAATAACGAATGAAATATCGTCAAGCACCTTGCGGTCACCGATAGTTTTTGTAAGGTGGTCAACGCGCAGCAAATCATTGCCGCACTCTCTGTCAGGCTTGAAGTCAACGTACGGGAAGCGGCGTGAGCTGACAGGCATTTCAATCATTTCAAGCGCGTCAAGTTGTTTTTTACGGCTTGTCGCCTGCTTGCTCTTTGCAGCGTTTGCAGAGAAGCGGTTGATGAAGTCCTGCAGTTCCTTAATCTTCTGCTCGTTCTTCTTGTTCTGGTCGCGTGCCTGACGCTGACGCATCTGGGTGTACTCATACCAGAAGTCGTAGTTACCCGTGAACAGCGTGATTTTGCCGTAGTCAACGTCGCAGATGTGCGTGCAGACCTTATTTAAGAAGTGACGGTCATGCGATACAACGATTACTGTATTCGGGAAATCGAGCAGGAAGTTCTCAAGCCACGAAATAGCTGTGAGGTCGAGGTGGTTTGTAGGCTCGTCGAGCAGCAGAATATCCGGATTGCCGAACAGTGCCTGTGCGAGCAATACTTTAACCTTAAGGTCGGACGGAAGCTCCGCCATTTTGAGGTAGTGGTACTCGTCCGATACGCCGAGCTTGTTGAGCATAAACTCTGCGTCGCTCTCCGCAGTCCAGCCGTCGAGATCTGCAAACTCAGCCTCAAGCTCTCCTGCGCGGATGCCGTCCTCCTCGGAGAAATCCTCTTTCATATAGAGGGCGTCCTTCTCCTCCATAATCTCGATAAGGCGCGGGTTTCCCATAAGAACGGTGCGCACAACCTCGTACTCGTCAAAAGCAAAGTGGTCCTGCTTGAGCACTGAAAGTCGCTCGCCCGGTGTAATATGAATTTCGCCCTTGCTTGGCTCAAGGTCGCCTGAAAGCACCTTGAGGAAGGTTGACTTGCCTGCCCCGTTTCCGCCTCCTAACTCGAGAGGAAGGATCCTTTCCCTGCGTGTTCGGGAAAGAATTCCCGGCATTCCCTTCGCATCTCAAGAGGAGGCGCTCTCCACA
>CAYZPT010000111.1:0-4051 GCA_964480285.1 uncultured Bacteroides sp.
CTGTTGCCCCACTCGCTTGTGCCCTTTGCGCTGATGAGCGTGCCGCTGCCGAAAGCGAGCTTTGTATTTGTAAGGTTGATTTTTGCGTCTGTGTTTGTGATGAAGAACATAGGCGCTGTTTTATAATAATCACTGCTGCTCTGAATCGAAAGTGAGGAATTCTTCGCAGTAAACGTACCTGTTCCCTCGCTCGCGTCACCACTCATTGACTGATAAATCATTACGCCTGCCTGATCAACGTCGCCGCGGTTGCCTGCGCCGCTTGCAGTGAGTGTGGAATTAGTAACGGTTGCCGAGTTTTTACCTTCTATTACAACGTTCTGCGAGCCGTTTGCAGTGCCCTTTGTGTTGTCAATGCTGATGTCGCCTGTCGAGTAAATAACAGGTGAACCTGTGCCGTTGGTTTCAAGCGTTGAATTGTTGGCGATGACTGTGCCCTCGCCCCTGTCGGTTGCGAGTGTGGCGCATGAGCCGCCCTGAGTTGTGATGTTAACATTGTCTGCTTCAATATATCCGCCGTAGGTTGCGTCAAGTCCTCTTGACGATCTTTCGCCTGTGGTTTTTATAGTTGTGTTCTTAACATAAATCTTTGAGTTTTCACCGGTTGAGAACACTGCGTTTGCGCCGCCTGCGCTTGTGCTGATGGTTGCGCCTTCGATAGTTGCCGTTGAACCTGCCTGAACAAGCACGCCGGAGTTAACGCCGTAGAATTCGGAATTCTCAGTGTTTGAGCTGTCGCCCGACTTCTTATTTACGGTTCCCGTAATTGTGGCGTTGCCGCCGTTTGTTACGAGTATCGGGCTTTCATCTGCTGAGGTTGAGGTGTAACTGTCGGCAAGAGTCTGCTCTTTGCCGTCAACGGTAGATGCGCCGTTTGCTTCAACATTTTCTGCAGATGACGAGTTGTTGCCGCCCGGCATTCCGCCCTGCTGCATCTGGCCCATCTGCTGAGGGAAAGACGACCTGCTGCCTGAAGCTGAAATCTCTGCGAAAGTGAGACCTGAGGCGATTACTATTGTTGCAAGTACAAATACTGCAATACGCTTGCCGCCCTTAAGTGTTTCGCGTGCGCCTAGTTTGTTCATATGCGACATTATGAGATAAAGTGCAAGTGCTGCGATACCGAGACTCTCAACTGCGAATGCTACATAGTAAATAGCTGACTTTGATTTGCCTTTTGACACATCGGGAGCACCCTGCTGAGCACTGCTGTTGCCGTCGCTGCCCGGCATTGAAGGCGGTTGGTTAGATGAATCGCTGTTACTGTTATTATCGCTGTTGCTGTTACTATTATTACTATTACTATTGCTGTCGCTGTTTGTGCTGTTGCTGTCGCCGCTTGGCATTTCCGGCGGCTGATTGCCCGAATTGCTGTTGCTGTCACCGTCCGGTTTTTCAGGCGGCTGACCGTTCGAGTTGCCGTTCTGATTGTCACCGCTCGGCATCTCTGGCGGCTGACCGTTCGAGTTGCTGTTCTGATTATTGCTGTCGGTGCTGTTTGATGACTGGCTATCAGAATTGCTGCTGTTATTACTGCTGCTACTCTCCGATGACTGATTATTCGAGTCGCTGTTCTGACTGTCGCCACCAGGCATCTGCGGTGGCTGTCCGTTTGTGCTGAACTGCGGCGCACCCTGCGATTGCATTCCAAATCCACCGTTTGCCGCAGTAAAAGTGAGGCATGTTGCTGCTGCAAATGCAACAATCATAAGTATCATGATTATGTTTCTGAATTTTCTGCGTTTGTTTGTCATAATTGTCAACTCCTTTTCTGTTGTTGTGCACATCATACACTGCGTCGATTAAACGAATATTAAACCGCTGAAAAAGTTTTTAACCGCAAATCACGCAAAAAAAAGAGGGTGCAGATGCACCCTACATAATATATTAAAATACTACTTTAAATGTTGTTTTGCCGTTTTCCGACTTTGCGGAAATTGTTCCGCCGTGGAGCTGGCAGATATTTTTTGCAATAGCAAGCCCGAGTCCGTAGCGGTTTTCGTTACGGTTACGCGATTCATCGGCGCGATAGAAGCGTTCAAAGATTTTTTCCTCCTCGCCTTTGGGTATGCCCTCGCCCTCGTTGGTTACGGTGAGAACAATATCCTTTTCGCGCTTTAATTCAATATTAACAGTGCTGCCCTTTTCGCTGTGCTTTACGGCATTATCGAGCAGAATCGAGATAAGCTGCTGAATCTTGTATTCATTCATCTTTAAAAAGATGCTGCTTTGAATATCATCGTTGAGCATAATGCCCTTTTCAAACATCACGCCTTCAAAGGTAAGGGCGGATTTTTCAACAACCTTGGACAGATCACCCATGGCGTATTCGCCTTTATCCTCGACTTCCTCGCTCTTAGCAAGCTCGAGCAGATCGGCAACAAGCTTGTTCATTCTTTCGCTTTCGCTCTTGATATTTTCAAGCCACTTGTGTTCAGCCGGATTTGCCTCAAGTGCGTCAGCGCTTGCCATAATTACTGAAAGCGGAGTTTTAAGCTCGTGCGACGCGTCTGCGATAAACTGCTTTTGCTTGTCAAAGCTCTCCGCCACAGGCTTGGTTATACGAAGCATAAGAATCCTTGCGATAAGATAGATAATCGCTTCAATCAGGAAATACAGAATCAGCGAATAGAACAAAGTATATCGCAAATCCTGCCTTGTTGAAGAATTATCAACAATAATTATTGACGAACCCTTGTTATAACAGTAAGAATAATCGGCAAAATACAGGTTGCCGATATCACGCTGAACGCTCTGGGAAATCATTGTGACGGCAATTTTCTCAATCTCTTCGTCGGTTACACCGTTCTCCGAGTGGTTGATAATATCCGAAATCGTGTCATCGCTGTTGAGCTTCACCGTATAAACGGTGTTGTCGATAAAACGGATATCGTCAATATCATCACGTTTACGGTTAGTATTATCGTTCTGATCGTGCTTGAAATCGCCGTCCTTTATCTCAAACGGAGCTCCGCCCATTCTTGAGGTCTGGTCAAGAACTCTTTTAACAGACTGGTATTCACGGTTATATATTACCATATTAAAACCTGCGAAACCCGCGGTTGTAACCAGAGTAAGGATAAGAAATATTACGCCGAAAACCTGAAGTTTAAGTTTTTTCATTCTTTAATCTCCATTCTGTAACCCATACCGCGCACGGCTTTAATGTTGACGCCTGCACCGATTGCCTTGAGCTTTTTGCGGATAAAGGAAAGATACGCTTCAAGGTTGTTTGACTCAATCTCGTTATCGTAGCCCCAGACCTTGTCGTAAATCTGCTCCTTGGATAAAATCCTGTTAGGATTGTTGATAAAATACTCCAATAACTGAAATTCTTTATTAATTACATTAATACTTTCGCCGGTAGTTGTGCAGCTGAGGCTTGATGTTTCGGTATTGAGCCTGATGTCGCCGAATTCGATATAATCCTTTTGCACGTTTGTGGAATCCTGACGCAGCTGAATGTTAACGCGCGCCATTAGCTCGTCCATATGGAACGGCTTTGTGACATAGTCGTTTGCACCGCCGGTCAAGCCCTCGAGCTTATCCTCAAGCATACTCTTTGCAGTGAGCATAATCACCTTTGAGGTTATGCCCTCCTCGCGGATTTCGCGCAGGATTTCAAAGCCGTTAACGCCGGGAAGCATAACGTCAAGAATAATAAGGTCGTATATTCCGCTCTCGGCATTATAGAGACCGTCCTCGCCGTCGGTGGAAATATCAACCTCGTATTTTTCTTTCTTCAGCCTTGCGGCAATAACGTCTGCAAGTTTGTATTCGTCTTCAACTACAAGTATTCTCATAAAATCACCGTATTAATTCTAACATATTTAACTGTTTTAGTAAACCGTTGATTAAAAGGGTGCGAGCCTGCGATGGGGGGACACCGCAGACTCGCTGTATGAAAGGAGAGTGTTTTTAAGGCTCTTTGAGCCTTAAGGCAATGAATTTCTTTTGCCTTTTAGGAAGGGGGTTTCTTCCTTCATCTGCATAATAAAACACGAATATTAAACGAACATTAAAAAACATTAAAAAATGTTAAAAACTGTAT
>CAYZPT010000111.1:4061-6756 GCA_964480285.1 uncultured Bacteroides sp.
TTTAGCATGAATATATGAAAATCCAATTTACATTTGCTGTTTTATGCAATTAAAATGTGGAATTGATACCAATGCTAATATTATACGATTGTGTTATTTTCTGTTAAAAACTGTATATAGTATATTGTTAATAATGTATTGCATTATTTGACGATATATGGTATATTGTTAAATGTATTATCTGAAAGGACTGTTTTAATTATGAAAAAATTAATATCTGTTTTGCTGGCAGTTGTACTGATATTCACTCTTTTCGGCTGCAGCAAAGCAGTGGAAGAAGTAACAACCACTGAGCCAACAACAACGACAACAACAAAACCTACAACAACGAGCCCGTACGTTAAAGGCGGCAATCCGCTGACCGGCGAGAAGAATTATAACAGTGCGGCAAAAGGTAAGCGTCCTGTGGCTGTTGTTGTTGAAAATACGGAATTTGCAAGACCGCAATGGGGAATCGAAACGCCTGATATTATCGTCGAGGGCGAGGTTGAAGGCGGTATCAGCCGTATGCTGTGGCTTTACGCAGACTATACAAGCGTTCCTGAAAAGGTCGGACCCATACGTTCTGCACGTCCGTCATACGTTAAGTTTGCTTCGTTATTTGACGCGATGTTCATCCACTGGGGCGGAAGCCACAACAAAGAAGGATATGTCGGCGGATATGCAACAATCAAAAAACTTAAGGTTGACGATTTTGACGGTATGAACGGCGGTATGCTGTTTGGCAGAGACCAGACAAGGAGCACCAGTCAGGAGCACCGCGCAATTATTTACGGCAACAACCTTCCTGCCGCTATTGAGAATAAAGGCTATCGCACAGACGTATCTAAAAACAAAACGAAATTCAATTTTAACAAAAAGAAGAAAAAGCAGGGTAAGGAAGTTGCAAACACAGTTGGCGTTACTTTCTCATCAAGAACAAATACCAGAACGTTCAAATACAACACAGAAGATAAAAAGTACCACACAGATGACTGGAATACCGACGTTAAGTTTGAAAATCTGATTGTTCTGAGAGACAGCAGCACTTATATCTCCACCTCAAAAACCACTTATCTTAACTATGATTACAAAGGCGGCGAGGGTTACCTTATTTCTAAAGGAACGTATACAAAAATCAAATGGAGTGCCAAGGGCGGAAAGCTCAGCATACGTAATGCCCAGGGCAAGAGCATCGGCTTTAATGTCGGCAGATCATATATAGCGTTCTCCTCCACCAACAACGGCGGCAACGTTGCATTCAGTTAAAAAACAAAGAAGGCTCATCAGAGCCTTCTTTTAGTTTTGAGAATTTAGTGTTGAGTTTTGAGGTATGCTCTCTGCCGCGAGTTTTTTGAACTTGCGGTGTTTTGATAAATAGATTATTGCAAGTGGGATATCGGCAAGCAGCCATGCGGCAGGTGCGGCATAGCACACCGCGGTAAAGCCGATAAGCGGCGTGAACACAAAGGCGATGAGGATTCGTCCTGCGAGTTCGCCTGCGCCCGCAACCATATTTGCATAAGTGAATCCGAGTCCCTGCAGGGTGTTGCGCAGCACAAACAGCACTGCAACAAGGCTGTAACACTGGCAGGTTGCAAGTATGTATCTGTTTGCCGCGGCAATCATTGCGTCGTTTGGCGACGTCATAAACAGCGACACCATCGGTTTGCTGATTACAAACAGAATTATACTCATCGCGACTGAAACGCCGAGATCGAGCAGGAACACCTTTTTGACCGATTTAACTATTCTGTCGTAGTTCTTCGCGCCGTAATTCTGCCCCACAAAGGTCTGCGTGGCAACGCCTAGTGCAGACATTGGAAGATTTGTAAGATTCTCTACTCTGCTGGCAGCGGTGAAACCTGCAATTACGTTAGGACCGAACGAGTTAACCGCGCTCTGCAGGCACATTGAGCCGACTGAAGTTATTGTAAACTGCAACGACACGGGGATACCTAACCCGATCTGCTTTAACGCAGTTTTCGGGTGGAATTTAAGATCCTCTTTTGTTATCTGAACGTCGTCGTTGAGCTTGAAAATATAGAAGCCCGTAAGCGACGCGGCAGTGATGTGCGAAATCAGCGTTGCAGCTGCTGCACCCTCGACGCCCCAACCGAAAGTTTTGACAAAAAGCATATCAAGGCAGAAGTTCACAAACACGCTGACCATAAAGAAATACAGCGGTTTTCTGCTCTCGCCCACTGCCCTGGAAATCGCAGTAAAGTTATTTGAAAGCATCTGAAACGGCACGCCGAAATAGAGTATGTTTACATACGCTGACGACAGTTTGATAATCTCTTTGGGTGTACCGATAAGATTAAGCAGCGGTGTAGACAACAGGTGCGCAGTTACAACAATAACAGTCCCCACCAGAAACGCCACGACAATACTGCTGCCCGAATAGTGAGCAACCATACGCTTGTCGCCTGCGCCGAAAGCGTGCGCAACAGGGATTGTAAATCCGCTTGTAAGCCCGAGCGCAGCGCCGATGATGAACGAGTTTATCGCCCCGACATTGCCGACTGCAGCAAGTGCGTCAGTGCTGACATACCTGCCGACGATGATGTTATCAACCAATGCATAATTATACTGCAACAGCGATGAAAACATAATCGGCAGTGCAAAAACTATGATACTTTTTATCGCGTTTCCGCTAAGCATATCTGTTTTCTTTTTCATTACATTTGACCTCAAATGTATATTTTAACATACA
>CAYZPT010000112.1:0-6747 GCA_964480285.1 uncultured Bacteroides sp.
TGGGGAAATGTCACCGCAGGTGACAAAAGGGACGGCTTCTGTAGAAGGTGGCTGCCGTAAGGCAGACGGAGGGATTGTATTCCCTCAACTTTTTGCTAACAGTAAAACAATCCCTGTAGGGGTCGGCGCCCTCGACGACCCGCGGCGCGATGAGGGCATCGCGCCCTACATTGACAGCTCCCTTTACACAAGGAAGCCAGACTTGTTACTCGCTACGCTCAATCAATCTTATGCGTTAACATCGTCCGTAAAAGAGCCCTCGCCTCTCTGAAGCGAGGTAATACCCGTTCTTGCAAGCTCAACGATTCCGAAGTTTTCGTCAAGATAGCCGATGAACTCGTCAATTGTATCGCCCGAGCCTGTGAACTCAAGCGTAATTGTGGTGAGCGAAACATCAAGCACACGCGCACCGTATTTGAGGTTATATGCAAGGATAGCATTCTTATTCTCAACGCCCTGCGCCTTAACCTTAATCAGGAGAAGCTCTGATGAAACAGCGTTTTCCTCTGTAAGCTCGCTAACCTTTTTAACGATTTCAAGTTTTGCAAGCTGGCGCTTAATCTGGCGGAAATTTTCCGGCTCGGTGTATGTTTCAATCGTCATACGTGAAAACGCAGGATCCTCAGTTTCACTTACGGTAAGTGAGGAGATGTTGTATCCGCGCCTTGAAAAGAGGCTTGCAACACGCTGAAGAACACCGCTCTCGTTATCAACAAGAACTGATAAAATCAATTTTTCTTTCATTTGCTTACCTCCTTAAAATACTTCGATAATATCCGTATGAGCGCCGCCGGGCGGGATCATAGGAAGTACGTTTGAATCGGGGCTGATTCTGCAGTCAACGAGAACAGGACCGTCGTAAGCAAGCGCTTCTTCAACAACGGAGTCAATATCATCGTTTGTACTGATGCGCATACCTTTAACACCGAATGCCTCGGCAACCTTGACAAAATCAGTCTTTCTGTGCGGATCGGTATCAGCAAAGCGGTTGTCATAAAACAGTTTCTGCCACTGGCGCACCATACCGAGCACTGTGTTGTTGAAAACGAACATCTTAACAGGCACATTGTAAGAAGCCATCGTGGACAGCTCAGCAAGGTTCATATGGAAGCAGCCGTCACCTGCAAAGAGGACGACGGTTCTGTCCGGCTTGCCAAACTGACCGCCGATGGAAGCGCCCATCGAATATCCCATTGTGCCGAGACCGCCAGATGTGAGCATGGTCCTCGGTTGCTTGAATTTGTAGAACTGCGCAGCCCAAAGCTGATGCTGACCAACGTCAGTGACAACAAGAGTGTCCTCGGGAGTGCACTCGTCAACCTTTTCAATAAGCTTTTGCGGATTTACAAAATCACCGATCTGAGTCTGGTTAAACGGACGGCGGAAGGTTTCAATCTCCGCTTTCCACTCGCTGTGATCAAGCTGCTCAATTGCGCGCGTAAGCTCGGGAATAAGCTCCTTAAGATTACCGCGAAGGTGGTAATTTGAATTGATATTCTTGTCCATCTCTGCAGCATCGATATCAATATGCAGAATCTCCGCATTCGGAGCGAATTTACGTCTGTTACCTGCAACACGGTCTGAAAAACGTGCGCCGCAGGTGATAAGTACATCGCAGTCGTGAGCGGCTTTATTGCACTCAAAGTGACCGTGCATACCGATAAGACCGAGGTGAAGCGGATGACCGTTCGGGAACGCACCGAGACCCATAAGAGTAGATACAACGGGTGCGTCAATCTTTTCCGCAAATGTGATTAAATCGTCGCCGAGGTCAGAAAGCACCGTGCCGCCGCCGACATAAATAAGCGGCTTCTTTGCGCTGCGGATAAGTTCAATCGCTCTTTCAAAAGTGCCGCTTACGGGCTTCGGAGCAGGTGCGGGAACCTGTGCAGGCTCCGGCGTGTATTCATACATAGCCGCAGTAACATCCTTCGGGATATCAATAAGTACGGGACCGGGTCTGCCGCTGATTGCGATTTTAAACGCACGGCGGATTGTAGGCGCCAGATCCTCAATATTTTTAACAAAGAAGTTGTGCTTTGTAATCGGCATAGTGATACCGCAAACGTCAACCTCCTGGAAAGTGTCGCGTCCGATAAGCGGATTTGCAACGTTAACGGTGATTGCAACAATCGGAATTGAATCAAGATAAGCCGTTGCGATACCTGTTACAAGGTTAGTTGCGCCGGGACCCGAAGTCGCCATGCAGACGCCGACCTTGCCCGTTGCGCGTGCATATCCGTCTGCAGCGTGAGCAGCGTGCTGCTCGTGCGAGGTGAGGATATGGTTAAATGTATCGCCGTATTTATAGAGTTCGTCAAAGATATTAAGAATTGTGCCGCCCGGATAACCGAAGACGGTATCTACTCCCTGTTCTTTAAGCGTTTCAAGAACAATTTGAGAACCGTTGAGTTCCATATAACTCACTCCTTTTCGTAAAATAAAAGATTGAGAATATTTTATATTAATTAATTGCAGATGTCAAGATATATTTGCTCTTGTAAATTATTTTGTTATGGTATATAATGGATAGATATAATTCGATTAGTTTAATGAAACGGAGATACAGTTATGAAACTTGGTATGGTTGGTCTGCCGAACGTCGGCAAGAGCACGCTTTTTAACGCTATAACTAACGCAGGAGCGCAGAGCGCGAACTACCCTTTCTGCACGATTGAGCCGAACGTGGGCATGGTTAGCGTTCCCGACGAGCGACTTGATAAGCTCGCGGAGATGTATGAGCCTGACAAATTCACCCCTGCGACGATTGAGTTTGTTGACATCGCAGGTCTTGTAAAAGGCGCGAGCAAGGGCGAAGGTCTCGGCAACAAATTCCTGTCGCACATCCGCGAAGTTGACGCGATTATCCACGTTGTAAGATGCTTTGAAAATGATGACATCACGCACGTTGACGGCAATATCGACCCCGCAAGGGATATTGAGACGATTAACCTTGAGCTTGTGCTGTCCGACCTTGACATTCTTTCACGCCGCGTCGACAGCCGCAAAAAGGCTATGAAGGGCGATAAAACGCTCGCCGCAGAGGTTGCATTTTTAGAGCGTCTTGTTGCTGAAATGGAAGAAGGAAAAACGGCTCGTTCCGTTGAAATGAGTGACGATGAGCTTGAATATCTTAAGGAGGTTGCACTCCTCACAATCAAGCCCGTTATCTACGCCTGTAACATGGGCGAAAACGACTTTAATGAAGGCATTGACAACAACAAATACTACAATCAGGTAAAAGAAATCGCTAAGGATGAAGGAGCTGAAACCTTCCCGATTTGCGCTGAAATGGAAGCACAGATTGCCGAACTTGAACCGGATGAAAAAGAGATGTTCCTTGCCGATATGGGGCTTGAAACATCAGGTCTTGACAGGCTTATCAAAAAGAGCTATGCCCTGCTCGGACTCATCAGTTACCTCACTGCAGGCAAGCCCGAGGTGCGTGCATGGACAATCAAAAAAGGCACAAAAGCACCGCAGGCAGCAGGCAAAATCCACACCGATTTTGAGCGAGGTTTTATCCGCGCAGAGGTTATTGCTTTTGACGACCTTATGGCTTGCGGCACAATGGCTGCGGCTAAAGAAAAAGGTCTTGTGAGAAGTGAAGGCAAAGAATACGTAATGAAGGACGGAGACATTGTACTGTTCAGATTTAACGTATAAACATTCATCTATCGCATATATTACAGTCAAATTATAAATGATTGTCTATTTCTAACAAAAACTGTTGACTAATTTGTAATTTTGAAGTAATATGAAACAGATAAATAGGATAAGGAGGAGATTATGTCTGACTACACTCAAAAAACAGATGACGAGCTCCTTGCCTATATCAAAAAAAACGACAGTTTGGCAATGAACGAGTTGATTGTAAGATACAGAAGTACAGTGGAAGCCATTGCGATGAAATACATCGGCTCACCTCTTGAAAAGGACGACCTTGTTCAGGAAGGCATGATTGGTCTGCTTGCCGCAATTAAATCTTACAACAGCGAAAAAGGCGCCAAATTTGTTACATACGCATCTCGTTGTATAAATAATTCTGTTCAAACAGCACTGCGCAAATTTTCAAGACTCAAGGACATACCTCAGTCTAATCTTGTCACTCTTGAGGAGGATTTTTTTGAAGGCAGAGTAGGTTTAAGTGCTGAAGATGAGTTTCTCGCAAAGGAAAGCGTTTCGACTTTGACAGAAGTTTTGTATGAAGGGTTATCAAGCTTTGAAAACGAGGTTTTAAGACTCTACATAGTCGGTTGCTCTTATGCCGAAATTGCCGACAGGCTCGGCAAAAATCCAAAGGCAATTGATAACGCAATACAACGTATTCGTAAGAAACTCGATGGAGTTACTTTTTGAATATTTCCCCAGCATCTCGGTTTGCGGCAGAAATATGGTGCATCTGCTCACGACCATTTTCCCCAGGCAAATCTTTAGAGAGGTAGAAATGTAAAATGTACGAAGACAAAGTTTTAGTTTGCAAAGAATGCAACAACGAATTTGTTTTCACTGCAGGTGAGCAGGAGTTCTACGCTGAAAAAGGCTTTGTTAATGAGCCTCAGCGTTGCAAGGCTTGCAGAGATAAGAGAAAAGCTGCTGCAAAAGCCCCCAGAGAAATGCATGATGCTGTATGTGCTCAATGCGGAAAAGCATGTAAGGTTCCGTTTGAGCCCAAGGAAGACAGACCTGTTTACTGCAGTGAATGTTTTGCTAAGATTCAGGAAGCTGAACAGGCAGAGCAGGCTGAAGAAACAACAGAGGAATAAATGGCACAAAAGCCGTCTCGTAAGAGGCGGCTCGTTTCTTTAATTAACGGTATTTGATTTTGTCTATTGTTCGCAATTATCCCGTTAGAATCTCTCGACAATAAATAATACTCATACTGCAAAAGCAGTATGAGTATTATTGGCGCAGAGGGTGGGATTCTTCAATTTCGAGGAAATTGAGTGGCTCATCACCCCAGCCTATGGCTGCGGTACCGATTTCGCCACCTCTCACTACAAAACAGTTCACTGAACTGTTTTGTTTAACGTTCAAGCCAGCGGGTTCGAATCCATATCAAAAAAAAGAACCACCTTACGGTGATTCTTCCTTTTGGCGCAGAGGGTGGGATTCTTCAATTTCGAGGAAATTGAGTGGCTCATCACCCCAGCCTATGGCTGCGGTACCGATTTCGCCACCTCTCACTACAAAACAGTTCACTGAACTGTTTTGTTTAACGTTCAAGCCGGCGGGTTCGAATCCATATCAAAAGAAAAGAACCACCTTACGGTGATTCTTCCTTTTGGCGCAGAGGGTGGGATTCGAACCCACGTGGGCGTGAACCCAAACGGTTTTCAAGACCGCCTCGTTATGACCTCTTCGATACCTCTGCAAATATTTAATGCTTTGATATATTAACACAAGATTTACCCCTTGTCAAGAAAAAATATGCAAGTTTTTGCTTGACTTTTTTTTATGTTTATGATAAAGTAATTTAGCACTGATAAGTGCATACAACTTGACAGGATAAACGCAAGTTACACGCAGAAGTACTCAAGCTGGTGACGAGGCGCCCCTGCTAAGGGCGTAGGGTGGGCAACCGCCGCGAGAGTTCGAATCTCTCCTTCTGCGCCAAAAATACTCATACTGCTTTTGCAGTATGAGTATTTTTATGTTGAGAGATTCGAACAGGGCAATTTGCATTGGCAAATTGCAATAGTCCGGTGGACTGTTACGATGCCCACGTGCGTGAAAACGAGTCGGGCGAATTTTGCCTGCCCGCAGGGCGGTGCCCTGAATTTTTCTTATGCTATTTACTATTTACTAAATTATATACATCTATTATTCCCCTGCCGACATCTTCCGGGCGATGAGCATCAGAGCCGAGCGAGAACTTAACGCCCTCCGCTTTCGCAATGCTCAGGAACTGTTCGTTGATGCCGAGACCTTTTGAAGTATTCATCTCAATTGCGACGTCGTGCGCAATCGCCTTTTTGCAAAGCGATTTGTATGTATCGGCAAGGTCGTAATCGGGGTAAAGTCCGTGGCAGCGAATCAGATCCGGATGCGCGATAATATCAAAAATATCGCTTTCTATCAGCGTTTCGGACATCTCATAATATCGGCGGTAAATATCGTTTACATCTCTGCCGCGCCACTGATATTTGCGCTGATTAAAAGTCCAGTTATCAACCCAGTGTACCGAGCCGAGCACATAGTCAAAGAAGCCGTCGGACAGCATATCGCGCAAAAAATCCTCGTGTTGCTCAAACCAGCAAACCTCAAGCCCGAAGTTCACCTTAATCGGGTAATCAGTATTCCTGATTTCATCAGCAAGCGCTTTGTACTCATCAAGCGTATGCGCCTGTTTTTCTTTACCTTCAAACCACCGTTTCTGGTAAAGGTTATACTCCCTCGCCTCCTTGAATGCGGGGTGAAAGTCGCGTATGCGGATAGTATGCTCGAGCAAGTTTATCTCGTCAATATTCATTTTTACTGCCTGCGCGACAAAGCGGTCAATCCACTCTTTTGTATACTCGCCGCGCTCAATGTGAATGTGTAAGTCCTTCATATCAGCACCTCAAAGCTATTATAAACAAAGGGCGATACTTTTTCAATAAAAATCTTGACATTTTCATCATCATTAGTTATAATACAAAAGCATTTGATTAAGGCACACAAATGTGGCCCGGTAGTTCAGTTGGTTAGAACGCCAGCCTGTCACGCTGGAGGTCGACGGTTCGAGCCCGTTCCGGGTCGCCATTT
>CAYZPT010000113.1:0-6734 GCA_964480285.1 uncultured Bacteroides sp.
CGTATTCGTAAACATCTTTAATGTCATTTAAATTCGATGCACAATCAATATAAATCGAACTGCCCGACGGATATCTATATTTTCCACCCATCATTAACTGGGGCAAATACCGCGAGGAAAACGGCAGGCTGATGATGCCGCTTACAGTCCGTCTCAATCATGCGATTGCCGACGGCTTTCTGGTTGCAAATGTATACCGCCTGATGGAACAGGAGATTGCAGCTTTCTGTAAATGAATTGTTTAATCAGCCCGCGGGCTTGATTATATAAACGACAAAGATAAAAACGCAACGTGTATTCAATGAATATGCCAGAGCCGGTAGGCCAAGCAAAAGCGAAAACGCCAAATATCGCTTAAATAACGCATTTTAAGCGTATTGGATTCGTCAGTTGGCGCCTAGGGTAGCCCGGCCGTCTCGCCGTATTGCGAGGTAAGTAACCTGCCCCTCCGGGTTGTCCGTTCTTTGTCCCAAACGCAGAGGGAGGGATTAATATGGACAAAACGGAGTTTACTGTATTCTTTGAAGAACCGTTCTGGATAGGCGTATTTGAACGGGTGGAAAACGGGAAACTGTCCGTGAGCAAAGTCACTTTCGGCGCAGAACCGAAGGACAGCGAAATATGGGCGTTTATCCTCAAACACTACGATGAACTGAAGTTCAGTCCGGCTGTTAAGGTTGAAGTCAGGCATAAGGCTGATAATCCAAAACGTCGGTCGCGCAACGCAGCAAAGCAGATGAAGAATACTGGTATCGGTACGAAATCACAGCAGGCGTTGCAGCTGCAGCGCGAGCAGATGAAAGTGGAGCGTAAGCAGCAAAGCCGCGAGCAAAAGAATGCCGAAAAGCAGCGCCTTTTCGATCTGAAACAGCAAAAGCGAAAAGAAAAGCATAGGGGGCATTAGCCCCTTGCTTTTCTGACACAATTGAGTATTACTGTTTGTGAAGACAGACAAATGTCATTAACAGAGGTATGGTAATGGATACGTTAGCAAAGAAAGGACTTAATTCCAATCAGATAAAACTGATTGCCATTATTGCAATGACAATCGACCATGTGACATGGCTTTTATTCCCCGGGTGCCAGAAAATCTGGTGGGTGATGCTGCTGCATGCATTAGGCAGGCTGACAGCACCTATTATGTGGTTTTGCATAGCAGAGGGCTTCCACTACACCCGAAACGTAAAAAAGTACATATCAAGGCTGTTTGTTTTTGCCGTTATATCGCATTTTGCATATAACTTTGCCGGCGGCATACCGTTTATTCCAGACGGATTTTTCAATATGACAAGCGTAATGTGGTCGCTTGCATGGTCTGTCGTGTTGATGGTCATTTTCACCGCGGAGAATTTGCCGCAGTGGGGAAAGATCGCATTAATTATTATAATCTGCGTTATCACGTTCCCGTCTGACTGGTCGACGATTGCGGCGATGTGCCCGGTTTATCTGTATCTCAACCGCGGCGATTTTAAAAAGCAATCATTAACTATGTTAATCTGGACAGCAATATACGCAGCGGTATACTTCTTCTTCATTGACAAAGCGTACGGACTCCTGCAGATGTGCACACTTTTGTCGCTGCCGATTATAAAGCAGTATAACGGCGAAAGAGGCAAATGGAAAGGAATGAAGTGGTTCTTCTACATCTATTATCCCGCGCATTTGTTTGTTGTCGGCATTCTGAGGGTGTTGCTTGGCAACACAAGTATTTTTCCGTAAACCTCTGTTCTCGGCGGCAGTATGACGGAGTATAAAATTTTTTTAAGTCTTTGCAACACTTTCGGTGTTTTTTCGCACTTAACAATTGAGGTGATTAAAATGAAGAAAATTATTGCAATCGTTTTATCTTTGATTCTCGTTGTTACAAGTGGCGTGGTTTTGGCGTCTTGCAGCAAAAAGGAAACTGAAAAAGAAAAAACGACTTCAAACGAAATTACAACTAACGAAACGGCAGAAGGTGAAATCGTCGGCGGCTGGACAAAGGCTGATTCGCCTGCAATTACAGACGAGTTTAAAAAGGTGTTCAATAAAGCGACGGAAACTCTGACCGGTGTTGATTACACGCCCGTTGCCTATCTTGCAAGTCAGGTCGTTGCAGGCACAAACCATCGCGTGCTGTGCAAGGCAGAGGTTGTGGCACCGAACGCGGCGCCGAAATATGCCATCGTTCAGATTTACGAGGATTTGCGGGGCAACGCGGAAATTACGGACATTTTCAGCAGCGACATAAATGCTGAATATCCGAACAACGACGGCGGCTGGAGTGAAGCCGAAAACTTCACAGTAACGGACGACGCAAAGAAAGCGCTTGAAAAAGCGTGTGAAACGCTTACAGGAGCAGAATACACGCCCGTTGCGCTGCTTGCCACACAGGTTGTTGCAGGCACAAATTACCGTATTCTTTGCGAATCAAAAGCAACCGTTCCGAATGCCGAGGCAAAATACGTTATCGTCACCGTCTTTGCAGATTTAGAGGGCAAGGCGGAGATTACGCAGACCGACGAATTTGAAAATGAAGCCGACGCACAGGCGGAAAACGCTGCAACAGACGAAGAAGCAACAGATGTAACGGAAAACTAAACACAACACTAAAAAACTCCTCTTGATTTCAAGGGGAGTTTTTGTATGCAAGCCGCGCGTGAAACGGTGTTGCATAAATTCTTGTTTAATGATATATTATTATTCAGTTATAGAATGGGGGGGTGAAAGCAGTGCGAAAGGCAATAATTTTTGGCTGGATAAGAATCATTTTCGGGCTATGTATTTTTGCGCTCGGCGTGCATTTAACAATACGCGCTAATCTCGGGCTTGCGCCGTGGGACTGTCTTGGAATGGGCATTGCAAAACACACCCCGTTAAACTACGGACTTTCGATGACCGTAATGGCTGTAATAATACTTATTATAGACATTCTGATGAAGGAGAAAATAGGTTTCGGAACGATTATCGACGCACTGCTGACGGGCAATTTTGTGCAGCTGTTTAACGACATTGACCCGTTTCCCGAAACAAAAAGTGTATTCTTTGGAATCCTAATAATCATTGCCGGACTTGCGCTTATGGCAATAGGGCAGTATTTTTATATGAAATCGGCGCAGTGCTGCGGACCGAGGGACGCGCTCCTCGTCGGGTTGGGAAAACGGCTTCATAAGCTACCAATCGGCGCAGTTCAGATAATTCTATGGGGAACGGTTCTGTTTGTCGGCTGGCTGCTTGGCGGTCCTGTCGGAATAGGAACGATTGTCAGCACTTTCGGCTCGGGAGTAGTTATGCAGATAATTTATTCAATTATCAGGTTTGAGCCGAGGAAAATTGAGCACCAAAGCGTGCTTGAAACAGTAAAACAGTTTAATGAAAAATGAAGTAAACCATGGACAACAAATCTGCGTTCTCAGTGAGCAAATACGATGAAAATGTGCGCAAGGTGATTCCGTTTTATGACGAAATATATAAACAGATTATTGAACTGATTCAGTTTCGCTACGGCGACAAGCCGATTTCTGTTCTGGATACGGGTTGCGGTACGGGAACATTTGGATTAAAGGCGCACGAAAGCCTGAACCTTTCAGAGCTGATACTGTGCGACCCGTCCGAATCAATGATTAACGATGCAAAAAAGAAGCTTGAAGGAATCCCTTGTGAGATTAATTGTGTCGGTTCGGAAAGTCTGAATTATAAAGAGCAATTTGATGTCGTAACCGCAATTCAGTCGCACCATTATTTTGACAGAGCCACAAGGGAAAAAGCAGTTAATAACTGTTTCAAGGCTCTGAAGCCCGACGGAATTTTCATTTATTTTGAAAATACCGCGCCGAACTCCGAAATCGGAAAAGATATTCTTCTCAGTCACCTTGAACGCTTTGAGCTTGAAGCCGGCAGACCGTACGACGACGTTAAGGCGCACTCCGCAAGGTATAACAAGGAGTTTTTCCCGATTACAATCGGTGAGCATCTTGAACTGCTTGACAAAGTCGGTTTTAAGGCAGCGGAGCTGTTCTGGCATTCATATATGCAAAGCGGGTTTTATGCAATCAAATGCTGATTCGCAGCAGATATATAGAATGCAATGAAAGTCGGTGAAAGAGATGATATACTATTACAGCAAAAACAGTGTGGGAAAGATTTATCACACTACAGATTGCAGATGTGTTAGACGTATTCGCGAAAGTAATTTGCAAAAATGCAAGAGTAGGCTCGGGCGTTGTTATTGTGCCCGGCGTACATATAGGCAAAAATGTTGTTATCGGCGCAGGCAGCATAGTCACAAAAGATATTCCGGATAATGTAGTTGCTGTTGGCAATCCCTGCAGGGTTTTGAGAAAGGTATCTGAGCACGACAGGGAGTATTATTACAAGTCCGATAAAATTGACCGGAACGAAATAGATTAATGTTAACCATGAGGTGGTAGTATGAAAATTATCCCGGCACCGTTTGAAGCAGAATTTAAAAATGAATATGTTTGTGACTCCGTAAATGAGAACGTAGTTATCAATACTCAGCTTGAAAAAGAGGAGTATATCCTTAATGTTACAAAGGACACGATTAACATTGAGGGCGGCAGTGATAATGCTGTCTTTTATGCGCGGCAGACTCTTAAGCAACTATCGGTGCAGCAGGAACGCATCCCTGTTTGCACGGTGCATGACAAGCCGAGGTTTGCGTATCGCGGTTTTATGATTGACTCTGCAAGGCATATGCAGGAAATTGATGAAATCAAAAAGATAATTGATGTAATGTCGATGCTTAAATTCAACATCTTTCACTGGCATCTTACGGAGGATCAGGGCTGGCGTTTTGAAAGCGAAAAATACCCCGAACTTAATACAAAGGCGGCGGTGCGCAAGTTCTCCGATTTCGGCACTACAATTAATAACAAGCCCTACGGACGTGTGTACACGAAGGCTGAAATGAAGGGTATTGTTGACTATTGTGCCGAGAGATATATCGACGTTATTCCTGAGTTCGATATGCCGGGTCACGTGAGTTCGCTTCTGCATGTTTTTCCGGAGCTTTCCTGCCACGGCAAAGCAGTTGAAGTCAAAACACACCAGGGTATTTACAATGATATTCTCTGCCCTTCAAGGGAAAAAACATACAGTATCGTTGAAAGCATTATTGATGAATTCTGCGAGATTTTCCCGTATAAATTCTTCCACATCGGCGGTGATGAAGCACCGCCGAAGCAGTGGGAGGACTGTCCTGAATGCAATCGGCTGAAAGCAGAAAAAGGGCTGTCAAAGTGGACCGAATATCAGAATCTGTATATGAATAAGATAATTGATTATCTTGCACAAAAGGGTAAGGACACAATCGTATGGAACGACGCCGCAAAGGGCAGCAATCTCGATAAACGCGCTATTCTTCAATTCTGGAAAGAAGGCTACACAAAGCCGAGTGTTGACTTTGCTAACAGCGGCGGGCGGATGATTCTGTCCCCGTTTAAAAATTACTATATGGACTACGATTACCAGATTACCCCGTTTCGTAAAACGTTGTCATTTAACCCGAAACTTAGCGGATTGACAGACGAGGGATACAAAAATGTTATCGGACTGGAAACGCCTATCTGGACTGAGTACATATGGGAGAATGAAAAGCTTGAGCGCTTCCTTTTCCCGAGGGTAATCGCCGTTGCACAGACCGCCTGGTCGGAAAAAGTGTTTGAATTTGACGATTTTGTTGATGAAATAGAGTATGTATCCAAACTAATCAGCGACAAGGGCGTTGTATTTGAAAACACAAGCGAATGGGGATATTCAAAGCTTTCCACGCCGCTCGGATGGCTTAAGTTTGTAAACAAGCACTACATACCTAAAAAGGAAGAAACTGATTATTAATAGGCGCACAGTCTGCAAACGATCGGCACAAACCGTAACACGTTGCCTCTGCATATGTTTGTTATTAGCATTATGCGTTATAACTAAAGCCGGCAGGATATCATAAGGTATCCTGCCGGCAGTTCTGTATTCTGTTATAAACTGTTAATCGTGTCTTCAACAATCTGTTCGGCGTCAAAGCCGTCAACATCAAGCATTTCTGCTTTAATAAGCGTAGTTTTCGGTATGCCCATATATAACTCGGCAAGCTCTTTTATATAACCGAAACTGTAATCTGCAACGTACGGACCGCCTGCGGTTGTTACATATATCAATTCGTTTGCTTTGCAAAGTCCGTGCGGCGAGCCGTCCGGTGCATACTCGGAAATAATTCCCGTAACATAGATGTTTTCAATATAGAGTTTGAGAACTGAGGGGAATGACGAATCCCAATACGGAGCGGAAATTACAATTGTATCAGCCGAAGCAAACTGCTTAGCAAGGTTAAACATACTGTCCGAATAGTCGCCCTGTTCAACAAGCGCTGTGCGCTTGTCAAGCTTGTCTGCCGAAAGCGGTTGCAGGTTTTCATCCGGCAGATATACCTCGGTGTATTCACCGCCGAGCTTATCGAGCACAGCTCTTGCAATTCTGTCTGTTCGCGATCCGTTGCGAACGCAACTGTTGATGTATAAAATCATATTAATTCCCATTTTCTGTTATATTTATTTCTTCGCAGTCTTTTAAAACATCGTACAACCAGTTTTCGAATTCATAAAAATGCTTCGGAAAGTTCTGCGAGCCGTTTGCGTGCAGCGTTTGACCGCCGTTTACCGTAGCGGTAAGATTAAACATTGTTCCGTCAAGCACGCCTTTAGGATGTTTGCCGCTGAAGCCGTCCCACTTAATCATACCAA
>CAYZPT010000114.1:0-6720 GCA_964480285.1 uncultured Bacteroides sp.
GACGCAGTAAAACCGAATAAAGAACAGAAGCGCGTTATTGACACCGTTGACGGTCCGGTGCTTGTTGTTGCAGGCGCGGGCACGGGCAAAACTGCCACTATCGTCAAGCGCATTGAGCATATTATCCGCGACGGCTACGCACTGCCCTGGCAAGTGCTTGCAATCACCTTTACCAACAAGGCGGCGGGCGAGCTTAAAGACAGGCTGATTAACACAATCGGCGACGAGGCGGCGGAAATCTGGGCGCAGACATTCCACTCAATGTGCGCAAGAATGCTGCGCAGATACGGCGACAGGCTCGGTTATTCGCAGCACTTTACTATTTACGATACGGACGATCAGCGCCGTGTTATGAAGCGCGTGCAAAAGAGCCTCGGCATTGAGGATAAGTTCCTCAATCACCGCTCAATTCTTGCGGAAATCAGCCACGCGAAGGACAGCTTGATAAGCCCTGCAGAGTACAAGGCGACGACGATAAACGACTTTCGCAAGGCAAAAATTGCGCAGTGCTACGAGGAGTATCAGAAGGAACTGATGCGCGCCGACGCGATGGATTTTGACGATATGATTTACAACACCGTCACGCTGCTCAAGGAAAACGAGGACGTGCTGGAGCAGTATCAGCGCCAGTTTAAATACGTTATCGTTGACGAGTATCAGGACACGAGCTACGCGCAGTATGTGCTGACTTATCTGCTTGCGGGCGGGTATCACAACATCTGCGTTGTCGGCGATGACGACCAGAGTATTTACCGTTTTCGAGGCGCTACGATTGAAAATATTATGCGCTTTAAAGAGCGCTACGAGGACGAGGGGCTGAAGGTTATTCAGCTTGAGCTTGCGGAGAATTACCGCTCAATGCAGAACATTCTTGACGCGGCGAACTCGGTTATCAAAAACAACTCAACCCGCCTTGCGGACAAGCATCTGCGCTCATACGCTGGCAAGGACGGCGACAAGGTTGTGCTTTACACTGCGCTGAATGAAACTGACGAGGCGCAGTTCATCGTTGACGAGATTAACGAAAACGTGCAAAACGGCAGAAGCTACCGCGACCACGCTGTGCTGTACCGTATGAACGCGCAGTCGCGTAATATAGAAATGATGCTTGCAAAGTCGGGCGTTTCGTACAAGATTATCGGAGGCAACCGCTTCTTTGACCGTAAGGAGATTAAAGATGTTGTGTCGTACTTTGCAGTTGTTAACAACCCTGCCGACAATGTGCGTCTGCAGCGCATTATCAACACGCCCAAGCGCGGCATCGGCGACACGATGTTTAACTATATTCTGGAGATTGCGGCTGTCAACGGAATGACTGCCTTTGAGGTGTGCGAGCACGCGGATGAGTTTGCAAAAACCTCGCGCAGTGCGGGCAAGCTCCGCGATTTCTGCGATATGATTAACGGCTTTATCAGGTGCGCAGAGGACGGAATGGAGCCGTCCGATTTGCTGCAGGAGATACTTGAAAAAACGCAGTATTTTAACTATCTTGACGAGGACGACCCGCAGAAAGCGGACAGCAGAAAAGAGAACGTGCAGGAGCTTTCCTCAATGCTGATTAAGTATCAGGAGGACGATGACGAGTTCACGATTTCCGACTTTTTAGAGGACGTTGCGCTGGTGTCCGACATTGATTCTTACAATGAGGATGACGACTGCGTTGTGCTTATGACGCTGCACTCGGCAAAAGGTTTGGAGTTCCCCGTGGTGTTCATCCCCGGTATGGAGGAGGGCATTTTTCCCGGCAACCAGAGCATGTACAGTGACGAAGAGCTTGAGGAGGAACGCCGCCTTGCGTATGTAGGAATAACGCGAGCAAAGGAGAAACTGTACCTTATAAACGCGCGCCAGCGTATGCTTTACGGCACTACGAACAGGAATATTGCGTCGCGCTTTTTGCGTGAAATTCCCGAAACAGTGACCGAGGACAGAACGGTTAAAGAAACGCCGAGGACTTACGGCTTCGGCAGCTCATACGGCGGCTCATCGAACTTCGGCACGCCGAAAAAACCGTACAAATACAGCAAATCCACGCCAATCGGAGAGGCGAAGCACAGCAGCTCCGCGGCGCATCAGTTCGGTCAGACGGGCGGCGCAACGCAGAGCAACCAGACCTACGAAATCGGTGATACGGTGCGCCACAAATCCTTTGGCACCGGCGCGATTTTAAGCGCAAAGCCGATGGGTAACGACGTGCTTCTGGAGGTTGCTTTTGACAAGGCGGGCACCAAAAAGCTGATGGCAAACTTTGCGAAGTTAGAAAAACTTTAAATATTATCCCCTCATCCGACGGCTTCGCCGCCACCTTCCCCCCGAGGGGAAGGCAAATAGGTTTAACAATTTTAAATCTCCCTCATAAGATGTATTGAAGTACAGCTTCAATAACTTATGAAGGAGTTTTTTTATGGCTGATGTACCAATTATTAACACGAATGGCAGCAGGATTAACGAGACGGTGTGCATCGACACTAAGCGCGTTTTTGACTCCTGCGTCAGCAAGGATTGCTGCGAGGACTTAAGAGTCAGCTTTTACGGCGGCACGCAGGATATTATCGACAGGGCGGAAACCATCAAAACCCGCGACTGCGACATCGCGGCTGTGAGCATCGACGTTGAGGATGTGCCTTTTAACAGGGGCTATTATAATGTTGACATAAACTTCTATTTCAGGCTCCGTTTTGACGTTTACGGCTCGCCATTTGCTAATCCGCAGACAGTTATCGGCTTTGCGAATTTTGAAAAGAAGTGTATTCTTTTCGGCTCGGAGGGTGACGTAAAGGTATTCAAATCAACGCTCAACCGCACAGCACGCGAGCTTGACAGCCCCGAATCGCCGCAGTACACCAACCCGACTGCTAAGGTGCAGGCGGTTGACCCCGTTGTACTTGACACCGATGTTATCGACATTCATCACTGCCGCAGACCGCTGTTCACAGCGTTCCCGGAGAGTATCAGAGACCTTGTTGAGGATACGAACTTCAGGGCAAATCCGCGCAAGGCTGTGCTTGTAACACTCGGTCTGTTCTCAATCATTCAGATGGAGCGTGATACTCAGATTATGATTAACGCACTTGATTATTGTGTACCTGACAGAGAATGCGACTGCAATACTCAGGATCCTTGCTCAACCTTCCAGGGTATCGACTTCCCGGTGGACGATTTCTTCCCGGCTGAAAAAGAGGAAATCACAACTTGATGTTGTAAAAAGAAAAGAGAGGGGAAACCCTCTCTTATTTCTTTTCAATTGATGGATACATTCTTCTGTACAGCGCATTGATGTGCTTGAAGTAGTCTGTATCAATGCTGTCAATCGTTTCGCGCGTGGTGCGGAAACGCCAGTTTTTGTCAGGCACTCCGGGGATATTCATACGCGCGTCCGAGCCGAAGCCGCACATATCCTGCAATGCGATAATCGCAACGTTTGAAGCACTCTGCCAAACGGCTTCAGTAATGCATCTGCACGACGGTGAATAGTAGCCGCCCTCGCCCCAATTGCCGCCGCCAAAGTGGCAGTAATCAAGTGCAAATTTGCGCTCGTCCTCGCTTGCTTCCCACAGCCAGCCGAGTATTGTGTTATTGTCGTGTGTGCCGACGTAGTTAATGGAATTCGGCACCGCGTTATGCGGCAGGTGAGTTGAGTCGGAATTCGCGTCAAACGCAAACTGTGCAACCTTCATACCGGGAAAATTTGTGTCGGTAAGAAGCTGAACAACGTCTTCGCCGAAGATGCCCAAGTCCTCCGCGATAATCGGCGCGTCCTCGCCGAAGACCTCAAAAACTCTCTTGAACAAATCCATTTTCGGGCCGTCAATCCACTCGCCGACCTTTGCGGTGTCGCTGTCGGCAGGCACAGCCCAGTAGCTTGCAAACGCTCTGAAATGGTCAATTCTTACGGTGTCATACGTTTTGAGCGCGTGCGACAGACGCGAAATCCACCACGAATATTTGTCCTTTTTCATCGCTTTCCAGTCGTAAATCGGGTTGCCCCAGAGCTGACCGTCCTCGCTGAAATAATCGGGTGGAACGCCTGCGACCTTTTCGACTTTGAGCGTCTTTTCGTCAATCAGAAACATCGGCAGGTTTGACCATACGTCAACGCTGTCCATTGCCACGTAAATCGGCATATCGCCTATGATTGCAATGCCCTTTTTGTTGGCATATTTTTTGAGCTCATTCCACTGTTTATAGAATATGTATTGCACGAATTTCCAGAATGCGGCTTCGCTCTCGTAGTCAAAGATGGTTTTGATGCATTCAAAGTAGTGCGCGCGGTCGCTCTGCCAATCCCACCACGGCTTGAAATCCTCCTGCTCCTTGACTGCCATATACACAGCGTAGTCGGTGAGCCATTCGTTTTCAAGCTCAAATGCCTTAATCTCTGTTGCGATGTCCTCGTTCACAGCAAGAAACGCCTTTTTCAGCGTGTTGTATCGCACCTTTTTTGCAAATTCAAAGTCGGCAGTATACGGCGTGCCGTCGTAGATATTCTCGCGGTACGTCTGCTCATCAATCAGCCCCATATCCAAAAGCCCTTTGGGGTCGATAAAGAGGTAATTGCCCGCAAATGCAGAGGGTGAACAGTACGGCGAATTTGCATTATCCGTCGGGTTAAAGGGAAGCACCTGCCAGTAGGTGAATCCCATATCTGCAATTCTGTCAATGAAGTGGCGCGCATTCTCATCAAAAACGCCCACGCCGTAGTCTGACGGCATTGAGCTGATGTGCATAAGTACGCCTGCTCCTCGTTTTTTTAACATAAGTTAACCACCTTATAAAAATCTAATACCAATGATACCACTTTGCAGTGCAAAAATCAACTGTGCAATTTATATATATTAATATAATAAATTAACAAAATATTTATAATATTATATATTGAATATATATCTTGTATTTGGTATAATAGCACAGTATAAGTGTAGGTGTAACTATCGGGAGGTGAGCAGGTGGCTGTCAATACAAGAACGGTTAGTGCAGAGGAGCTTGAACAGCAAGCCGAATACGGCGAAAAAGTGTCGAATCTACTATCGCAGAGATATACGGACAAGCCGCTTGCCTGCGTGGTGACCTACGGATGCCAGCAGAATGTAGCCGACAGCGAGCATATCAAGGGTATGCTTGACAAAATGGGCTACGCTTTTACCGACAAGAGAGATGAGGCAAAGCTTATTATCTTTAACACCTGCGCTGTGCGTGAGCACGCGGAGGACAGAGTGTTCGGCAATGTCGGCGCGCTCAAAAAGTACAAGCTTGCAAACCCCGATGTTATCATCGCGCTGTGCGGCTGTATGATGCAACAAAAGCACATTGCTGACAGGATATACAACAGCTTCCCGTTTGTTGACCTTGTGTTCGGTACTCACGTTGTGCATAGGCTGCCGGAATTGCTTTACAAGGCGATGACAAGGCGCAAAAGAGTTTTTGAACTTCCCGATATGGACGGCGTTATTGCTGAGGGCGTTCCCGTTAAGCGCGATAACGACAGCAAGGCATGGCTGCCGATTATGTACGGTTGCAACAACTTCTGCACCTACTGCATCGTGCCTTATGTAAGGGGCAGGGAGCGCAGCAGGCAGGTTGATGATATCGTTGCTGAGTTCAAGGAGCTTGTCAGCGAGGGGTATAAGGAGATTACGCTGCTCGGTCAGAATGTGAATTCCTACGGCAAAGACCTCGAGCCGCGCGTTACTTTTGCAGAGTTGCTACGCACGCTCAACAACGTTGACGGCGACTTTCGTATCCGCTTTATGACAAGTCACCCGAAGGACTGCACAAAGGAGCTGCTTGAAACTATGGCACAGTGCGACAAGGTTGCAACGCACCTGCACCTGCCGTTCCAGAGCGGTAACGATCGCGTGCTAAAGGCGATGAACCGCGGCTACACGCGTGAAAAATATATGTCGCTTATCAACTACGCTCGTGAGCTTATGGGCGATTCACTGTCAATCACAAGCGATATTATAGTCGGTTTTCCCGGCGAAACGTACGAGGAATTCCTCGACACACTCTCACTTGTAAAAGAGGTCAGGGCAACAGGGTTGTTCACGTTTATCTACTCAAAGAGAGTCGGCACGCCTGCCGCGGAGATGGACGACCCCGTACCGCATGACGAAAAAGCAAAATGGCTCGCACAGATACTTGAAGCGCAGGAGAAAATCTCGGCAGAGAATATGAAGCTCCATGCAGGCAAAACCTTCAAGTGCTACGTTGTGGGCAGAGGTAAACTAGGTGATAATTATCTTGCCGCAAGGACAGACGGCAATTTGATTATAGAATTTGTGGGTGACGACAGGCTCATCGGCACCTTCCAAAATTTAAAAGTTATTGAGCCGCTTACCTTCGTTCTGAGGGGCGAATTAGAAAATTAACTATAAGGAGAACTATTATGAGTTTAGAATCAGCACTCCGTGAACTCGGAAAAGAAATTCAGAAGGACGAACGCTTTATCAAGCTTCAGGCTTGCGCAAAGGCTAACGACGCAGACGAAGAGCTGCAGAAGAAGATGTAGGAGCTCCAGCTCCTCTCGCTCAAATTCCAGCAGGAAATGCAGAAGGGCGAGGAAGCTGACAAGGACAGAATTACAGAGTTGCAGACAGAGTACCAGACACAGTACAATGATATTATGCAGAGCCCAAATATGATGAACTACTCTGTAGCCGCTTCCGATATGGAGCAGGTTGCACAGTACATCAGCGGTATGATCGGTATGTTCTTTGAGGG
>CAYZPT010000115.1:0-6665 GCA_964480285.1 uncultured Bacteroides sp.
TCACAAACTGCGATGAATTATGCTTTGAAGAGCTTGCAACGGAAAAGGTGGCTTTATTCGCCGTTATCCCTGACAATGATTCAAGTTTTAACTTCCTTGTTTCAATCCTATATACGCAAATCTTTCAGCAGTTATACTATTTGAGCTATCGCCACTACAACAAAAAGGAATTGCCCGTATCCGTGCATTTTCTGATGGATGAATTTGCAAATGTTGCTCTTCCTGAAGAATTTGACAAGGCGCTATCTACAATGCGTTCAAGAGGTGTATTTGTTTCAATCATTATTCAGAACTTGGCGCAGGTTAAAGCACTCTTTGAAAAGGAGTGGGAAAGCATTGTCGGTAACTGCGACGAAACCTTGTATCTCGGAGGTAACGAGCAATCAACGCACAAATATATTTCTGAAGAACTCGGAAAAGCAACGATTGATACGAACACTTACGGTAGGAGTTTCGGACGAAATGGTAATTATTCAACGAATTACCAAATCGCAGGACGAGAACTTATGATGCCTGACGAGGTGCGTATGCTTGACAATGACTACTGTATTCTTTTTATTCGTGGCGAGCGACCTATTATTGATAAGAAATACAATATCTTCGCACACCCGAATTTCAAAAGAACAGAGGACGGCGGTTATCCTGCCTATGAGCATAACAAGGTCAAGGAAACTTTGCCGGGCATAACTGCTTTGAGAATACCCTTATCACAGGCAAAGGATATATCCGTGCCTGATTTGGGATATGAGCTTTTAGCAGAATTTGAATTACAAGAACAATACAAAATTTAATGGAGGAATTCTAAATGAAAAAACTTAATACTACGCCCTCAAAGAAGGGCAAAAAGAAAGGCAGAGTTATCGCCGCATTTATTGCAATGGTACTCTGCTTTTTCTGTTTTAACATTACTGCCTTTGCTGCGGGAGATCCGCTTTCGGTAATTAATAACCTATCTACCTTTATCTTCGGTCTTATCCGTGCAATCGGTTTGATTATTCTCGGCTTCGGTATCGTGCAGGTCGGCTTATCGCTGAAATCACACGACCCGTCACAGAGAGCAAACGGCTTTATGACACTTGCCGGAGGCGTTGTTATTACCTTTGCAAAGGAAATCCTTGATTTAATCGTAAAATAAATGACAAGAGCAGGCTGTAATAGGCCTGCTCACACTTTAAGGAGGTGTTGAATTGTCAGATAATTGGGTAGTACAAAATCTTGAACACGCTCTTGAAACTTGGAACAATAAGCTCAATGAGATATGGACATTACTGACACAATCGCCGCAGAACTTTAAGGGCGGCGGTATTTGGAAAGTAATCGTCAATATCAACGGCACAATGCAGGCAATCGGCTTTGCCTTACTTGTGCTCTTTTTTGTAATCGGCGTAGTTAAAACTTGCGGCTCGTTTGCAGAGATAAAGAAACCCGAACACGCTCTTAAATTGTTCGTCCGCTTTGCCCTTGCAAAAGGTTTGATTACCTACGGTATGGACTTAATGCTCGCACTTTTTGATATTTCACAGGGTATCATATCTGACATTAAAACGTCGTCAGGTATCGGCTCTGCAAGCAAAACAACCTTGCCGACAGAAATGGTAACGGCGATTGAAAACTGCGGCTTTTTTGAGAGCATTCCCCTATGGGCAGTAACGCTTATCGGAAGTCTGCTTGTAACAGTTTTATCCTTTATTATGATAATGACTGTTTACGGCAGGTTTTTCAAACTGTATATGTACACGGCACTTGCGCCGATACCGCTTTCAACCTTTGCAGGAGAGCCGACGCAGAACGTGGGCAAGGCGTTTTTCAAATCCTACTGTGCCGTTCTGCTTGAGGGAGCAGTAATTATATTGTCCTGCATCATTTTCTCGGTGTTCGCCGCATCACCGCCCGTTGTGGATACAAACGCTGCACCCGTAACTATGGTGTGGAAGTATTTGGGCGAGCTCATATTCAATATGCTGATTCTTGTCGGCACTATTAAAATGTCAGACCGTATCATCAGAGAAATGATGGGGTTATAGTTAAAAGTTACAGTACTTTGCACCTAAACTTTAACTCAAAAGGAGCAATTTCTAATTCTTAATAAAAAGATAATGTTTTAAGAACGCAATCCTAATTATTTATAATAAAATGCTAATAAGTGTCATTTTTGCAGTAACTTCCTGCATTTGGGGTATATAATTTGCGTTTTATTTTGAAAGTTGGGTAACAAGTTACTGAACTTTCAAATAATTTGTTGCTTTTTTGCTGCTTCTTTGGTATAATCATTTTAAAGTTGAGTAACAATATACTGAAGTTTCAACTGAAAGGATAATGATTATGTCAAATGAAATTAAAAGAGATGCCTATTTAAGTCGTCTTATAGATAAAAAAGAAAATGGTTTGATTAAGGTCATTACAGGAATAAGGAGATGTGGTAAAAGTTATCTTCTTTTTAATCTTTATCATGATTATTTAATCAGCCAAGGCATTAAAGAAGAGCAGATAATCCAAATTCCGCTTGATGATGACCAATTTGTTCAATATCGTAACCCTGATGAATTATCACAGTATATCCGTAACCGAATCGTCAATAAAGATATGTATTATATCTTTATTGATGAAGTACAGTATGCAATATCAAAGAAGGAGATTAGAAATCCCGAAGATATCAAGTTGTACAATGTATTAAACGGGTTAATGCGGCTTCGCAATGTGGATATTTATGTTACCGGCAGTAATTCAAAAATGCTTTCAAGCGACGTAAGAACTGCTTTCAGGGGTAGAGGTGATGAACTTGAAGTTCATCCGCTTTCCTTTAGGGAATATTACGAGTTTGTCGGCGGTGATAAATTAGAAGCCTACAATGAATATGCAATGTATGGCGGAATGCCACTTGCTGTTTTGAAGAAAAAGGAAAACGAAAAGGTAAAATATTTACAGGGATTATTTGAAGAAACTTATTTTAAAGACATAACAGAAAGATACGAGATAGAACTTGCAGATGTTTTGGAGGAACTTACTGATGAATTATTCTCTGCGGTTGGTTCTCTAACAAATGCAACTAAAATAGCTAATACCTTGCAATCTGTTAAAAAAATTGATGTTT
Organism: uncultured Bacteroides sp.; assembly: GCA_964480285.1. Taxonomy (GTDB): domain Bacteria; phylum Bacillota; class Clostridia; order Oscillospirales; family Acutalibacteraceae; genus Eubacterium_R. Next base: position 3,092 of record CAYZPT010000115.1, read on the forward strand.
CTTCAACTACAATTTCCACTTATTTAGGATACCTTACTGAATCGTTTTTGTTTAAGAAAGCAAGGCGCTATGATGTCAAAGGAAAAAAGTACTTTGAATACCCGTATAAATTTTATGCCAATGACATAGGACTTCGCAATGCACGATTAAATTTCAGGCAGCAAGAAGAAACGCATATAATGGAAAACATTGTGTATAACGAATTGATTTGCAGAGATTATACAGTTGATGTTGGTGTTGTTGATATTTCTGAAAGAAAAAACAAAAAGTTGGTTAAAAAACAATGTGAAATTGACTTTATAGTTAACATCGGCTCCAAGCGTTACTATATCCAATCTGCGTTTAATGTTTCTGATCCCGACAAAATGGCAACTGAAATCAGACCGTTAAAAAACACCAATGATTTCTTTAAGAAAATTATAATTACCAAATCATCAATGAAACCTTGGAACGATGAGGACGGTATCCTTCATTTAGGACTTTATGATTTCCTTCTCAATGAAAATTCATTGGACTTATAATCCTATCAAAACAAAACAATATAATAAAACTCATTAAATCGTTATTTTTCATCCTGAAGAATAACGATTTTTTTATGGAGGTAACTATGGATATTAAAATCAATAAAGAGTTTCGTGATTACAGCGAAACAATCTATTTCGGGCTGAATATGCGTCAGCTTATTTTTTCAGCCGCAGCAGTCGGCGTTGCTGTCGGCTCATACTTTTTACTCAGAAAGCAGCTGAACATTGAAACGCTTTCATGGCTTTGTATTCTCTGCGCTGCACCCTTTGCCGCACTCGGCTTTATTACCTATAACGGTATGACCGCAGAGCAATTTTTGTGGGCGTGGATTAAAACGGAAATACTGATGCCGAGAAAACTTGTTTTCAAAGCAGAGTGCAAAGCGTACACCGAAAACAAAGAGAAAATTAAGAAATGCGAAAAGGAGGTGTTTAAGAGAAGTGAAAACGCTAAAGCAAGCCATTAAAAAGGAAAGGCAAAAGTTTAAGATACCGAAATCAGTACAGGATGTCATCCCTATCCGCGAGGCGTATAAAGATGGCATTTTCTATTTGGGTAACAATATGTATTCAAAAACCTTTTCATTTACCGATGTGAACTACAATATCGTAAGTAAAACTGAAAAAGAAAAATTCATTCAGTCGTATTGGGCTGTTCTGAATGCTTTTAGCGCAGGAATATCGGTCAAAATTACTGTAAACAATCATCCGTTTGACAGAGCAGAATTTGAACGGACAATACTAATGCCGTATCAGAGTGATGCTCTTGACGTTTACAGAAAAGAATATAACAAAATGCTGACCGATAAGGCGGAAGAAGCAAACTCTATTGTTCAGGATAAATACTATACTATTACCGTTCAAAAGAAAAACCTTAAAGAAGCAAGAAGTTACTTCAAAGATATGGAGACAAGTTTATCCTCACGGCTTTCAAAGCTCGGCAGCAGGTGCCACGCTTATAACGCCGAAGAACGTCTTGCTATCTTTCATAACTTCTATCGCAGCAGCAATGAGGAAAACTATAACCTCAACTTTGAGGAGTTTTCAAAGGGCGACAGCGACATCAGGGACTATATCGCACCTGACTCTATGGAGTTTTTCAGCGATTATATGACCATCAACGGTAAATTTGTACGCCCTCTGTTTCTGCGTAACTACGGCACATATATCAGCGACACTCTTGTGTCCGAGTTGACCTCAATAGATAAGAAACTGATGCTTTCTATTGACTTTGTTCCCATCCCTGCGGATGAGGGTGCAAGAGAGGTTGATAAGGTGCTGCTTGGTATTCAAACCGACAAGGCGAACTATAACAGAAAGCAGGTCGAAAACAACAATTTCGGTGCAGTCAACTATGACCTTGAGCAGAGAGAAGCGGAAACACTTGAAACGAAGAATGATATGCGAAATCGTGACCAACGCATTTTCGTTGCCGTTATCACAATGCTGATTACGGCTGACAGCAAGGAAGAACTTGATGGACTGACGCAAACCATTTTTTCAAAGGTTGCAGAGGGCAGCACGAGTCAGATGGGCGTATTAAGAGAACAGGTTATTGAAGGCGTAAATACTGTGCTTCCGTTTGGCGTCAGAAAAATACATTGTTTCAGGTCGCTTACAACCGAATCGCTTGCAGCTTTTATGCCGTTTAACTCAAAGGAATTAAGGCACAAAGGCGGCTTGTATTACGGCTCAAATGCAATCAGTCACAATATGATATTCATCAACCGTGAATTGCTGCAAAATTCCAACAGCATAATACTCGGAACATCGGGCGGCGGTAAATCTTTCTTTGCAAAGGACGAAATCGTTAAATACATTTTAAGAATTCCTAACTCCGACGTAATGATTATTGACCCTGAAAGAGAATATACAAATCTTACTCGTGCACTGCTCGGCGAGGTTATCAGAATATCGTCAAGCTCGGATAACCATATTAACGCTATGGATATGTCTGCTGAATATGCAAGCGAAACCACCAATCCTATTGCTACAAAATCCGAGTTTCTTCTGTCGCTTTGCGGACAAATTATGGGAGAAACAACAAGCGCACCTGATAAATCAATTATTGACCGTTGTGCTGCTATTGTTTATGACGAGTATATCCGAAGCGGATTCAAAACAAAACCGCCAACCTTGCAGGATTTAAGAGAGGTGCTGCTTGAACAGCCCGAACAGGGAGCAAAGGAGCTTGCGCTTGCTATTGAAATGTTTACAAAGGGCTCGCTCAATACCTTTGCACATCAGACTAATGTTGATACTAATAACCGTTTGATTTGTTATGATATTCTTGATTTGGGTGAAAGCTTAATGTCCGTCGGTATGCTCGTTGTGCTTGACAGTATTCTCAACCGTATCACATCAAACAGAACAAAGGGCAGACAGACTTTCATTATTATTGATGAAATATATCTGTTGTTTGCTAATGAGTTTGCCTCAAAGTTTCTTTATACGCTTTTTAAGCGTGTCAGAAAATACGGTGCAGCCATAACGGGTATTACGCAGAACGTTGAGGATATGCTCCGTAGTGCTGACGCAAGGGCAATGCTTTCAAACTCTGCATTTGTCGTAATGCTCAATCAAAACGGCAGCGACAGGCAGGAGCTCGCAAACCTGCTGAATATTTCTGATAATCAGATGGAATACTACAGCGATGTGGAAGCAGGTCACGGACTTTTGAAGGTTGGTGCAGACCTGATACCATTTGTTAATGAATATCCTCATAATTCAATCTATAAGCTGATGACGACTAAACCGTCAGAGCTTTACAATGGGGAGTGAAGCCAATGGATAAAAAGTTTTGCATAACCCTAATTATTGCGCTTATTATGCTCGCCGATATCTGTTTTATCAAGTTATATATGGATAAGTCGGAGGACAAGAAACAAGTACAGCAGTTTGAGGAAATCGTCAGCGTTGTTGAAGAAAACGAGCACGCCGAGAATAAGTATGCTGCTCTGTATCAGCAAAACAAGGATTTCGTAGGTTGGATAAGCATACCATACACAAGGATTGATTATCCTGTTGTGCAAAGCAAGAGCAATCCTGAC
>CAYZPT010000116.1:0-6649 GCA_964480285.1 uncultured Bacteroides sp.
AAGCATTAAGAACACGGTTGTTACGGGAAGAAATGCAAACAAAACCGAGTTGCCTTTTGCAAGCGAGAGGTTTTTGAACTTTGTTTTGAACGCTCTGATAATCAGGATAATCACAAGCGTCAGGAACTTTGATGTGAAAACGGTTACTGCGTATGCAAACTCGTTTTCCGCAACCTTCGTATATTCATTACCCAAGGCAAGCATCACAAGTCCGCTTGTGATTAATTCCGAGATTGCATTCAGCACCGAAAGGACAAGAGATAAAAGTATATTGATATATGGCTTACCCGTATAAAACACGCTTAACGCTGCCGTAATTACTATTGCAAAACCGAACAGAATTAATTGAGCATTAAACAGCGAATTTACAATCTGCAGTGCAAGTATTACTGCTAAAACAAGTGCATGCACGCTCTTTTTATACTTGGGCTTTGCAAATATTTTGAAGAACAAATCCGCATAATAGATTTCAAATATTGCGCTGAAAACCAAAGAAATATATTTAATAACCATAAATTAACCCCTCATAAGATATTCATAATATGCCTGCTTGGTGGCGAGCTTCCGCCTGACGCTCATTAAAACGGTATCGCCGTTTTTCATATAGATTTCGTCCTCGCCGAAGCTTTTGATTTGCTGCATATTCACCAAAAAGCCCTGGTGCGACTGCACAAAACCGTGCGGCAGAAGCTGCGAGCAGAGTTTGGAGAGCTTACCGACCGCTTCATATTTCTCGCCGTTGATGAGATGATACAGCAAATGCCGCTGATAACCTTCAATATAGCAGATGTCTTTAATCAGCAGTTCGGTTGCCGTGTGCCTCCACTTGACCGAAATGCTTTCATTTAGGCTGACATATTTATCCACCGCGCGCTGAATCGTTTTGTCAAAAATCTCCGCGTCAATCGGCTTTTTGATAAAGTTAATCGGCTCCGTTTCAAACGAGGAAAAAACATATTCGGGATATGCAGAAACATAAAACACGATAATATCGGGCTTGTCCCGCTTAATCTCAATTAACGCATCAATACCGTTTCCGTCACCAACCTCAATATCCATAATTACAATGTCATAGTCATTTTGCAAAATGCCGTTCTTACATTCATCAAGGCTGTAAAAAGAATCAATTTCAAAGCGGACGTTATTATTCTTTTCAAATTCCTTCAGCCGATTTTCAATATCAAAAACAGCTGTTTTTTCATCGTCACATATACAAATTCTCATATAAATCACCATTATAATTATACAATAAATAATTGCCCTTTTCAAAACGTTTTTGCACTTTAACTCAACACTTTTGCACTATCTATGTGAAAAGTTGATAATTTGTTTTATTATCGCCTTGGAGAGCCTTCTCTTAAGTTGAATTTGAGTAAAGGAGTGTAAAAAATGAAAAAAGCAATCTCATTATTTCTTACAGTAATATTAATTGCTGTATCACTGCCGTTTTATGCTTATGCTGAAACGACAGACAACACCACTGTAAGCGAGCATTACAAGGAAATTGTCGGTGAATATGACGCTGACAAATCTTTTACGGAAAGCATTGTGCTTACAGAAGGAGAAAACAAACTAACATTAGACGGAACAGAACTTCCGATTTCAGCAGATGAAACCTTATGCCCGGAAATGTCTGACAAGGGCGAGCTTATGGTGCCTGCCGAAACGCTATGTAGGTATATAGATGCTGATTATACGGACAACGAAAAAGGATTTGATACCGTTTCATACGAAGACAGAACACTAACCTTTGATGCGGATTGCGGAGCATACGCTCTTTCAGAGGATAGAGTGGATGATATATTTGTATTTGACTCCATTCCATATGAGAAAAACGGCGAGCTTATGCTCCCTGCAACCGAGGTTGCAGACGCGCTCGGGTATGAGTGCTATGAAGAAGAAAGCAGTATTATGCTGACAAGACCGTATCAAAGCTGCCGTCTGCTTGTTTCAACAACAAAGAAGGTTAATGAATTAAATGCCGTAGAATCGGTAAGAGATGAAGAAAATGACATTACAATACTTCAATTTGAAACGGAAACGGATGCTATTGCAGCAGCAGAATACTATGAAAATGCGAAAAGCGTTTCTGCTGTTCAGCCTGACTTTATTATGACCGCGTGCGAGGGTGAAGAGGACGAAGAAGAGCCTTTTGACGATGATGAAGAACCAACCAATGACGATTACGAGGACACTGACGAACTGAAAACAGTTGACGATCACCTTTCCACGTTTTCAAGCGAGTGGCACGGCGTTGACGATATGAACGATTATCTCAAAACGCAGAAGCTCACAAAGGTTAAGGTTGCAGTCGTTGACACAGGCGTGTGCACCACTCACGAAAGGCTGCAGGGCAGAATTGAAGCTGCACCGGTCAACTTTTCTGATACGGGCGATAATACGTCAGAAGACGAAAACGGTCACGGCACGCATGTTGCGGGTATCATTCTTGACAACACTCTTGATAACGTCAGCGTTATCGGTGTTAAGGTGCTCAACAAGCAGGGCAGAGGTACTTCTTACGCAACGCTCGAAGGTGTGAAGTATGCCGCAAGCACAGGCGCAAGGGTAATCAATATGAGCCTCGGCGGCTACGGTAAGGATGAGCTACTTGAAGAATTTATAAATGCTCAGAGGTATTATAATAATCTTACTGTATGCGTTGCTGCAGGTAATAACGGTACCTATGCGCGCTACTATTGCCCTGCAGGTATTAACGCTTGTATCACTGTTGGCTGTCAGCAGGAAATTACAAGATGGCCGAATAAACAATTAAAACATACCCTGTTTACAAATTCTGGTTATCCGGTTGATATAGACGCAGTCGGCTTTAACATCAACAGCACAACTCTCGACAATAATTACGCTGCCCTTTCCGGTACGTCAATGTCCAGTCCCGCTGTCGCGGCGGCGGTAGCCATGATGGTGTCATATAATCATTTATATACAACTGATTATATTGAAAACAGAATCAGGTTTAACGGCCTTTATCAAAGCCCTCATTTTTCGTTTGTGCCTTATTGTGACGAGGAGCACAAGGAGGGCTTGCTTTGGCAATACGACGTCTTGAGCTGCAGAGATCTGATTGACGTTGAGCGTACCGCAACACCTACTGTGAATTATGATACCAATTATTATGAAGAACCAATAACGGTAGAGCTTAACTGCGAAGACAACGCAGAGATTTACTACACCACCGACGGTACAAGAGCGTCAAAGGAGAATGGCACGCTTTATACCGAGCCGTTTGTAATTGATAAGCCAACAAGGCTTCACTTTGTTGCATTTTCAGACGACAAGGCGTTGAGTATTCAGGAATTTCGCGATTACTATGTGGGCAGAGCCGCCCAGGAAAGCGATTTCGAAATTGACGAGGATGGCACAATTACCGCCTTTAACGGCGAAAAAAAGCTTGTTCGTTATGTTAATGTACCCGAAACTATTAACGGCATTACCGTTACTAAGATTGGCAAAAGGGCATTTAAAGGCAACAGTTCACTTCGTATGATTACGCTGCCTGACACATGCAAGTCGTTAGGACTTGAAGCGTTTAGAAGCTGCACCTCGCTTACATATATAGAGGGAAACGGTCTGGAGATAGTACACGAATCAGCTTTGCGGCAGTGTTTTAATCTTACTGATGTTAATTTCCCCGAGTTAAAAGAAATAGGCAAATATTCATTCGCGTCATGCCAGCGTCTTCCGTCATTTTCAAATGATAAAATAACTAAAGTACCTTATCAGGCATTTACCTCGTGCAAATATCTAAGAGAGGTTGATTTGCCTAATGTAACTGAAATAGCAGCTTATGCATTTGCAACCTGTTGGCGCTTGGAACAGGTTTCTGCGCCTAATGTAGAAAAAATCGGTCTGGAAGCGTTCAGGACAATTTATGATTTGAAGCATATATCCTTCCCTAAGGCAACAAAGGTCGGCACTTCATTATTTAGGTTTGACCGCTACCTGCAAACAGCCGACTTTGAAAGCCTTGAGGTTATCGAAGAGGGTATGTTCAGAGAATGTGAGAGTTTGATATCTGTAAATATTCCTAATGCTATACAGATTAAAAGAGATGCTTTTACAGCATGCTCCTCGCTTGAAATCGTTGATTTTCCAAAGGTTGACCGCGTTGAAGGAGGCGCCTTTGGCACAGATTACACATATAATATTAAAACCTTCAAACTTGAAAACGCGACCTATGTCTGCTCACTTGGCGGCGGATATGAAACACTGTATCTGCCAAAGTGTACATATCTGGCAGGTGGAGCAACTGCTAAAGAACTGCAGTATGTTTACGCACCGCTTGTTGAAACGGCTGCGGGTGTGTTTGTATCGCCTAATCTTAAGTCAGTGTATATGCCTAAACTTACAACCGTACTGACAAAGTATTATGGCAGTCATGCCTCGGCGCTTTTCCACAACTGCTACTCGCTTGAAGAAATTGACCTGCCGAATTTAACAGAGGTTTCAGAATATCTGTTTGGTGTTGGTGACAGCAGTGCAGAGGTAAGTTTGAAATATTTGAATATCCCGAAATATGAGGGTGATATTTCAAACCTGTTTTACAACACTACGCCCGATTTCGTTTCCGGCAAGGCACCCAAAAAAGATGCTCCAACCTTGGACAACGAGAACTTACACAAGTTATCTGTAACTTCAACAATGCCGTTTTCCGCTTTTTGTGATGGCAGTGAGCTTGTTACTGAAGAAAACAATGGACAATATATAATTGACACAAGTGTGCCGTCCGGTAGCAATATTTGTTTGTCTGTTATGGGTGATGACTTTGAGGGTTGGATTGACGGCAAAGGCAGAGTTAAATCAACAAAAACGGAGTACCATTTTATTTCAGGTGACGATATTTCTCTAACCGGCAAATTTAAGAGTACGGGATATGTAAGCTTTTATAATGCAAACGGAGATCTAATTTGTTCAAATTCATATTCACAGTTTACGGAAAACGATTTCCCATCTGTCCCTGATTATTACGGGCACACCTTTACCGGCTGGAGTATGAATGCTGATGAGATAAACGCAAGTATTCAAAATGGTGAAAGTGTTACTGTTTCCGCAATGTTTGAAAAGAACATGAAATATTATTCTGTTAATGTTACAGGTGGTTATGTAACATATACTGATAGCGACGACTATAACGGCGCAAATTCGTACAGAGAATTATCTCTTATTAAGATTAAACCTAATTACAATGGTACAACGCCCTTTGCGTACTGGAAAAGCAGCGACGGTAGTATTCTAAGCTACAATGAGGAACTGAGTTTTTATGTGTTAAATAACATAAACATTTATGCCGTTTACAGTGATGATGAGATAAAGCATCAACCAATTATACGCATTATTAATGCGGTACCTGATAAGGACAATCACAAGATAACCTTTGCCGCGCAGAGAGAAATACCAAGCGACTGCACGGTTCTTTCGCACGGTATAATCCTTACAAGCGACAGCACGCTTGACGAAGACACATTCATTATCGGCGCTGATGGTGTGCTGAAAGGCACGTCAGTTAAAACCGCCAACAGCGGCACCTATACGCTTTACAAGAGTAACGTTAATGTCGGCGACACTTGGTACGCAAGGGGCTATGTGAACTACAAAACCGCCGACGGCAAAATAAAAACAATTTACAGCGAGATTGTAAGCAGTACAATGGAGGAATGATATGAAAGAAAAATACGAAAAACCGCAAATAACTGTGGACGAGTACGAAACAGTGGATGTACTCACTACAAGCACAAACAACAACCCTGACCTCGACATCGGCGGTGGGATATAATCACAAAAGGCTTCGGATCACTCCGAAGCCTTTACACTTAATCAAATGTTTATTTGCAGAAAAGAGAGATTTATGATAAAATATCAGTATAATAAAAAGCATTATCAGTAAAGGAGAAATATGAATAAAAAGATAAAGTATATCGTTGCGATTATAATCATCATTACCTTAATATTCATAATACCTGTTGTAATAAACGAATCATATAAAATAGGTGGCTATACTACTCTTTGGGGTGCTGAAGATGTATTAATGTTCTACGGAACAATTCTATCCTTTCTGGGTACTTCGATTTTAGGTGTTATTGCCATAAAACAAAGCTCTTTAGCAAACGATTTGGCAAAACGTATGTTGGAAAAAGAAGAAAGCGATAATATGCCTTTGGTTGATGTTACAAATGTTAACAAAGACCTTGATAGTATTCTAAGTGAATTGCTTGCTAGAATATATAAAGTACAAATTAATTCGTCTTTCTTTTATTTTAAAACAAATAATCAATTGTCTGATGATTCAGATTATGTTGATTTATTTGTAATTAGAAATGTTTCTAATACAAATATTATCTCATTTAGAATTATAAAAATCGAACAAAGTACGCTTTTTCTAAACGGAAAACGCATCAAAACAAATATTAAAGAATATGAAACATCTCTTCCAATAACTATAATGAAATCAGAAACACACTATCTTGGAATATCTGGAATAGAAACAAATAAACCAGAAGAATTATCACAAGATGAAAGGTTTGAGCAAGGCTATTATCAAGAACAGACCGAGATAGTATTAACATTAGAATTGATTAATGATAAAGGTATAAAATATAATGAGACTATAAAAGTCGTTTTTTCAAATTGG
>CAYZPT010000117.1:0-6637 GCA_964480285.1 uncultured Bacteroides sp.
CCTTGGCAAGGTGACGCTCTACCGGATGAGCTAAATCCGCATTTGCAAAATGTATTATACATACACTTTGCGGTTTTGTCAAGTGTTTTTTAAATTTCAATTCCCAGCTCTTCGATTTTATCGCGCACTTTGAGCCAGTCGGCAAACGCCTGCTCCTTGTTGTTCGGATTGCGTAAAATTGCCGCGGGGTGGAAGGTGCCCATCATCAAAATGCCGTTTTTCTCAATAAATTCGCCGTGCTGCTGAGTTACGCGGAAGTTTGGTGAAATCAGCTTTTGCGCCGATATCCTGCCGACGCAGATTATGATTTTCGGGCGGATTATCTTAAATTGCTCGCGCAGCCATTCTATGCACATATCCTGCTCCTCGGGCTTCGGGTCGCGGTTTTTGGGCGGGCGGCACTTAACCATATTTGCGATATACACGTTTTTGTTGCGGTCAAGGTCAATGCTGTTTAGGAATTTGTCAAGCAGCTTGCCGCTTCTGCCGACAAACGGCTCGCCCTGCAGGTCCTCGTTTTCACCCGGACCTTCGCCGATAAGCATAATATCCGCATCTTTTTTACCGATTCCGAACACAAGATTTGTCCTGCCTTCGCACAGTCCGCATTTAACACAGTCGCGACATTCGTTTTCAAGTTCGTCAAGAGTCATAGTGGAAATCCTTTTAATTATGAATTATGAGTTATGAATTATAAATTTATGGTGGATGGTGTCCACACCTGATTATATGAGGACAATCACTGCTCGGTTCTAAAACGATTGTAGGGGCTGGCGCCCTCGACAGCCCATTAATTGTCCGAGGCGAAGCCGAGTAGCATTAATTTATCATTCATCATTTGTAATTTATAATTTAATTATATCAAATTTACTATTGAAAAACAATGCTATTTGTATTAAAATATGCCTGTAAAACTTTTATTCAAGGAGAATTATTATGGCTAATCAAGTAGTTGTTGAAATTTCTGCACGTCACGTGCACGTATCACAGGCAGACCTCGAAACACTGTTCGGCAAAGGTTACGAGCTCACAGTTAAAAAGATGCTCTCTCAGCCGGGTCAGTATGCGTGCGAGGAGAGAGTAAGAGTTGTCGGTGCAAAGAGCGAATTCCCGGCAGTTTCAATTCTCGGTCCTGTAAGACCTGACACACAGGTTGAGATCTCACTTACCGACGCTCGTTCAATCGGCGTTGACGCTCCTGTAAGGGAGTCGGGCGACATTGCAGGTTCAGGTGCTTGCAAACTCGTAGGTCCTGCAGGCGAGGTTGAACTCAAAGAGGGCGTTATCGCTGCAAAGCGCCACATCCACGCAACCACAAAGGACGCTGAGGAAATGGGACTCACAAACGGCGAAATCGTATCTGTTGAGATTCCTACCTCAAACGGCAGAAACCTCACATTCGGTGATGTTGTTGTCCGCGTATCTGACAGCTACGCGCTTGCAATGCACATCGATACTGACGAGGCAAATGCAGCAGGTATGGCACCAAACACAATGGGAACAATTGTAAAATAATCAAAAAACAACAGAACACCGCAGACTGATTAAACAGCCTGCGGTGTTTTTGTTATTATTCAGGATCGTATGATGCGTTGAGCTTTTTAATATTGTTGATAGTTTTGTTTACCTGACCTTCAACTGAGTCACCTTCACTCGCCTTGCGTTGGAGGTAAACTACGTCAAACTTGTTTTTGTCGTAATTCTTATTTCCGTCAAACAGCGGAACTTTGTGTGCTTCTGCTTCAAACTGTGAGCTGCTGTAAACTTCTTCATCGTCAATATAGTAATTTGTGTATCCGTATTCAGTCTCGTATGAAGCAGAGAAAATTGAAACGAATGAAGTCTTGTTGAACTTCATAATTGTTGACGAGCCTGAAGAAGTGCCTTCCAGCTCATTCTTTGAAAACGAGTTATGACAATAGAATGTGTTATTGGATTTTTTCATCAGAATGTAGTACCTGTCGCGGGATTTATTTTCATCATTTGAAATACCCTCATTCTTATATGCAAGTACTGCACCCGAGCCGTTATAACGGTATATCTCAATATAATATTTATCGGTTTGTGCAGGAACGTAATATCCGTTTTCGTCCTCGTCACGCGATACAATCTGTTTGCGGTAAATCAGCAGCAGTTCATCTGTACCGTCGTTGTTAAAGTCGATAAGATCAACAACAGCAAGACCTTTGATAAACGCCGCTTTACCGTTGTCAACAAACTCGGCTTTGCCGTATTCCTGATTGAGATTTTCAACAATACGGTAATATGAACCCTTAAGGCTGGTGTTAAACGCGGTGGCTTTTGCTGCGCCGTCGCCGCCTGCCATATTAAAACCGTCAATCGTCTTGTTGATTCTGTTAAGCATCTGCTGTGCAACCTGGTGGTTGATTACAGCAAACTTGATACGTTCAAAATCCGTGCGGTTCTTTTTACCTTTTATTGTAAAAGCGCCCGACGTTGTATTAAACGAGCAGTCGTAATCCTTTTCAAAATTATTGTGGTGCAGTCCGTAGAGGGAAACCTTTTTAAGATCTTTTTCATCATGCTGACCGATATAAGTTTTGTTGTGCCTGAAGTAAAGCGTAATCCACGCGTTGCCGTTAGCTTTGCTGCTGACGTTGGTTGCTTTTTCGTGATAGATTACGGAGAACTTTTTATCAACATAACCCCAGACCTCGGTGTAGTAAACACCGCCGTCATAGTATGCTACAAGCAGTTCGCTCTTGCCGTTGTTATCAAAGTCAATCTCACGCGCACAGCAGAGACCTGTCATCCGGCAACCTTCAATGTTATACTTATCCATAAGGTTTTCAAAGTTTGAATTGCCGTACTGGCCGAGGTACTGCGAGCATACGGTGCCCGCATCTGCGCTGAATTTTGCAATCTGCTTGTTCTCTTTGTGTACATTGAGGACGGTGAGCAGCACAAGCAGAACTAAAAATACAATAAACACGCAGATCATTACCATAGACACAACGCGCTTCTTTTTAGCATCAACGTTTTCAAGTCCGTCAAACGGATTTTTGCTGAACGCCGATTTTGCGATGTCTATAACTCCGGTATTGCCGTGACTTGATGATGCTCTGCCGCGATTAGACTGATCAGGCGTTGAACTGCCGACAGTGCGTGTGTGCGGCTCGTACTGTGCTCTGCGCTTTGCGATTCCGTGCTTTTGCGACTGATTACTTTCAGATCTTACCCGGTCGAGAATTTCGGAAAGCGAGCTGTCGTCTGCGTCGTCAAAATAGTTGTATTTCGCCATGCTGTCACCCCCTTTGCAACAAAGGTAATATACAATATCCTAAATATTTTAACACATTCAGACTGTTTTCGCAACTTATATATATAGTAAATAATACAAATATAACTATATATATAGTATATACAGTGTGTTTTATTTTTAGTACTATGTGTTTTTACGGTTGTTCTTAACGCTGCTGTAGCTTTAAGCGACAAAAAACGGACAGGTTAAACCTGCCCGTTTTTATCTGAATTATTTAAAATAATTTACGCCGCTTTCGAAGATCTTCATATCCTTTTCAAACGGAACGTTGCCGTAAAGGTCTGTGCCCTTTCGTTCGCTGTGACCCATCTTGCCGAGTACTCTGCCATCGGGAGAGGTGATACCCTCAACCGCGCAAACGGAGCCGTTCGGGTTAAACGGCATACTGTCGCAAACCTCGCCGTCAAGGTCAACGTACTGCGTAGCAACCTGACCGTTTTCAATAAGCTTTTTCATAACGTCGTCATTGGCAACAAATCTGCCCTCACCGTGGCTGATAGGCACTGCAAAAATGTCGCCCGCGTTAACGCTGCTGAACCACGGCGACTTAACGCTTGTGATTCTGGTGTACGTCATTTGAGAAATATGCCTGCCGATTGTATTAAACGTCAGCGTTGGGTCGCTCGGCTTGGTGTTCACGATTTCGCCGTACGGTACAAGACCGAGCTTGATAAGCGCCTGGAAGCCGTTGCAGATGCCGAGCATCAGACCGTCGCGGTTGTTGAGCAGCTTTGTTACAGCCTCGCTAACCTTCGGGTTGCGGAAGGTTGTAGCAATGAACTTGCCCGAGCCTTCGGGTTCGTCACCGCCGGAGAAGCCGCCCGGCAGCATAACAATCTGCGATTTTTCGATTTCCTCGACCATTTTGTCGATAGTTTCGTTAATTGCTGCGCTTGAAAGGTTGTTTACAACGAGGATTGAAGCCTCTGCACCTGCCTTTTCAAACGCTCTTGCGGTGTCAACCTCGCAGTTCGTGCCGGGGAATGCCGGTATAAATACGCGCGGTTTTGCAACTTTGTTCTTTGCAACGAAGATTGAACGCTCCTTGTAAAGCGGCACGTCGGCGGTCATCTTCGCCTTTTTGCCTGAATCGGTGGGGAACACCTTTTCAAGCTTGCCGCACCATACGTCGATAAGGTCGTCACAGGTATGAACGGTGCCGTCTATAATGAATACTGAATTGTCGTTTGTCGTGCCGAGGGTTACGCCGCCAAAGTCCGCACCGTCAGCGAGCTCAACAACAAACGAGCCCTGCTTAGGTGCAAACAGAGTAGCCGCGTCAAGCCCCTGCGCAAAGGTGAAGCCGTGCTTGTTGCCAAACGCCATTTTGCAGATGCAGGCAGCTGCGCCACCCTCTTTAACAACGCTTGCAGCAAGGATTTTGCCGTTTCTTATACCCTCATAAACGCTCATCATCAGCGCCATTGCTTTGTCGTAATCGGGCAGACCGCTGTTTTCGTCAACAGGGATTTCAAGCAGTTTTACGGTTGAGCCGATTTTCTTGAACTGTGCGGAAATAGTTTTTGAAGCGCTTGTCATACCGACTGCAAATGAAACGAGAGTCGGCGGAACATCAAGCTCGTTGAACGAGCCGCTCATACTGTCCTTACCGCCGATTGACGGTGTTTTGTATCCGAGCTGTGCGGTGAGCGCGCCGAGCAGTGCGGCAGTCGGCTTGCCCCAACGGGTCGGGTTGTCGCCGAGGCGCTCAAAGTATTCCTGGAATGTAAGTCTTGCCTTTGACGGGTCGCAGCCTACAGCGGCGAGCTTTGCAAGCGATTCCGTAACTGCAAACGCTGCGCTGTGGAACGGTGACCAGCGTGAAAGCTTTGGAATAAAACCGTAGGACATCGCGGTTGCGGTGTCGGTTTCGCCTTGCTCAAGCGGCACCTTTGCAACCATTGCATCCTCAGGTGTGAGCTGGTATTTGCCGGCATACGGCATCAGCACGGTTGACGCGCCGATTGATGAGTCAAAGCGCTCAACCAAGCCCTTTTGCGAGCATACCTCAAGGCGTTCAAGATTTGCCTTAAGCGCGTCTGCGTTTGTCATACCCGCAAGTGCGGCAGGCACGCTCTCTCTGTAGCTTGTATCGTCAGCGGCGGTGATTTCAGCCTTTGCGTGCTGAACAACGCCGTTTGTGTTGAGGAAGTCGCGCGACAGGTCAACAATTTTGTCGCCGCGCCAGAACATCTCAAGTCTGTTCTTCGATGTAACCTCGGCAACCACTGTTGCTTCAAGGTTTTCGCTGTCTGCAAGGGCGGCAAACTTTTCCACATCGTCCTTGTCAATCACAACAGCCATACGCTCCTGCGATTCGGAGATTGCAAGCTCTGTGCCGTCAAGACCGTCGTATTTTTTCGGTACCTTGTCAAGGTTGATTGTCAGTCCGTCCGCAAGCTCGCCGATTGCAACGCTTACGCCGCCTGCGCCGAAGTCGTTACAGCGCCTGATCATCTGCGCAACCTCTGTTTTGCGGAAAAGTCGCTGAATTTTGCGCTCTGTCGGCGGATTACCCTTCTGTACCTCTGCACCGCAGGTTTCGATTGATTGTGAGTTGTGCGCCTTTGATGAGCCTGTTGCACCGCCGCAGCCGTCACGTCCTGTGCGTCCGCCGAGCAGTACAATAACATCGCCCTCCTGCGGTACCTCGCGGATAACATTCTTCTTCGGTGAAGCGCCGATAACAGCGCCGATTTCCATTCTTTTAGCAACGTAGCCCTCATCGTAAAGCTCAACAACCTGACCTGTTGCCAGACCGATCTGGTTGCCGTATGAGGAATAGCCCTGCGCCGCGCCGACAGTGATTTTGCTCTGCGGCAGCTTTGCGGGCAGTGTTTTTTCAAACGGTGTGGTCGGATCGCCCGAGCCGGTCACGCGCATAGCCTGATAAACATATGCTCTGCCTGACAGCGGATCGCGGATTGCACCGCCGAGGCAGGTTGCAGCGCCACCGAACGGCTCAATTTCCGTCGGGTGGTTGTGAGTTTCGTTCTTAAACTGAATGAGCCACGGCTCAACCTTGCCGTCAATTTCAACGTCGGCGTTGATTGAGCAGGCGTTGATTTCCTCGCTCTCATCAAGGTCGTCAACGTAGCCCCACTTTTTGAGCGCCTTTGTGCCGATGCAAGCCATATCCATAAGGCATACGATTTTATCTTTGCCCTTGTAAAGCTCGTCGCGCACCTCAAAATACTCCTTGAGCGCCTGCTCGATAGCAGCGGAATACTTGCCCTCGTCAATCTTGATTTCGTCAAGCTGGGTTGCAAAGGTGGTGTGGCGGCAGTGGTCGCTCCAGTATGTGTCAATAACCTTGAGCTCGGTCAGCGACGGGTCGCGGTTTTCGTCGTTTTT
>CAYZPT010000118.1:0-6612 GCA_964480285.1 uncultured Bacteroides sp.
CCTGGAATCTTGTAGGACTTAACGGCAAATATTACTATGTCGATACAACCTGGGACGACGAAAACGATGTAAAGCGATATAAGTTTTTCCTGGTTAATTATTCCGATCTGCGCAAGGACGATTCTTACAGCGAGCATATACCTGAGGAAAAATATTACGACGGCGAGTATTATAACGAAACCTATGCGGAAAAGATTGATACCGAAAGCTACGACAGTAAAAACAAAAAGCTGCTGTCAAACTGCACTGTATCACTTTCAAAAACAAGATTTGCATACAGCGGTAACGCATTCAAACCTCAGGTAACAGTTAATTCGCCCGACGGTACTAAACTTGTCGCTTCTGACTTTACGGTTAAGTATACGGGTAATACCGATCCCGGTTACGGCAAGGTATACCTTTACGGCGCGGGCGAGTATACCGGCACATCGCGCAGGCTCTTTATTATAATCCCTGAAAAAATGGGCAACTTATCGCTTGCAAACGGCGGCAGAGGTGCAACGTCGGTAAAGCTTAAGTGGAAAGCTGCAACGGGTGTGACAGGTTACAGGATTGAGATCCGTAAGAAAGACGGTTGGAAATCTGTTGCAACTGTTCCGTCAGGCACTACAACTGCGGTTATTAAATCGCTGAAGGCGGCAAGCACCTGTTATTTCCGCATAAGAGCGTACAGAAGCTTTTCAAAACGCAATTTCTACGGTGCATACAGCAACACATACAAAGTGTACACAAGACCGCAAAGACCGTCAGTAACACTTACAACCAAGTCAAAGACAGTTGTTGCCAAATGGAAATCAGTCAGCGCAAGCGGTTTCCAGATTCAGTGTTGCACCAAAAAGAACTTTTCTTCCAACGTCAAGACCTATAAAACAAAAAGCAAAGCGACGCAAAAAACCATTAAACCGCTCAAATCAAAAACGAGGTATTATGTACGCGTTCGTGCATATAAGGTGATTGATAAAAAAACATATTATTCTTCGTGGAGTGCGGTAAAATCCATTAAATGTAAATAAACACTTGATATTACACTGCATTAGTGATAGAATAGTAAAAATAATTTTTTGGAGGTAGAGATATGAACGGATACGGCGAAAAGTTTGTTAAAGAGGGACTCACCTTTGACGATGTGCTTCTTATTCCCGCAGAATCAGACGTTACACCCGACGGAGTTGACCTTCACACCAGACTTACAAACAACATCACGCTTAATATTCCGCTTATGACAGCGGCTATGGATACTGTTACCGAATCACAGATGGCTATTGCCATTGCGCGTGAGGGCGGTATCGGCGTTATTCACAAAAATATGACTATTGAAGACCAGGCAACTGAGGTTGACAAGGTTAAACGCTCAGAAAACGGCGTTATTGCAAATCCGTTTTATCTTTCCCCGCAGCATACGGTGCGCGATGCAGACGCACTTATGGGCAAGTACCATATCAGCGGTGTTCCGATTTGTGACGATAATAACACGCTTGTGGGTATTCTCACTAACCGCGACTTGCGTTTCCTCACTGATTTTGACATCAAAATCGCAGATGTTATGACTCCCAAAGAGCAGCTTGTTACAGGCAAGGCGGGCACAACGCTTGAGGAAGCAAAGACTATCCTTATGAAGTCCAAGGTTGAAAAGCTCCCGCTTGTTGATTCAAACGGCAAGCTCACCGGACTTGTTACAATCAAGGATATCGAAAAGGCGGTTAAGTATCCCAACACTGCCCGTGATAATAACGACAGACTTCTCTGTGCTGCTGCGCTCGGCGTTACTGCTGATGTGCTTGACAGAGCAAAGGCGCTTGCAGACGCAGGTGTTGACGCATTCGTGCTCGACTCCGCGCACGGTCACTCCAAAAATATTATTGAAAACGTATCCAAGGTTAAAAATGCATTCCCGCAGATTGACCTTATCGCAGGTAACGTTGCCACTGCCGAGGCTACTGAGGCGCTCATCAAAGCAGGTGCAGATGCTGTTAAAATCGGTATCGGCCCCGGCTCAATCTGCACAACCCGTGTCGTTGCGGGTATCGGTGTTCCGCAGATTACCGCTATTTACGATTCTGCCGAAAGAGCAGATAAATTCGGCGTGCCGATTATCGCAGACGGCGGTATCAAATACTCGGGCGAAATCGTTAAGGCTATCGCTGCAGGCGGTAGCGTGGTTATGGTCGGCTCGCTCGTTGCAGGCTGTGAGGAATCTCCGGGTGAGACAGAAATCTGGCAGGGCAGACAGTTCAAGGTTTACCGCGGCATGGGCTCGCTCGGCGCAATGAACCACGGCTCGGCTGACAGATACTTCCAGAAGGGCTCAAAGAAATTTGTACCGGAGGGTGTAGAAGGTCGTGTGCCTTACAAGGGATCCCTTTCTGATACAGTATTCCAGATGATGGGCGGTCTGCGCTCAGGTATGGGCTATGTCGGCTGCCACACTATCGAGGAGCTGCGCACAAAGGCGAAGTTTATGAAGATTACGGGCGCCGGTCTTATCGAGAGCCACCCGCACGATGTATATATCACTAAAGAAGCACCGAACTATTCAGGAAACAAGTAGCCTTCGGCAACTTGTTTCAGTCAGCAGTTAGCAGTGTGTAGTATGCAGCCTTTGTTTACTCGTGCGCTGCGCTCAAACAATCAGGAGATTGGTTGCCATTTCAATTGATTTAAGGTGATTATTTAATGGCTGAAAAACTGACGCGCTGGCAGAAATTCAAACGGTTTCTCAAGCGCAATATGACGCCTACGTGGGCGATGCATTTTTCGTATCAGGTGTTTGCGTTCATAGTTGCAGTTGCAATGATTATGGGCGTTGCAACATACGCCTTCACCAAGTCGTATGACGAAATAAAGCTTACCTTCGTCGACGGCTTCACAATTACGGCGCATTCAGGCGCATACGATACGCAAGCCAACTCAATGGAATTTGTAAAAAAAGCTATTGAAGAGGGCGTAGATGCAATTGAACTTGATATTCGCCAGCGACCTAACGGTACGGTTGTTATGGGTCATGATATAATACCGTCAAACACCAACGGCACAGAGCTTAAAAGCGTGTTTGAAGTGGTAAGGGACAGCAAGATTATGATTAATCTTGATATCAAAGAGATAAGGCTATTACCCGCACTTCATGACCTGATTGTTGAATACAGTATGATTGACCGCGTATTCCTCACCGGTATTGAGGAGTGGAACGCTAAAGACGTTGTTGAAAAATGTCCTAACGTGGAGTTTTACATCAACTATATACCGAGCAGAATTAAGATCTTTTCCGCAGATTATCAGCAGAAACTTATTGATATGCTTGTTAAAACAGGTGCCTGCGGTATCAACTGCAATCACGCAAACGCAAGCCGAACGCTGTCGGAAGTTTTACACGACAACGGTTACAAGCTTTCCGTCTGGACTGTTGATAAAGACTATCATATGAAACGAGCGCTTGTAAACAGACCTGACAATATCACAACCAACTACCCTGACGATCTTAAAAAGACAATCAAAAACTGGGGCAAAGGATAATAGTTTTTAGTAGTTAGTCGCTGGTTTTCAGATAGCGACGCAAAAAACTTGCACATAAAGTACGGGAGAGTCAAAAGACTCTCCCGTTTTGTCAACATAGTATTGAATGGGGGCGACGACCTCGGCGCCCCGTATTCGAATCACAAAATTTAATAACTATACAAAAAACCGCTGTAGACTCAAGCCTATAGCGGTTTTAAATTCTTATAATTTATAACTCATTAATGTATCTGCATGCTGCGAGAGCGGCGATTGTGCCGTCCGCTGCAGCGGTAGTCACCTGACGTATAAACTTGCTGCGGCAGTCGCCTGCAACAAATATGCCGGGCGTTTTTGTTGTGCACTGCTCGTCCGAATCAAAGTAGCCGAAGTCGTTGAGCTTTGCAAGCTCTTTGAAAGGCTCGTTTTCGGGAATAAGTCCGATTGCAACAAACAGTCCGTCGCACTTCACGATTTCCTTTGCGCCGTCCTTTTCAATCTCAACGCCGTCAAGCTCGCCATCCTTTGTGACGAAGCCGGTGATTTTAACGCCTGTGTAGGAAACAACATTGTCGCGTGCAAACAGCACCTGCTGCAGTCTTTCTTCACCGGTGAATTGCGGCAAATCCTGCAGCATAATTACGCGGCTGCATTTGTCTGAAAGGAGTATTGCCTCCTGCAGTGCGGAGTTGCCGCCGCCTGCAACGCAGACCGTCTTGCCCGTGTAAAAATCGCCGTCGCATACCGCGCAGAAGGAGATGCCCTCGCCAACGAGCTCGTCCTCGCCCTCAATGCCAAGCATACGGTGTTTTACGCCCGTGGCAATGATAACTGCCTTGCACTCGTAAGCGCCGCCTTCTTCAGTCTTTACGGTCTTTGTGGCGCCGTTATCCTCAATAGCGCAAACGGTTTCAATTTCAAACTCTGCGCCCTGCTCAAGAATTTGCGAAAACAGCTTGTCAGCAAGCTCGTTGCCGCTGATTGAAAGTGAGCCGGGGAAGTTCTCAACCTTCGGCGAATGTGTAATCTGACCGCCGAAGCCAGCCTTTTCAATAACGAGCGCGCTCTTGCCGTTGCGCTGCGCGTACAGCGCCGCAGTCATACCTGCCGGACCGCCGCCCACTACAATAATATCATACATAGTTTTTACCTCGTTGTGTCTTAATAAAGCCTTCCCCGAATATAATCAATTCAACCTGTTAAGCCTTCCCCCTCGGGGGAAGGTGGTAGCCGTAAGGCTGACGGATGAGGGGCAAACGAGGGGAAGGTGGATTGCCGAAGGCAAGACGGATGAGGTGGCAATAATATAACGATGCTTCGCATCTACACCTCATCAGTCGCATAAATGCGACAGCTTCCCCTCAAGGGGAAGCCTTAATCGCTTTATTTATTCATTAGCCAGCCTTTGATATCCGATACGCCGCGGAACTTTTCAAATTCGTCGCCGTTCGGGATAATCAGAGTCGGTGCCTGCTTGATGCCAAACTTTGCAACAAGCTCGGGTTGCTCGTCAGCATTGAGCGCTGTGTAAGCGATTCCTGCTTTGTCAAGGAGCGCAGCAGCTGCCTTACAGTTCGGGCAGGTTGCAGTCTTGAACAGGATTACGCCCTGTGCTTCTGTAGTTGCAGGAGCCTGCTCCTGAGCAACCTCCGGCTCAACATAGTCAACAGGAGCAGGATTCGGTCCTGTGTGTGTGAGCTTTGATCTGCCGATGTTGTAAACCTTGCGGTCTTTGTATTCCTGTGCCTTACCGTCGTTCCAGTTCTGGATAGGTCTGTAGTAACCTGTGATACGGCTGTTAACCTCAGTCTTTTCGCCGCAGATCGGGCAGGTGTACTGCTCGCCTGAAAGATAGCCGTGATCCTTACAAACAGAATATGTCGGTGACATTGTGTAGTATGGGAGCTTGTAGTTTTCGGCAATCTTGCGAACAAGATTAGCAGCAGCCTTCCAATCCGGCAGCTTTTCGCCGAGGAATGCGTGGAATACAGTACCCGATGTGTAAAGCGTCTGCAGGTCGTCCTGAATATCGAGAGCAGAGAAGATATCCTCTGTGTAACCAACAGGCAGGTGTGATGAGTTTGTGTAGTACGGATCGCCGTTCATATTAGCAGTGATGATGTCCGGGAATGCTTCCTTATCGTGTTTAGCAAAGCGGTAAGTCGTTGATTCAGCCGGTGTAGCCTCAAGGTTATAGAGGTCGCCGTACTTCTCCTGATAGTCGGAGAGGCGCTCACGCATATGGTTGAGTACGTCGCGTGCAAAACGCTGTACTGTCTCGTCAGTGAGGTCAGCGCGCAGCCACTTTGCGTTAAGACCAACTTCGTTCATACCGATAAGACCGATGGTTGAGAAGTGGTTTGCAAATGTGCCGAGGTATCTCTTTGTGTAAGGATACAGACCCTGATCAAGGAGAGTTGTGATAACGGTTCTCTTTGTCTTAAGGCTGCGAGCCGCGATATCCATAAGGTGGTCAAGGCGCTTGTAGAAGTCAGCCTCGTCCTTTGCCTGATATGCGATTCTCGGCAGGTTGATTGTAACTACGCCGATTGAGCCGGTTGATTCACCTGAACCGAAGAAGCCGCCTGACTTTTTGCGGAGCTCGCGAAGGTCAAGACGAAGTCTGCAGCACATTGAACGAACGTCGCTCGGCTCCATGTCGGAGTTGATGTAGTTTGAGAAATACGGTGTGCCGTACTTAGCAGTCATTTCAAACAGGAGCTTGTTGTTCTCTGACTCGCTCCAGTCAAAGTTGCGTGTGATTGAATATGTCGGGATAGGATACTGGAAGCCGCGTCCGTTTGCGTCGCCCTCAATCATAATTTCGATGAAGGCTTTGTTTACCATATCCATTTCCTTCTGGCAGTCGCCGTAGGTGAAATCCATCTCCTTGCCGCCGATTATAGCAGGCAGGTTCTTGAGGTCGTTCGGTACAACCCAGTCAAGCGTGATGTTTGAAAACGGTGCCTGTGTGCCCCAACGGCTTGGAGTGTTTACGCCGTAAACAAAGGACTGGATGCACTGCTTAACTTCCTTCTGTGAAAGGTTGTCCACCTTAACGAACGGTGCAAGATATGTGTCAAAAGAGGAGAATGCCTGTGCGCCTGCCCATTCGTTCTGCAT
>CAYZPT010000119.1:0-6585 GCA_964480285.1 uncultured Bacteroides sp.
TCATGGGATTTTTAATTGTTTTAGGGGCAAAAGGACAAAGTCAAAACCTATCCTTTGCTACCGCACCTCGCCTAAGAATCAGGCACAGTTTTTACCTTAAAGAATCGAGCAGAAAAATCAACACACAGTACTGTTAATCGTATTGTATATATACAATCTTAGTGCATAAACAGCATAATATTGCCGATAATCATTGTATATTCTTGCATTATTTTTGTATATTTATAACATATTGCAATAAATCTATTGACACGAACATTCTTTTGCGTATAATATAATTAATATTTAGCGAGGTAATGTATAAAAATGACGAAAATATTCATTGACGGATCGCAAGGCACGACCGGTCTGAAAATATATGAACGCTTTGAAAACCGAAGCGACATTGAGCTGTTGAAAATTGACAGCGACAAGCGCAAGGACGCTGCAGAGCGCGCAAGGCTGATTAACGAATCTGAAATCACTTTCCTCTGCCTGCCCGACGCGGCGAGCATTGAGGCGGTGTCACTTGTGACAAACGACAGTGTAAAGATTATTGACACGTCGACTGCACATAGAACTAACGCAGACTGGGCTTACGGCTTTGCGGAGCTTGACGACAGTTTCAGAGACAAGATTGGAAGCAGCAATAGAATTGCTGTGCCGGGTTGCTACGCGAGCGGTTTCAACTCGATTGTATATCCACTTGTAAAGCACGGTGTAATTGCGGCTGACTATCCACTCACCTGCTACGCAGTCAGCGGATACACAGGTGCAGGTATAAAGGGCATTGCGCAGTATGAGGACGAAAACAGAAACAGCGAACTTGACTCGCCCAGACAGTACGCGCTGACACAGGAGCACAAGCATCTCAAAGAGATGAAGGCAATCAGCGGACTTTCGCGCGTGCCGTTCTTCGCACCGCACATCTGCGACTACCCGCAGGGCATGGTTGTGTCAATCCCGCTGTTCACCGATATGCTTGAAAAGAAAATGACAAAATCCGATTTGCAAAAAATGTTTGCCGGGCACTACGACGGCGAGCCGTTTGTCAAGGTACGCGAGATTGGTTACAGCGAAAGTATGATTGGCGCGAACAACTTTGCAGGTCGCGACGATATGGAAATCGAAATCAACGGCAACGACGATAGAATACTCGTCACATCGCGATTTGACAACCTCGGTAAAGGCGCAAGCGGCGCTGCAATACAATGCATGAACATCGCGCTGGGGATTGATGAAACCACAGGGTTAAATTTAGGAGAATAATATGAAACTTGATTTTACTTATATTGACGGCGGAATTTGCGCCGCGCAGGGCTACAAGGCGAGCGGAACTTACTGCGGTATTAAGAAGCCTGCTAACGACAGCCCTGACGTGAAGCACAAAAATGACATATGCCTTTTTACTTCTGATGTGCCGGCGAACACGGCGGCTGTTTACACACAGAATAAGGTCAAGGGCGCTCCCCTGCTTGTGACTAAGGCTAATCTTGAGAAATCGGGCAACAAGGCGCTTGCGGTTATTGCCAACTCCAAAAACGCAAACACCTGCAACGCTGACGGCGTTGAAAAGGCTGAAAGAATGTGCGAGCTTGTCGCAGACGAGCTTAACATCAATAAGGAAGAAGTGCTTGTGGCGTCAACGGGAGTTATAGGTCAGGTGCTTCCTATTGAGCCGATTGAAGCTGCTGTGCCTGTGCTTGCAAAAGGGCTTTGCTATAACAAAAATCTTGAGGCAGCAACGGCGATTATGACAACCGACACGGTTAAAAAGGAGTTTGCCGTAGAGTTTAAAATCGGTGGCACAACTTGCAGAATCGGCGGTATGGCTAAAGGCTCGGGCATGATTCACCCGAATATGGCGACCACACTGAACTTCATAACCACTGACTGCGCGATTACTGCAGAAATGCTGCAAAAGGCGCTCAGTGATATAGTGCAGATTACATACAACTGCCTGTCAATCGACGGCGACACCTCAACAAATGATATGGTGCTGCTGATGGCAAACGGACTTGCGCTCAACGAGGAAATCACCTGCGAGGGCGAGGAGTACGAAGTTTTCAAGAGCGCGCTTTGCGAGGTTATGGCTAACCTTACAAAGATGCTTGCAAAGGACGGCGAGGGCGCGACAAAGCTGCTCGTTTGCACCTGTTGGGGTGCAAAGGATGTTGAAACCGCAAGGACGGTTGCAAAAAGCATTGTTTGCTCCAACCTTCTGAAATGTGCAATTTTTGGTGAGGACGCAAACTGGGGACGAATCCTCTGCGCAATCGGCTACGCAGACGCAGAGTTCGACATCAACAAGGTTGACGTTGAAATTGCAAGTGAATACGGAACGATTAAGGTTTGCGAAAACGGCGCAGGCGTTGACTTTTCCGAGGAAAAGGCGGCTGAAATACTAAAAAGCGACGAGATTACGATTTATGCTTACCTCAATTGCGGCGACCGCTGTGCAACGGCGTGGGGCTGCGATCTGACGTATGATTATGTAAAGATTAACGGTGATTACAGGACATAAATTTTCGAGCAAATTTATGTCAGTTAGCAGTTGATGACGGGCTTTGCCCGTACCCATTTTAAGTAAGGATGGTACTAATATGAACATAGATAATATGCAAAAAGCGCACATACTTGCGGAGGCGCTGCCGAATATTCAGCTGTACCGCGACAAGATTATTGTTGTGAAGTACGGCGGTAACGCAATGGTTAACGAGGAGCTTAAGGAAGCCGTTATGCGTGACCTTGTGCTGCTGACGACTATCGGCATAAAGGTTGTGCTTGTACACGGCGGCGGCCCTGAAATCAACAAGACGCTCGGCAAAATGAACATCGAGAGCAAGTTTGAGGACGGTCTGCGCGTTACGGATAAGGATACCGTTGACGTGGTGCAGATGGTGCTTGCAGGCAAGGTGAACAAGGATTTGGTTTGCAAAATCGGCAACCTCGGCGGTCACGCGCTCGGTCTGTCAGGCATGGACGCTAATATGATTAAGTGCAAGCCGTATGACGAAACGCACGGCTATGTAGGCGATATTGTTGAAACTAATATGGAAGCTGTGACGGAAATCCTTGACAACGGCTGGATTCCCGTAATTTCGACCATCGGATACGACGAAAACGGCGACTGCTACAACATCAACGCGGACACAGTTGCAGCGGCAGTTGCAGGCGCGCTGAAGGCGGAGGCGCTTATCTCCATGACCGACACAGTTGGTCTTTGCAGGGATAAGGACGACCCGAGCACGCTTATCCGCCGCGTTTACGTTTCAGACACGCCGGCGCTCATTGCAGAGGGCATTATAAGCGGCGGTATGATACCGAAGATTGACGGCATGACGCAGGCGCTGCGCCAGGGCTGCAAGAAAGCGTTTATCATTGACGGACGCGTTCCCCACTCCATCCTTATGGAAATGCTTACCGATGAAGGTATGGGTACGATGTTTCGCATTACGAAATAAGATTTACCCCTCATCCGACTGCCTGACGGCAGCCACCTTCCCCCCAGGGGGAAGGCAAATCAGTTTGGAGATTATATATGAATACTAAAGAACTTGACAACGAATTCGTCGCGCACTCGTACGGACGGTTTGATGTTTGCCTTAAAAACGGCAAAGGCGCCGTGCTGTACGATGAAAGCGGCAAAAAATACATAGATTTTACCTCGGGTATCGGCGTTAACGCCTTCGGCATTGCCGACGACGAATGGAAGAAGGCTGTTGCTACACAGCTTGACCTCGTGCAGCACACGAGCAACCTTTACTACACACGCCCATGCGTAGAGCTTGCACAGCTTCTGTGCGAAAAAACAGGGCTCAACAAGGTATTCTTCGGCAACTCGGGTGCGGAAGCTAACGAGGGCGCAATCAAATTTGCGCGCAAGTACAGCTTTGACAAGTACGGCGAAGGCAGAAAGACGATTATCACGCTGTGCGATTCGTTCCACGGCAGGACGATTACCACTCTCGCGGCGACGGGTCAGGACGAATTCCACACGATTTTTGCGCCGTTCACCGAGGGCTTCAAATACTGCCCTGCCAACGACTGCGTAAAGATAAAAGAGATGGCAACCGACGACGTTTGCGCGATTATGTTTGAGTGCATACAGGGCGAGGGCGGCGTGAACTGCCTGACGCAGGAATTTGTCAGCACGCTTGACGAAATCGCAAAGGAAAAGGACATCCTTCTCATCTGCGACGAGGTGCAGACCGGCAACGGCAGAACGGGCAAATACTTTGCTTACGAGCACTTTGGCATCACACCCGATATTGTGACGACTGCAAAGGGTCTTGGCGGCGGTCTGCCGATTGGAGCGGTTATCTTCGGCGAAAAGGTTGCGCCATGCGTAACACCGTCAAGCCACGGCTCAACCTTCGGCGGCAACCCGATTGTAGCTGCCGGCGCGGTTAATGTTGCAAAGCGCATTGACGGTAATCTGCTGAAAAGCGTTACCGAAAAGAGCGAATACATAATCAAAACGCTCAACGAAATCGACGGCGTTAAGGGCATTACGGGAATGGGCTTGATGCTCGGCATCGAAACCGATAAAAACGCCGCAGACATCGCAAAGGAGTGCCTTACAAATGGACTGCTTGTACTGACAGCACATCACAACAAAGTAAGATTACTTCCCCCGCTGATTATTGATTATGATGAAATCGATGAGGGCTTAAAGATACTCAAGGAGGCAATAGAAGCATGAAACACTTACTCAAATTACAGGATTTAAGCAAGAAGGAGATTCTTGAGATTCTCAACCTTGCGGACCAGCTTAAATATGAAACCCACAACGGAATTCAGCATCATCACCTTGCAGGCAAAACTCTCGGTATGATTTTCCAGAAAAGCTCCACAAGAACACGCGTAAGCTTTGAAACAGGTATGTATCAGCTCGGCGGTCAGGCGCTTTTCCTCTCAAACCGCGATTTGCAGATTGGCAGGGGCGAGCCTGTTGAGGACACTGCAAGAGTGCTTTCACGCTACCTTGACGGCATTATGATCCGCACCTTCGAGCAAAAGGAAGTAGAAGATCTGGCTGAATACGGCTCAATCCCGATTATCAACGGACTTACTGACTACTGCCATCCGTGCCAGGTGCTCGCCGACCTTATGACAATCCGCGAGTACAAAAAGAGCTTTGACGGACTTAAACTCTGCTTTGTCGGCGACGGCAACAATATGGCAAACAGCCTTATTGCAGGCTGTATCGCAATGGGAATTGAGTGTGCTATCGCCTGTCCTAAAGGCTATGAGCCTGACGCTGAACTGACAAAGTGGGCGCAGGAAAACGGCAAACTCACCGTATCCGACGACATTATGGCTTGCGTTAAGGACGCTGACATTCTTTACACTGACGTTTGGGCTTCAATGGGTCAGGAGGAAGAAAAGGCAGAGCGCGAAAAGATTTTCAAAGACTTCCAGATTAACGACGCAATTATGGCAGCAGCAAAGCCCGACGCAATGGTGCTGCACTGTCTGCCCGCACACCGTGAGGAAGAAATCACTGCAAAGGTGTTTGAAGCGCACGCAGATGAGATCTTTGACGAGGCGGAAAACAGACTGCACGCGCAGAAGGCAGTTTTAGTAAAGCTACTTGGATAATTTTCTAATACAGTATCCGGTTATCCCCTCATCCGACTGCCTGACGGCAGCCACCTTCCCCCGAGGGGAAAGCTTGATAGGTTTTTGGTGATTATATGAAAGAAGTTTACATTTGCCTTGAAAATGGCGACGTTTTTAAAGGCTACAGGTTTGGCGCGGACGGCGTAGTGCTCGGCGAGCTTGTGTTCACCACAGGCATGGGCGGCTACATTGAAACGCTGACCGACCCGA
This sequence comes from uncultured Bacteroides sp., assembly GCA_964480285.1. Lineage (GTDB taxonomy): Bacteria > Bacillota > Clostridia > Oscillospirales > Acutalibacteraceae > Eubacterium_R. The sequence continues at coordinate 5,815 of CAYZPT010000119.1, forward strand.
GCTACTACGGTCAGATTGTTATGCAGACCTTCCCGCTTATCGGCAACTACGGTATTATTGCCGCCGATATGGAGAGCAAAAAAAGCTACGTAAGCGCATACATAGTTCGCGAAAAGTGCGACGACCCGAGCAATTTCAGATGTGAGGAAACGCTTGATAAATTCCTCAAAGACAACGGAATTGTAGGCGTATACGGCGTTGACACGCGCGAAATCACGAAGATTATCCGCGAAGCAGGCGTAATGAACGCGATTATCACGTCTGACCCGAGGAATATTGACAGCGAAAAGCTTGCCGCGTACAGAGTGACTGACGCGGTTAAAAGTGTTTCCGAAAACCGCGCGGCGCTTCACCCGAGCGAGGAGCACAAATATAACGTCGTTCTGCTCGACTTCGGCGCAAAGGCTAACATCGTGCACGAGCTGCAAAAGCGCGGCTGCAACGTTGCTGTTATGCCTTACGACACTAAAGCCGAGGACATTCTGAAACTCGGTGTGGACGGCATTATGCTCTCCAACGGCCCCGGCGACCCTGCCGAGAATACGGAGATTATTGAGGAAATCAAGAAGCTCATTGGCGAGGTGCCGATTTTCGGCATCTGCCTCGGTCATCAGCTGCTTGCGCTTGCAATGGGCGGCGAAACCACCAAACTCAAATACGGCCACCGCGGCGTAAATCAGCCTGTCAAGAATCTTGAAACGGGCAGGACCTACATATCCTCACAGAACCACGGATACGCTGTTATTAATGAGAGCGTTGAGGCTGTGGGCG
>CAYZPT010000120.1:0-6570 GCA_964480285.1 uncultured Bacteroides sp.
GTAATTCTGAAAGTTTCATCTCGCCCTCCCGAGAGGTTAATATTTTGGTTAATCAAGCACTGATACCGTACTCTTGAACGAAACATCAATAACTGTACCGGCGTCAACCTTGCTACCCTTTTGCACTGACTGCGAATAAGCAACCACATTTTCATTTGTCAGGCTGTTACCACCGATCCGTATGTTAAGGTTTTTGGACTGCGCTGCGTTTTTCGCCTCGCTGATTGAAAGTCCCGTAAAGTCGGGAACTGCAACCTTCTGTCTCTTGGATTTGTCTGTAATCAGCACCACAACGCCGCCGCTCGGGATTGACGAGCCTGCCGCCGGTGACTGGTCAACAACCTTGTCGCCGTTACCCACAACAACGTAGTGCAGGTTTGCGCTTGTGAGCGTTCTCATAGTGCTTTCTGCCGTGCCGCCGATAACCGACGGAACTGTGGTTGACATATCTTTTGCTTCCGTTTCGTCATACTTCGGCTCGATACCGAGCACCTGCATTGCCTGCTCTGTAACCTGTGCGGCAATCGGTGCGCACAGTGCGCCGCCACCGAGGTCCACGTTGGGCTCGTCAACAAGAACGAGCACTGCAATCTCCGGTTTATCGGACGGTGCAATCGCTGCGAAAGATACAATGTACTTATCCTTTTCACCCGGCTTTGACTCACCGAGCTTGGTTGAGGTACCCGTCTTACCGCCCACGCGGTATCCTGCAACGTAACCGTTTTTACCTGTACCCTCGTCAACAACGCCTTTCATCATCTTACGGACCTTTTCGCTTGTGTCCTCGCTGAGCACGCGGCGTACTTCTTTTTTCTCCGTCTTTTTAACGGTGTTGCCGTTTGCGTCCCTGATTTCGGACACAATGTAAGGCTTTAAGAGTGTGCCGCCGTTTGCAATGGCGCAAAGTCCACAGCAAACCTGAATCGGTGTGAGCGAGTTTGTCTGTCCGAACGATGCGGATGACAGCTCAACGATGCCGTACTGATCCTCCGGATAGTACTGCGACATTGCCTCACCCGGAAGGTCGATGCCCGTTTTTTCGGTAAAACCGAACGCGTTGAAATATTTGAAGTAATTGTGCGCGCCGAGTTTCTGACCGACTGTGATGAAGAACGGGTTGCACGAATTTTCAAGTCCCTGTGTGAAATTCTGTGTGCCGTGACCTGCGTGATAGTGGCACTTCATATAGTACTGGTCTACCTGAATACCGCCGGTGCAGGTGTATCTTGTGTCAAGTGTAGCAACGTTTTCTTCAAGCGCTGCAGACGCCATAAATGTTTTGAATACAGAACCGGGAACGTAAGTATCGTTGATTGTGAAATTACGCCACTGGCGCTGAACGCATTCGCTCTCTTTTTTCGCCTTGGCTTTTTTGCCGTTCTCGTTTTGTATTTCCTTTTTCATTTTGCTGTAGGTAATCTTGTACGGGTCGCTGCAGTCGTAATCAGGCATTGAACTCATCGCGAGCACCGCACCGGTGTTGCAGTTCATAACGACACCGTATGTACCCTTGCACTGATATTCGTTGAGCGCCTCTTTAAGCCCTTTTTCAAGATAGTACTGAATCGGCTGGTTGATTGTCAGCACAAGCGAATCGCCGTCAACAGCTTCAATCGAGGTTTCATAATCATTCGGGAGCCTGTTGGAGTTCGCGTCCTTAACGGTGATAATTCTGCCGTTTGTTCCTGCAAGCTCTTTGTTGTAGTACGCCTCAAGTCCCGAAAGTCCCTGATTGTCGCCGCCGCAGAAGCCGAGAACAGACGAAGCAAAGCTGTCGTAAGGATAGTAGCGGCGTGTTGTCTGCTCGCTGCCGATGATATTGCCGAGACGCTCTTTGGCAGAAAAATCAGCAATTTTTTCCTTAACGGAATTCTCAATTTTCTTGGCTACTACAACGTATTTTGTATCTTTTTTCGAGTCATTGTAGAGCTTCTTTTTCTCTTTTTCGTTAAGCTCAAGGTACTTGGCAAGTCCGTTAACGACTGTGTTGCGCTTTTCTTCAGTCTTGATGTTTGACGGGTCAATAAAGATGTTCCACACCGTAGCCGACTGGGCGAGGATATTGCCGTCGCTGTCGTAAATAGTGCCGCGCATTGCCTTGACCTCTGTGTCCGAAAGCTGTTGCGACTCCGCTTTTGCAGCGAGTTCGTCATGCTTTACAACCTGAAGATAGAGAACGCGTACGCCGTCTAAACAAAACAAAAAGGTAACAGCAACGGCAAGAACGAGAATCCTGTACCGCATTCCCTGTTTAAATCCTGCCATGTTGTCACCCCCATAAAATCAATTAAACCTATTTAACCTTCCCCTCGGGGGGGAAGGTGGCTGCACATAGTGCAGTCGGATGAGGGGCAAATCGTCAAAGCCACAATAAGCAGCAAATAGAAATCCCCTCATCAGTCATCCATTCGGATGACAGCTCCCTTTACACAAGGGAGCCAAATCAGTTTCTCGCCTGCGACTCAATCAATCCATATAAAGCATTTTAGAGAGTTCTAAGAACTCTCATAAATTATATGCTTATTAGTTCTTTTTATTACTTGCAGCCGACTTTTTGACAGTCGTTTTGCTGTGTGCTTTCTTGTCCACAGCCGCCTGCTCTTTCTTTGCAGCTTCCTTCTGAGCGGAAACGAACTCATCCACATTCATATACTGAATCTGGTTGGATTTCATCTTGGTCATACCGAGTTTTTCGACAGCTACCTTGTCAATGGTTTTCATCGACACAAGCGCGTTGAGCTGGCTCTGCAGTGAGATGTGCTCGCTCTGTGCGTTTGCAATCTCTGTCTGCTTTGCCGAAATCTCTCTTGTAAGTTCGTTTTTCTGCGCCATCGAGTGAAGCGCCATGCAAATCATTCCAAGGCATAAAACAGCGACAAGTGCAACCTTTATCGCTTTATTTGCCGAGGCCTTCTGTTCTTTTCTGAGAACGCTTTTGCTCTTTAAGCGCTTGTTCTGACGAAGCTTAAGCTTTTGATCTTCTTCAGGCTTCTCCTGCGGACGAAGCTTTGGCGCCTGCGATCCGCGCGAATAGTCAAATGAGTCAATAAGAGACCTTGTGCTACCGTAATAAGCACCGCTTCTGAAATCATTGGTATTGGTCACTGTTTTCACCTCCTCTTTCTGACTTTAAGTGTTAAACTCAAAACTTTTCAAAACATCTCAGCCTTGACGATCTTGCTCTTGGATTTTCCTCAAGCTCTGCTGCCGTCGGGGCTTTTGATTTAAACGGCATTTTGCCGAGCGGCTTTTTGCCGCATACGCACACCGGGAATTCCTTCGGGCAGGTGCAGGGGTTTGCCCACTTTGCAAAGCGTTCCTTGACCATTCTGTCCTCAAGCGAATGGAAGGTTATCACGCTCAGCCTGCCGCCGCTGTTCAGCACGTCCATCGCGCCGTCAAGCAGGTTTGACAGTGCGTCAAGCTCTGCGTTAACTTCAATGCGTATTGCCTGGAACGTCTTTCTTGCCGGGTGCGAATCGCGCATCGCTTTCTGCGGATACGACTGTTTGATTATGTCCACGAGCTGAAACGTTGTTTCAATCCCGCCATATTGTCTTGCTTCAACTATATTCTTTGCAATCCTGCGTGCGAACTTCTCCTCGCCGTAGCGGAAGAATATGTCCGCAAGCTCCTGCTCTGAGTATGTGTTCACAACATCCTTTGCGCTTAAGCCGGACTTGCTCATGCGCATATCGAGCGGCGCGTCCTTGTGGTAGGAGAAGCCGCGCTCTGCTGTGTCGAGCTGGAACGAGCTCACACCGAGGTCAACGAGTATTCCGTCAACACCGTCAAGCCCGAGGTCTGCGATAATCTGCTTTATGTTCTCAAAATTGTTCTGCACAATTGTGACGTTGCCGAGCTTGTCCAGCCGTTCGTGAAGAACCTTGATAGCGTCAGGGTCGCGGTCAACCGCAATCAGCCTGCCCGCCTTTGCCGCAATCGCCGCGGAGTGGCCTCCGCCGCCCGCAGTGCCGTCAACAATTGTTTTGTTGCTGTCGATATTCAGCGAGTCAACCGCCTCGTCAAACAGCACGCTCTTGTGTACAAATTCCATTTTAATTATCTGAATTAATTAAATGTCGAACTCGTCGATAATGTCCTCAACCTCGTCAACCGTAATCTGGTTAAGCTCGGCAGTGAACTGGTCGCAGTTCCATATTTCAATATGTCTGCCCTTGCCGAAGACAACCGCCGTTTCCTGACCGTCAAGGTCAACCGCCTTGCGCAGGTCGTCGTTAAGCAGCAGCCTGCCCTGTCCGTCAAGGCTCATCTTCTCAGCATTAGCGAGGAAGAAGAATTCAAGCTGCTTCCTCTTTTTGTGATTTACTCTGTGGATTGAGTCCATAAACTCGTCCCACTCGTCAAGAGGATAAAGCGCCAGGCACTTGCCGAAACCGCGCGATGCAACAAATTCCGTGCCGAGATCACTGCGCATATTTGCAGGGATAGATATCCTGCCCTTAGCGTCGATCTTATTGGTGCGGTTGCCCATAAAACCGTATTGCATCGGTATCATCCTCCTTACGTAAATCTCCTGTAAAAAGGGATAAGGTACAAACCCCACTCAATTCCTTAGAGAAATTTGGGATTTGTATTGTTTTATTTGGGATTTCTCCCCACTGACTATATTATAATAGGGATATACCCCATTGTCAAGAAAAAATATTCATGAATGTGTTTTGTAACACTTTTGATACTTTTTGCATACCATCTGCACAAAAGTGCAGATTTCATCATGCAATGATTTAATCGGCACAGCCGATTTCATCAGCCGCAGGCTGATTTCATTAATTAAATCGCGCTTTGCGCGGTGAAATCAAACAAGTTTGATGAAATCGCTTCGCGATGAAATCTTTGCTGCGCAAAGGTAACCGTCAATAACTGTTGCATAAGCAACCCAACAATGATATAATGGTAATAAATAAAAAGCAGGAGAATACCATGGAACAAAAAACTACTTGGAGAGAAAAAATATTTTACGGCGTAGGCGCGGTAGGTCTTGACCTCAGCTACGGTATGTTTTACTCATTTCTGAGCTACTACCTGTCGTCCGTACTCGGACTTAAAGAAGGCTTTTTGCTTATGCTCACGCCGATTGCCCGCATATGGGACGGAATCAACGACCCGCTGATGGGCACAATTGTTGACAATACTAAGACTAGATTCGGCAAATACCGCCCGTGGATACTCATAGGCGCGATTGCAAACGGCGTTGTGCTGTTTTTGCTGTTCACAAGCTTCGGTATGAGCGGACTGCCGCTTTACATCTACATCGGCTTTATGTACATACTCTGGGGTATGACGAACACGATGGCGGACATTCCGTATTGGAGCATGGTGCCGTCGTTCACCACCGACCCCGACGACAGAAATATGGTTTCCACAGTGGCGCGTACGTTCAGCGGTCTGGGTCAGGGTATCATCACGGTGCTCACGCCTATCCTGCTGCCGATGCTCTCGTCGGGAATCAAGACGGAAAAGGGCTACTCGGCAAGCGGTTTTTCGCGCTGGGCAGGCATCTGCGCGCTCGCGCTGATTGCGTTCTCGCTCATCTGCGTACTGTCGATCAAGGAGAAAAACGTCGTTTACAACAAGAAAGCAAAGTTCTCGTTCAAAAAGGTATTTCAGGTTATCGCGCACAACGACCAGCTTGTCGTGTTTATGGTTTTTGCGATGCTGTCAAACGCCGGCTGGTATCTGACGAGCGGCACCGCGGTTTACTATTTCTGCGATGTACTTGAGCAGCCGAAGGCGCAGTCGTGGTTCCAGACAATCGGCGCAGTCGGTTCGGTGCTCGGTCTGCTCGTTATCCCGATTCTGTCAAAGTGGCTTGACAAAAAGCGCATTTACCAGATTTCACTCGGGGCGACAATCTTCGGCTACGTGCTGATGTTCCTGTTCGGTCCCGTGCTCAAAATCACGATTCTGCTCGACGTTTCGTACATCATCGCGTCGACGGGTATTGCTTCAATGTTCGTGTCGCAGACCGTTTTCCTTGCCGACATCGTGGACTACGGCGAGTTCAAAAACGGCGAGAGGAACGAGAGCATCACCTTCTCTATGAAGGGCTTTCTGCAGAAGATGGCTTACACAATCCAGACGGTTATTCTGTTCGGCGGACTTGCGCTTGTGAACTACAACGAGCAGATTACCTCCGCCACAAAACAAATAAACGCCACCACCAAAACGGCGATAGGCGTTATATGCTTCGGCGTGCCGCCGATTCTTATACTTGTGTCGCTGATAGTGTTCAGCAAAAAGTTCAAGCTCCACGGTGAGCTTGCGGATAAGGTGCACGATTATATAGTTGAGCAGAGAGCTGATAACAGCGAAGCTCAATAAACAAGCTTTTTAATACTTAGTAATAGTGATTCAGCAGAAGTGCAGTCTGTATCTTCTGCTGTTTCTTTTTCTGTTACTATATCAATATCAGTGTCTGTGTCTATATCTGTTTCTGTATCTGTATCTGTATCTGTTTCTGTATCTGTATCTGTATCGGCTGCGACCGCTTGCGAGCGCTCATATTTTTCAACACGCTTTTTTGCGTTTCTGCGGTTTTGTTCGCAC
>CAYZPT010000121.1:0-6454 GCA_964480285.1 uncultured Bacteroides sp.
CAGCGCCGCCGCAGCGGCGAGCCGTACATTATGCACCCCGTTGCAGTTGCCAGAATTCTGTTTGAAATCGGCATGGACAACGAGTGTATTATTGCTGCCCTTTTGCACGATGTTGTTGAGGACACCACTTGCGACCTTGACTTCATTAAAAACGAGTTCGGCGACGAGGTTGCACTCCTTGTTGACGGCGTAACAAAGCTGACGCAGGTATCCCTCGCAACACGCGAGGAAGTGCAGGCGGAGAATATACGCAAGATGTTCATTGCGATGAATCAGGACGTGCGCGTCGTTATCATCAAGCTTGCGGACAGACTCCACAATATGCGTACTCTCGAGCAGATGCCGCCGCACAAGCAGCGCGAAAAATCGCTTGAAACGCTTGAAATTTATGCACCCATCGCGCACCGCCTCGGTATCCGTGCGTTCAAAGAGGAGCTTGAGGATTTAGCAGTCCGCTACCTTGACCCCGTAGCTTATCAGGAAATTGAAAAATCAATTATTATGAAGCGCAACGAGGGTGAAGAATTTCTTGAGGACATCAAAAAGCAGATTGAAGAGAAGCTTTCACCTCTGATGAAAAGCGTAAAAATCACCTCGCGCGTAAAGTCTGTTCACGGTATTTTCCGTAAAATATATATCAAGGGCAAGACCTTTGACGAAATCTATGATATCTACGCAGTCAGAATTATTGTTGACACAATGATTGACTGCTATAATACGCTCGGTATTGTTCACGATATGTTCCAGCCGCTGCCCGGCAGATTCAAGGACTACATTTCAATGCCGAAGCCGAATATGTACCAGTCGCTTCACACCACAGTGCTGTACAAGGGCATACCGTTTGAAATTCAGATACGCACCAAGGATATGCACAAGACGGCTGAATACGGTATCGCCGCTCACTGGAAGTACAAGCTCGGCAAGGGCGGCAACGATAAGCTCGACGAGTCGCTCAAGTGGATTAACAGCCTTATTGAAAATGAGAACAGCGACGATAAGTCTGAGATTATTGCAAATATCAAGGGCGACCTTTCGATTGACGAAATTTACGTTTTCACCCCTCGAGGTGATGTTAAGTGCCTTCCTAAGGGCGCAACGGTTATCGACTTTGCATATGCGATTCACTCGGCAGTCGGCAACCGTATGACCGGAGCGAAGGTGGACGGCAGAATTGTTCCGCTTGACACCACGCTCAAAACAGGTCAGATTGTAGAGATTCTGACTTCAAATCAGCAGGGCAAGGGTCCGTCAAGGGACTGGCTTGCTATTGTCAAAACGAGCGAGGCGCGCTCAAAAATCCGCTCATGGTTTAAGCGTGAACGACGCGACGAGAATATTGCCGAGGGCAAGGCGATTGTCGAGCACGAGTTCAGGAAGAATTACATCCGCTTAAGCGAGCTTGATTATAACAAATTCCTTCAGAAGCTCGCAGAGCGCCAGCGCCTCAATCACATTGAGGATTTCTACGCCGCTATCGGTTACGGCGGTATCAACCTCACCCGCCTTATGCCGAGCATAAAAGACGAGTACAACCGAACCTACAAGGACACAAAGGAAGATAAGCCTGATATTAAAATCAGCAACGACTCAAAGAGTTCGTCGGGTGGCGTTATCGTTGAGGGCATTGACAACTGCCTTATCAATATGGCACGTTGCTGCAATCCGCTTCCGGGCGAGCCGATTATCGGCTTTATCACACGCGGTCACGGGCTGACAATTCACCGCCGCGACTGTAAAAACGTGCCGTACGATGTTGCAACCTCGCCCGAGCCGGAGCGTTGGGTTATGGCGCGCTGGGATAAGAATATCAAGGTTGAAGCACGCTCAACGCTCAATATTTACGCTATTGACCGCGAGGGCGTGGTTATGGATATAACTTCAGCGCTCGCAGGCGCACACGTTAAAATTCACGCACTTAATGCGCGCGAGATTAACGACGGCAACTGCCTTACCACAATCACTGTTGCGGTTAACGGCAGGGAGCACCTTGACGGCATAATCAAAATGCTCAATAAAATCCAGGGCGTTTATCTTATAGAAAGAACGGAATTATAAATGAAAGCAGTTATTCAGAGAGTGCAAAGCTCAGAAGTTAAAATTGACGGCAAGGTTGCAGGTTCTTGCGGGCAGGGCTTTATGATACTTCTCTGCGTTGTCGAGGGCGACACCAAGGACGACGCGGATAAGCTGATTAAAAAAGTGCCTGTTCTGCGCATTTTCGAGGATGAAAACGGCAAGATGAATAAATCCTGCCTTGACGTTGACGGAGAAATGCTTGTTATTTCGCAGTTCACGCTTGCAGCCGATTGCAAGCACGGCAGACGTCCTTCATTTATCGGCGCAGCGCCGCCAAGCACGGCTATACCGCTTTACGAATACTTTTGCGACGGTATGCGCGCGGCAGGCGTAAAGAAAGTTGACACAGGCGAATTCGGAGCGGATATGAAAGTGTCGCTGATTAACGACGGACCGGTAACAATAATTCTTGATTCAAAGGAATTATAGTGTGAAAATTCACACTATAATTCGATTATGTTGCCCGCTCAGTTTGTCGCTATGCGACAACGAGCGATGGCTGAATTCCCATTATACGCCTTGTCTGCCCTACAAGGCTGGTATAATGCGTGAATTATAATGATTCTTTTGTGGGCAGAAAGGCTATGGGAATTATGAAAGTTATCACACTCACATTCGGCAGCCTTGAAAACAACTGTTTTCTTGTGATTGACGAAAACACAAACGACTCCGTGCTCATTGACTGCACAGCGTATAACGAGAGGCTTGAGGCAGCTATAGGCAATACAAACCTGCGCTATCTGCTGCTTACTCACGGACACTACGACCATATCCTCGGCGCAAAGAAGCTTAAGGAAAAGCACCCGTCCTGCAAGATTGCGATATCAAAAGAGGACGCGCCGATGCTATCGTCTGCGCGTAAATCGCTTGCGGATTATTTCGGCTCGCCGCAGGAAAATATATTGCCGGACATTTTGCTGTCGGACGGCGACAGCACGCTGTTCGGCGGTACTGAAATCAGCGTTATCTCAACGCCCGGTCACACAAAGGGCAGCCTTTGCTTCATCATCGGCAACTACCTGTTTACCGGCGATACACTGTTCAGAATGTCGTGCGGCAGGACTGATTTCCCGGGCGGCTCGTGGGTTGAGATGGAGCAGTCGCTTGAAAGGCTTAAGAAACTCAACGGCGATCTGATTGTATGTGCAGGTCATAACGAGAACTCAACGCTTGATTTTGAGCGCAGGAACAACCCTTATATGAAGAGTCTATGATACTAAAAAACATAAATCACGACTGCGGCTACCACACGCAAAAGCTTGCAACAATGTTCTTCCCGCTTGAAAAGATTACAGATAGCGGCGAGAGCGACATTGAAGTGGTAACCGAACTGAACGACAACCGAATAACAGTCAGTGCGAGGGTGTACTCAAAGGAGCGCACCCTTTCTGCTGTGTGCGGCGATGACGTGGCTCACGATCTCTCGGTGCTGATGTACAAAGTGCTGTCCGAAATCACGGGATTTGAGCCGCCGTGGGGAATACTCTACGGCGTGCGCCCTGCAAGGCTGATGCACGCTACTGTGCAGAAGCTCGGCATTGACGGCGCGAGGAAAAAGTTTGCCGCCGACCTTGTACAGCCGGCAAAAACGGAACTCGCGCTTGAGGTTATGCAGCGTGAAAACCGCATAATCGAGCTGTCAAAAGACAACTCATTTTCGCTCTATGTGTCAATCCCATTCTGCCCGACGCGCTGCTCGTACTGCTCGTTTGTGTCACATAGCATAGCAAATGCGGGCGACTTCATAAATCCCTATGTTGACCTGCTCTGCAAAGAGCTTGAGGAAACTGCAAAGGCGGCGAAGTCGCTCGGATTGCGGCTTGAAACAATCTACTTCGGCGGAGGTACGCCAACAACGCTTTCAGCTAAGCAGCTCGCACAGATTATGCAGACTATCGCTAATGATTTCGACCTTTCGACAGTCCGCGAATACACTGTTGAAGCAGGCAGGCCTGACACTGTAACGCCTGAAAAGCTGCAGACTGTCCGTGCACTCGGCGCAGACCGCGTGAGCATCAATCCCCAGACGTTTAACGACGAGGTCAGGGCAAAGGTCGGCAGGAAGCATACCACACAGCAGACGCTCGATGCGTTCAGTATGGCACGCGCGGCAGGCTTTGATAACATCAATATGGACTTCATCGCAGGGCTCAGCAGCGAAACGCTTGAATCGTTTAAATCGGGCATACAAAAGGCTGTTGCCCTCGACGCGGATTCAGTAACCGTGCACAATCTCGCCCTAAAAAGCGCGGCGTATCTCGTTACCGAGAATGAATATTTTGACCTCACTGCAAAGAATACGGCGAGCGCAATGGTTGACTTCGCTTACAGCGAACTTACGAATAGCGGCTACGCGCCGTATTATATGTACCGCCAGAGCAAATCGCTCGGCAATCTTGAAAACGTCGGCTACGCAAAGGACGGCAAGGAGTGCCTTTATAACATCTATATGATGGACGAAACGCACACCGTCCTTGCCGCAGGCGCAGGCGCTGTTACCAAACTACGCGGAGCATACAATAATATTGAACGCGTCTATAATTATAAATACCCTTATGAATACATTGACAGATTTGACGAGGTTATATTACGCAAACAGCGGATTTATGATTTTTACGGTAATATAAAATGATTATTATTAATAATAATTATTAGTATTGTCTTAATTTCTCTTGCAAAAATAAAGCTGTTGTAATATAATGGATGTCAGCGAGGTGTTTTTTATGAAAAACTTTAATGATGTCTTATCAGGTGTTGACGAGGTTCTCAACAGCGCAAAGCACGGCAACTTTGAGGACGTACTTACAAAAACAAAATCTTATGCGGAAAAGGCTACCAAAAAGAGCGCGGAGCGCCTTGAGATTTCAAGGAAAAAGATTGAACTGCTTGACTCCAAAACAAAGCTCTCCAAAGCGTTTGAAAAATACGGCAGACTGCAGTACAGCGCTTATTTAGGCGAGGAGCTTGACGAGGAGGCAATCGAGGGCGCACTGCAGGAGATTCAGCTTCAGAAAACGAGGACTGACCTGCTCGACAAGGAGATTGCAGAGCTGCGCGAAGCATTTTTGGAAAGTCTTTCAAAGCGTGAGGCGCGTCAGTACGAAAAGCAGGAGAAAGAGGAAGAAGAAATGGCGGTTGAAGATATTATTGAAGAAACTGCTGAGGACGAATAACTTAATTAAATACAAAAGACAATGCGTTATGCATTGTCTTATTTTTTTGGTGATGTGATGAACGACAAGAGTAAATATCTGTCCTCGGCATTTCTTTTGCTGATAAGCTCGGTTATTGTCAAGATTATCGGTGCGGTGTACAAAATTCCGCTCACTGCATTCATCGGCGCAGTCGGCAGGGGATATTTTGCCTCGGCTTACAATCTTTACCTTCCTTTGCACGCGGTTATAATGGGTGCGTTTCCGGTTGCGATTTCAAAACTGACCGGCAAGTATAACGCACTTGAGGATACAGAAACGCTGTCTGCCCTCAAAAAAGGCTCAAACCGTCTGATGGTCAAGGTCGGTCTTGTCGGTATGGCGGTAATGCTGATTATCGCAAAGCCGTACTGCGACTTTATTGCCGCGTCGCTGCAGAGCCTTTACACAGTGCTTGTACTTGCGCCATGCGTTTTGTTTTCAGCTATGGCGGCGTCTTACCGCGGATTTTACGAGGGCTTTATGAATATGCGCCCCACAGCAGTATCGCAAACGCTGGAAGCACTGTTCAAAATGGTATTCGGGCTTGTTTTTGCCAGATTGACAATGGCGTATCTTATCGCTGTTTATGATAATTCGGGCGCGGTGCTCGGCGCTGTTGTTCACACAAAGCAGCAGGCGCTGTCTGTGATTTATCCAATCACGTCCGCAGCGGCAATGGTCGGCGTAACCTTCGGCTCGGTTGTCAGTCTGGTGTATGTCTTTATCTATGACCGCATAAACCGCGGCACAATCCCGAGGTGCGGCAGAGTTCCTTCAAAGAGCGCGCAACGCGAGCTACTGCTGTTTTCATTCCCGATAATGATGAGCGTAGCGATACAGAGTGTGTTTCAGTTCCTCGACACTGCAACTGTGCAGTACGCCCTCGGCACAGTTGACCCGTCGGTGCTTGTTTCCGAATACAGCGAGAGTATTCGCATTGCCGGTGCGCAGCAGGACGATACGGTTACTTATGTTTACGGGCTGATGAGTTCGGCTGTCGATTTTAAAAATCTGATCCCCGGCATCACTATGGCGCTCGGTGTGTGCGCTGTTCCTGCTGTCAGCGCGGCTTACGAGAGCCGCAACTCAGAGCGACTGTCGGCACTAATAAATGATATATATAAGTATACGGTTCTGCTGTCTGTACTCGGCGGCGTTTTCCTTGCAGTCAGCAGCAGGGAAGT
>CAYZPT010000122.1:0-6302 GCA_964480285.1 uncultured Bacteroides sp.
AGACCCTGAGTGTACTTACCCTGAGGTGCCTGAAGGCCGTTGCCTGCGCAATCCTGTACAAGAGTGATTGTGTCGCCGTCAACTGCAGCGTTCCAAGCAGCTTCAAATGTGTCATACTTAGCGTTGCCAATCTTAGCAACAGTGTGGTCGTCAACCTCTACTACATAGCCGCCCTTTGCAGCGTCGTAGTTAGTTTCATAACCGTCAGCAGCAAGAGCAGTAACGTCGCTTGAGAATACAGCTGTTGATGTACCCGGAATAACCTGGTCAACTACAGGATATGTAGCGTCAGGATATCTTGGGTCGTCCTGCTTAGCGTAGCTTGCTACAGCTTCGCCGTTTGCAGATGTAATTGTACCAGCCTTAATTGTAACGGTAGGAATGTTACCCGGATAACCGCAAGAATCGATGATAATTGCGTCGCCTGTGCCATCTGCACCGTTAGCGTTGAATACATAATCAGCTTTCTGACCTACTGCAGTAATGTTAGCGTTAGTAATTGTCATATCGCCTGACTTAATATAGATGCCGGAACCGGCTGTAATATTAGCAGCTGTTGAAGTAGTACCAATAGTCCATTTTGCATAACCTGCTGCATAGATAGCGGGTTCTGCATTGTCGCCATTAACAGTACCGTAAATATAGAATGCAGCTGCGTTTGTCTTTGTTTCAGGCTCAGCAACACTGCCGTTGATGTAAAGACCGTACTTTGAATTAACAGTAGCAGATGAGTTAATTGTAATCTTTGCACCGTATGCAGCACCGCTGTTATTGCCAATCATTGCACCGAAGTAATTCGGAGCGTTAATGACAGCATTAGTGCCAAGTGTGAATGTGCTGTAGTTTGAACCGCTGTCTGTAGCAGCACCGTAAACAGCTACGCCATCATCTGTGGTTGAATAAATTGTACCATTGTTGAATGTAAGCTGACCGTGACGAATGATGAATACACGATCTGTACATGTTACTTCGCAACCATTTGCATTGATGGTGATTTTTGCACCGTTTGAAATTGTAATAGGTGCAGCCTCTGTAGTATCCTTAACCATCGTGATGGTAGTTGTGCTGCTTGTATTTGTGCAAGCTGCAACTGCATCTGCAAGTGATGTGTATTCAACAGAGTTTATTCTTGCTACGGTTGTAGCAGCAACTGTAGCGATTTCGCCGTTTGCATCAATAACCTTATCAGCCGGAAGATATGCAGCAACTGCGCCGTTCGGCTGGCCGTCATTTGTCATGTAAGTACCGCCGTTAAGCTCGGTAGTAGCCTTGGATGTATCAAGTGACATTGTGCCGTTGAATTCACCGTCGTTAATAACTAATGTTGTATCTGTGGTGTTACCTTCAGAAATAACATAGTCAGTCGACTTACCTGTTGTGAATGTACCACCGTTGATCTCAACTTCACCGCGAGAGTTATTAATGATATAATCACGATAGGTTCTTGTTGCGCCCGTGTTAGTAACCGTCTCAAATTCACCGTCATTGATTGTGGTGCTTGCATCAGCAGAATTCTGATAAATGATAACACCACTGCGGTTTGCCTTATCCATTACATACTTACCGCTGTCGATTACAAGCTCAGATGTGTCAAGCACATTGAACATATAAGCAGCAGAGTTTGCGCCGTATGTAGCATAGATTGCACCGCCGCCAACGCTGTCCTTAACAGTAAGCTTTGCACCGTTCTTAAGTACGAAGAGATCGGTAGGATAAGTAACAGCAGTTTCACCGCTTACGCGGAAATACTGTGTGTGACCCTTAAGGTCGATTGTGATTTCCTTGCCGTCTACAGGGATAACAAGTGCGCCTGCTGTGTCGGGATAAGTTGTGTTGTCTGCAGTAAACTCGATTTCATCGCCGCTTGCAGCGCTTGCGATAGCAGCTTTAAGCTCTGCGCCGGTTGCAACGCCTGTTGCAGCGAATACGGTGAAAGGCATCATTGATACAGCCATAAGAATAGAAAGAGCGATCGCTAAAAATTTCTTTGATATTCTCATTTTAATCAAATCCTTTCGAATTAAGTTTATTTTTTAATTTGATCGTTATTTAGTTGCGATTTTTGAGCACCGTTCACAGCTGACCCCGTTTGTTAACAATTTTGTTCATAATTAACTAACCTGCGAGTGAGTCCTCCCCACACTAAATACATATAGAATATATAATATAGGCAATAAAAAGTCAATAGATTTTTAATAATTATCTGCCGATTTTCGCAATTTGTAAATATTTTGTAAATTAATTATTAACGGCGCCCACATATATTGCGGTGCAAAAAGTAGGCGCACCGAGTTTTTAGTCGTAAGTCGTTAGAGTTGGTTTGGCGATAACAAAGCCTCCCTTTACACAAGGGAGGCTTATACTTGATTGCCCGAGAGTAGCGAGTAACCAGGTGAACGTAGGGGCGTGCTTTGCACGCCCGCGGGAGACCAAAGGTCTCCCCTACAATTGTCCAAACAACGCGAGTAACCGATTATAATGTATATATTATATTAATTCTTTATAATGTTCGTTGAGTATAAGCACCGGTGCAACTGCCCATGGGTGGAACAGGCTTGTGTTCCACTTTTGCTCCTTGCCCCAGGCTTCAAAAGTAGCGGTTGCGCCCTCTTTTATCATATTGAGCCAGCTGTGCTCGCCGTCGGAAATAATCAGCTTCATAGCCTCGTCCTTACAGCCGTTAACGCACAGCGCTTTGAGGTGAAAATATGCCATATAAACCGAGCAGCAAAGCCCCTTTCTGAGCAAAAACTCAAGCGGTTTTTCGCAGTTTTCCTCACTGCAAATGCCAAACGCAAGCGGCAGAATATTTGCGTGAACAGACGAGTGCGAGCCGCCGAAGCAGTCAACGTAAAGCCCCGTTTTTTCGCTTAAAAATGTGCGGTTAAAAGCGGCTTTCAGCGAGTCATACTGCGGTTCATATTCCCTGCCGAGTACGCCGCAAATCTGCTCAAAGCTGCCCACTGCAAGCAGGTAATAAGCATTGATAACGC
Organism: uncultured Bacteroides sp.; assembly: GCA_964480285.1. Lineage (GTDB taxonomy): Bacteria > Bacillota > Clostridia > Oscillospirales > Acutalibacteraceae > Eubacterium_R. The sequence goes on from CAYZPT010000122.1 coordinate 2,994, forward strand.
TGTGCAGACCGTACTCCCCTTCGCCCTCTGTGCGGTACTCGTAGCCGTCGCGCATTTCGGCAGGCCAGTCAACGAGATTCCACGCCGAGGTTACGTCCTCAAGCAAGCCGTCGGCGTTTTTGTACTGCTCATATTCGTGCAGAATATTCCCGCACGCAGGAGCTAATTCCCGCAGTGTTTTGACGTCGTTTGTAAGGCGGTAATACTTAAGGAGCATATGGGGGTAAAGCAGGTCGTAATCGGCGATTTTTTGCTGATAAGCGCAGGGTGCAACGGACAAAAAACGCCCGCTGTATGCGATTGAATCGGCAAAATCATACAGCGATTTTTTGAGCAAACGGCAATCATTTGTCAAATAAAAATGGGCGAAACCGGATATAAATGCGTCGCCGAGGTACTGCCCTTTTTCGCGCGTCGGGCAGTCAACAAACACCTCCTGCACACCGTAGTGAATTGTGTCCTTGCAGAGTTGAAAAACGGCTTGCAGCTGCGCGTTTTCGGTGCGGATTTGCTGTGCGTTTTCGTCAAACGGAAAGTGCCGCACAGCGAGCTTAACCTCGTTTACAGCGACGTTTTCATCGGCTTCAATTTCCATATATCGCAGCGCTTTATAGTCGTACTGCTCGATAGTATTTTCACCCTTTTTGAGGGTGCATTTTTCCTCATATTTGCAGCCGCAACGCATATCAAAACGCGGTCTGCCGTCGCTGTCAAGCTCCTCAGCGCAACGTATAAAAAGTGCCGCGCAGTCTGCGTTTGCAGTCGCCCTGACTATCGGCGTGCCGACGTATTCCCTGCCGAAATCGTAAACGCCGTTTTCCCCTTTTTCCGCGCTGACATATTCAATCACTACAGACGGAAACGGCGCGCTTTCAAAGGTGTAATCGCAGTCAGTTTCCCGCGCAAAATATGGCTTTTCTTGTGGCGCGGTGAAGTCGCGATTTTCCAAAAATGCAGTGTCATAACCAAGCTTTTCGCCGCCGATAAATGTGCTTTCAACGCGGTACTGCCAGCTACTGTCAGTGCCAAAAAGGTACTGCCCGTCAACGAGCAAATCGGCAATCATTCCAACGCGGTTGTCGCCGCTCACCCATACCCTGTTTGTCAGCCCCTGGTAGTATACGCTGACCTCAATTGTGTTTGCGCCGCTGTGCAAAAAGTCGGTGATATCGTACTCGTTAAAGCGATAGCGGAACTTGTATGACGGCGCGGGACCCTCGCCCACATATTCGCCGTTAACGTACAGCTTGTAAAAATCATCGGCAGTGATGCGTATAACAGCAGTTTTAAAACTATCTATACTAAACTCTTTTGTAAAGCAAATATGCAGACTGGCGCGCACCTCGTGTGGTGCAATCCACTTTGATTTGAACATTTTATCACCGCCTTTAACCCTATCATAGCTTTATTTGTTGAATTATGCAAGTGCAGATGCTATAATAATTATGGGTGATTTTATGTTATTTCCGCAACTGAATGGCAGCAGACTGCTGATAAAACTCGACGGCATATGGGATTTTGCGCTCGGCAACGAGGATTTTGACGAGGCGCTGTGCCTCTCGCCGCTTAAAAATGCAGAAAGGCTGTACGTGCCGGCGTCGTACAACGAGCAGAAGGCGGATATCCGCTTTCGCGACCACTACGGCTGGGCGTATTATCAGACGGGCTTTTCTCTGCCTGAAATGGCTGACGCGCGCCTTGTGCTGCGCTTTGGCGCTGTTACGCATGCGTGCAGGGTTTACCTTAACGGCAAAGAGATTGCGGCGCATATCGGCGGATTTTTGCCGTTTGAAGCAGAACTTGCGCAGGACGACTTAAAGGCTGTTAACCTGCTGACCGTTGCCGTTGACAACCGCATAAGCACCTCCACCCTGCCCGTCGGCAACAACGTTAAGCAGGCGATGTTCGGCAGCGGACTGCCGGATTACGAAAGTGTGCGACAGACGGAAATCAAGCCGAAAAATTACCCGAATTTTGACTTTTTCAACTACAGCGGAATTCACCGGAGCGTGTGCATTTACACCACGCCGCGCGAATATATTGCCGACGTTACCGTTACCACCGAAATTGACGGCGAAAACGCCTCTGTGAGCGTAAATGCGGCGCTTTCTGCCGGCGGTGCGGCTGATGTTGAGATTATTGATAAAGACGGCAAAACGGTCGCTGAGGGCAGCACAGAGGCACCTATGACCATTAACGGCGTTCATCTGTGGCTGCCGGGCAGCGCCTATCTTTACACCGCAAGGGTAAAATACAAAAATGACTGCTACAGCCAGAAATTCGGCGTGCGCAGCGTTGAGGTCAAGGGCAATCAGTTTTTGATTAACGGCAAGCCGTTTTACTTTAAGGGCTTTGGCAAGCACGAGGACAGCGACGCTTACGGCAGGGGCATTAACGAAGCGCTCAACGTCAGGGATTTATCGCTGATGAAATGGATTGGCGCGAACTCGTTCCGCACATCGCACTACCCGTACAGCGAGGAAATGCTTAACCTCTGCGACGAGGAGGGCATCGTCGTTATCGTTGAAACGCCTGCAGTCGGGCTGAACAAAAACAGCTACGGCAAGGTTGCCGACGCGCACAAAAAGGTGCTGTGCGATATGATTGACCGCGACAAGAACCACCCGTCGATTGTGATGTGGTCGCTCGCAAACGAGCCGGACACTGAGGACGAGGCGGCGAACGGTTACTTTATGCCGCTGTACGAGCTTGCACACGAGTGCGACCCGCAGAACAGACCCGTCACCACGGTAGTGTGCAACAATAATTACACAAAGGACAAAACCGCTCACGTAATGGACGTTATCTGCGCGAACAGATACTACGGCTGGTACATTTTTGCCGGTGATCTTGACGCCGCAAAGCAGGCGATGACTGCTGAGATGGAGTATTTTAAGCAATTTGACAAGCCGTTTATGATAACGGAATACGGCGCGGACGCAATCAGCGGACTGCATCAGGCAGTGCCGACAATGTTCACCGAGGAGTACCAGGCAGAGTACCTGAAATGCATTAACGAGGTGCTTGACAAGTACGACTTTGTGGTCGGCGAGCACGTGTGGAACTTTGCCGATTTTCAGACAATTCAGGGCACGATGCGCGCCGACGGCAACAAGAAGGGCGTGTTCACTCGCGACAGAAAGCCCAAGCTTGCAGCGCATTACCTGCGTGAACGGTGGAATAAATAAATCAATCTCTATATTAAATATATAAGAAAACAGGGACTGCGTTTGCAGTCCCTGTAATAATTTGTTAGAAGTTTACATCTTCCCCTGTGTCACCGCCGTCGTCAATACCCTGTTCGGAGGT
>CAYZPT010000123.1:0-6271 GCA_964480285.1 uncultured Bacteroides sp.
GCAGACGGATACGAAAATGTAATTCGGAATTAGGAATTATAGGTAAAATTATGGAAGCAAAATTATATGTAGTCGGCACGCCTATCGGCAACCTTGGCGACCTTTCGCCGCGCGCGGTTGAAACGCTTGAAAAGGTCGATTTTATCGCCCCCGAGGACACGAGGGTTACGCTGAAACTGCTCAACCATTTCGGCATAAAAAAAGAGATGGTCAGCTACTTTGAACACAATAAAAAAGAACGCGGCGAGGTTATCACCGCGCGTATTCTGAATGGCGAAAGCTGTGCGATTGTCACCGACGCGGGTATGCCTGCAATCTCCGATCCCGGTGAAGATCTTGTGCGTATGTGCCACGAGCTTGGCATTGCGGTTGAGTCCGTACCCGGTCCCACGGCGTTTGCGACGGCGCTCGCAATTTCCGGCATGAACACGGGCAGATTCACGTTTGAGGGTTTTCTTTCCGTCAGCAAAAAATCGCGCCGCGAGCACCTTGAAGAACTTGTCGGTGAAAAGCGCACGATGTTGTTTTACGAAGCGCCGCACAAGCTTTCCCGCACGCTCGACGATATGCTCGAATACTTCGGTGACAGAAACATCGCCATAGTCCGCGAAATCACAAAGATTCACGAGGAGGTTATCCGCACCACGCTTGCAGAAGCTTCCGCGCGCTATCAGGAGGAAAAGCCAAAGGGCGAAATTGTGCTGATTATCGAGGGCAAAAAGCAGGAAGAAACCGAGCTCACCCTTGACGATGCAATCGCTCAGGCGCAAAAGCTCGTTGATGGCGGTATGAGCGTCAACGCCGCCGCCAAGGAAATCGCAAACACCACGCCGTTTAAAAAAGGCGACATCTACAAGGCACTGTTATGATTTGCAATTCTTGTCCGCGAAAATGTGATATTGACAGAAAAAACACGCTCGGATTTTGCCAAAGTCCCGAGCGTTTTCGTCTTGCGCGTGCGGCGCTCCACTTCTGGGAAGAGCCTTGCATCAGCGGTACAAATGGCAGCGGCACAGTGTTTTTCAGCGGGTGCAATCTGCGCTGTGTTTACTGCCAGAATTACGAAATCAGCCACGATAATAAAGGCAGGGAAGTCAGCGACGATGAACTTGTCGTAATCTTTGAAAATCTTGTTTCACAGGGTGCGCACAATATAAATCTTGTAAACCCGAGCCATTATGCCAAGCAGCTTGCACGCGTGCTCACGCAGTGGAATTCGCCCGTACCGATTGTTTATAACACCTCGGGCTACGACAGCGCCGACACACTCAAAATGCTTGACGGCTTGGTTGATATTTACCTCACTGATTTCAAATACATTCGCGCCGATAAGGCGGCAAAATACAGCAAGGCAGGGGATTATCCCGAGATTGTAAAAGCCGCAATTGCGGAGATGCGGCATCAGCTTCCTCACGATGAATTTGACGAAAACGGCATAATGAAAAAGGGCATTATTGTCCGCCACTTAATCCTGCCGCAGAACACAAATTCGTCTGTTGAAATCATAGATCATCTTGCAAATAATTACCCCAATACATATCTTTCGCTTATGGCGCAGTACACTCCTTACGGTAACCTTGAAAGCACTCCCGAGCTCAGCCGCAAAATCACTGAAAGGGAATACGATAAGGTCGTGAATCACGCTTTATCAAAGGGTTTGGAGAACATTTTTATACAGGATATGACCTCTGCCGACAAAAAATTTATCCCCGCATTTGATTTTACGGGAATAATGTGATATAGTATATATGTTAAAATTTAACTTTTTTATAAAAAGGAGAAGTGAAAATGAAAAAGTTTATGTCAGAATTCAAAGAGTTTATCTCAAAGGGTAATGTGCTTGACATGGCAGTCGGCGTTATCATCGGCGGCGCATTCGGCGCTATCGTAAACGCGCTTATTGACAACATTATCAACCCGCTTATTGCAATGATCGGCGGTACGGACATCGGTCTTGCTGTTCAGATTAAGGGTCAGACAATCAACTTCGGTGCCTTTATCTCTGCAATTCTCAACTTCCTTATCATTGCGTTCGTAGTATTCCTTATCGTTAAGTCTGCAAACAAGGCAAAGAGCATTGTTGCAAAGGAAGAGGAAGAAGAGGAAACCACAAAGACCTGCCCGTTCTGTAAGAGCGAGATTGATATTGAGGCTACCAAGTGCCCGCATTGTACATCTGACATTCCTGAGGAAGAGGAAGAATAATTCAAAATATATTGTAGGGAACGATATTGGCGTCGTTCCGACTATCCCCTCATCTGTCTGCACTTTGTGCAGCCACCTTCCCCCGTTAATCCCCTCATCAGTCAGCCATACGGCTGACAGCTTCCCCCCAGGGGGAAGCCTTGGTCGGTTTGGTGATTATATTGGGGAAGGCAAATAGGTAAAGGAGTAATTTTATGAAAATCGAAGCATACAGTTTCCCATCGGCTACAGGTGTTTGCGAAATCTACGGTAATGTATTCACACCTGATAACGGCGATGTAAACGCTGTGCTCGTCATCCATCACGGTATGGCAGAGCATCAGGAAAGATACCGCGGTTTTATTCAGTTCATGGTTGACAACGGCTTTGCTGTTTTCATTCATGATATGGCTAACCATGGCAAATCAAATTCCAATTTTGATGAAACAGGTTATTTCGGCGACACTGACGGCTTTAAAAATCTGGTTGAAGATTTAAAAACAACTTTTGAAAAGGCGAAGTTCGCTTATCCTGACAAAAAGATTATTGTTATGGGTCACTCAATGGGCTCGTTCATTGTTCGTTGCTTTACCGCATGGTATCCAGAAGAGGGCTTTGCAGGTGCGATTTATATGGGCACGGGCGGAGCTAATCCGATTGCCGGCGTGGGTGAAAAAATGGCAGCGCTCGTTGCAAAGGTTAAAGGCACAAAGCATAAGAGTAAAACGCTTGACAAACTCACTTTCGGCGCTTACGGTAAACGTACCGAGGGCAGAACTAACTTTGACTGGCTCACTCGCGACAGCGATATTGTAGACAAGTATATTGCAGATGAATACTGCGGTTTCCTGTTTACTGCGCAGGGTATGCACGACCTTGTTGAACTCAACATCGCCGCTAATACGGACGACTGGTACAAGTCTGTTCCGAACGACCTTCCGATTCTGCTCACAAGCGGATGCGAAGATCCTGTAGGCGAGTACTCAAAGGGTATCCGTGATATTTATCAGCGGCTTCTGGCGTCAGGACATACGCAGGTTACGCTCAAGCTGTACGATAATTGCCGTCACGAAATCCTCAACGAGCTCAACAAAGAGGACGTTATGGACGACATTCTCGACTGGGCAAACAAGGAAGTATTGGCATAAAAAAGTAGGGGCGTGCTTTGCACGCCCGATTTTTTGAACTATATTTTTTTAGAATTTTCTGTTCTGTCTAAAAGATAGTCGATATTCGTATTGAAAAAATCTGCTAATACAATTAGCGTATCAGTTGGCGGAATACGCTCACCGTTTTCATATTTTGAAATAAGGGCTTGTTCAATTCCCGTTTGCATTTGCAAACCGATTTGAGTGAGTCCTTTTTCTTTTCGTAATTTTTTAAGATTATTTCCCAATCACATCACCTAATGACATTATGTCATAATACATCTTGACTTATATGACAAAATGTCATATAATAGTGGTATAAAAAGAAAGGAGATAGTTTTATGAAAAAAACAATTAGTTTATTATTATCATTTATTATGCTCATTGGAGTGCTTTCTGTAAGTTTTAGCTCATATGCGTCAGGATGGGCAGCTAATGCACAAGATGTTAACCTGAACACATGGTACAATGATTATTTTGGATCACAAGGCAGCGAGTATTGCGCTTATAGAATCTATTTATCTGCAAAAGGCAAAATAACTGTTAGAACGCAGTGCGATGATACTTATATATACACATATCTATATAAATCAAATAACATTGATACTTATTTGAATGAATCTAATTCGAAAGATGATCATTCTTCTGGTGGAGGGTACTATTGGAGAGAAGAATCGTATAATCTGAACCCAGGATATTATTATGTGGTTTTTTATAATAATTATAATTATAATTTTGATTTTAAGGCTTCGTATACGCCTACATTCAGCAAAACATCGTTAATTAAAGTGTCCGCAAAGAATAATGCTTTTTCAGCAAAATGGAACAAGTGTTCAGGTGTTTCAGGATACCAATTACAATATAGCCTTAAAAGCGGTATGGGAAGTGCCAAAACAATAAAAATCGCTGCTAAATATTATGGTAGAACTGTAAAAAAATTAAAAGACAAGAGAAGGTATTACGTTCGTATAAGAACATATAAAACCGTTAAGGTTAATGGTAAAAACAAAACTTTCTACAGCAAATGGTCAGGCAAAAAGTCAGTAATTACAAAATAAAATACAAAACCATTTAAAATTTTTAATTCGTAGATGAATAAAAACAATTTGAAAGGATATAGTTATTATGAAAAAAGTAATTAGTTTACTATTAGCAATTATTACATTGATTTCAATGACAATAAGCATCAATCTTTCAGCATATGCTGAATCAAGCAAAAATACCGACTCGTTGAATAATTACGTCGGAATAATGGGATTACATTTAAAGACAGGTGCAACGGTAATCTCACCAACAAAAGCAAGAGTAATATGTAAAGTTGAGGTTACAAATGGTACTAAAGTCGAAAAACGTAAAGTAAGGTTCAGAAAAGCTGGCGAAACTACTTGGAAAAAATATGAAACAGTATATTCAACTCCTAAAACATCAAACTTTACGATTAATCAAACCATTTCTTCATTATGTCCAAACACAAATTATGAATATTGTATCGGTCTTTATGTCAATGGGGCATATCGTTACTATAGCATACGTAATTTCACAACCCCTGATAGATATTCAATAACAGCGGCAACTGCCAATAATAAAAAACACAAATATACCGGAAGTGCAATTGATATAACTTCAATAATTGATGTATACTATAACGGAAACAAGCTTAAGTATAATAAAGATTACACATTATCAATAACATCTGTTACAAGTATTGGCAAACACTATATTACCATTTACGGTAAAGGTGATTATAAGGATTCACGGACCGTCAGAGTTCGCGTGTATCCAAAAACGCCAACAATAAAATCAATTAAATATTATGCATCTAATAACAAAATTGCAGTGAAATGGTCACCTGTTAAAAACTGTACAAAACAGCAAATTGCAATAAGTAGATCTTCCAATATGAATTCATCAAATACTGGTTTAAAAACATATGACAAATCTGCAACAAGTGCAACAATCAGCTATTATATGGTTCAGGGAACAAGAATTCCTATAAAAAAAGGACAAACCTACTATATTAAAATGCGCGCATATAAAATCGTTAATGGTGAAAAAATTTACGGAGAATGGGGCAAAACAAGATCAATAACCTGTAACTAATAAACAAATATGTAAATACAAAGTTAAAGAGCAAGGTTACGCACCTTGCTCTTTTATCATTTCGTTTATTGTTTCTATAAAGTTTTCTGCATTTTGCAGCGGCAGGCGGACTTCCTTTCGCCCGCCGTATCCGTACTTAATCAGCACATACGGCTCGTTGTAGGCGCCGCCCTCAACCTCTTCAATCCGTTGGCTGACAGGCTCGTTGCAAAATTCTGCGCTTTCAATACCCTTTATAAGAATTTCCTTTTCAAACATGTGCACCGGCGGCACAATGCAGGCGTATTCAATCAGAAGCTTGTCATCCGTTATTGTCAGCCCCTTGTGGTTAACCCAGTACACCGTCTGGAAAAATGCGAAAACGATTATCACCATCGTCCATATCATTGGCAGAATTATAGGCGTTACGTCGTATTTAAACAGCGTAAGTATCCACAGAATCAGTATGGAAAAGGGGATTGTCAGCAGCCCCAGCGCAAAGTTCTGCAGACACACGTAAAACGTGTTCAGCGCCTTTGAGCGATATTTAAACTTATATCTTTTATTCATATAAAAAGTTGTTTTTATCCATTCAGAATTTCAAAATTCTTTTTGTTTGACTTGTAAAGGTTAATGAATACCTTGTAGTTTCTGTCATAAACCGCTTTGTTAGCCTTGTTCGGTTTGTAAACTACCTTTGCAGGGATAAGCTTTTTAACGTCCTTGATAGTCGGAATCATACCTGTGCCGACTGCGATGAGCGCCGCTGCGCCTACAGCACCGATGTTCTGCGGTGAATCAACAACCTCAACATCGCGCTGCAATACGTCTGCAAGCACTTGGCAGGTAGCTTCGCCGAG
>CAYZPT010000124.1:0-6026 GCA_964480285.1 uncultured Bacteroides sp.
CGTTAACGGCTACAAGTATTATTTCAACCCGGCAAAGGGCTCAGGTTACGGTAAAGCTGTTACCGGTACTAAGAAGATTAACGGCACTACATACAGATTCAACAGCAAGGGTCAGCTCATCACTCCTGAAATGAAGATGACTACCCGCGCTCAGAAGTACACCAGCGAGACTAAGTACCTTATCCTTGTTAATAAGTCAACTCACAGAGTTGGTATTTTCAAGCGCAACAAGGACAATAATTGGGTAATGAGCAAATACTGGCTTTGCACAATCGGTGCATCGGGTACTCCGACTCCTTCAGGCACATTCAGAATGGGTCACGGCGGCACTGCATTCCATCAGCTTTACTTCGATTCAGGCGCTATCCGTTGCTGGTATGCTTCCAACTTCTACGGCGGTTACCACTTCCATTCGGTACTTTATGTACCTGCAAGCGGTCCGTATCGCATTGCTTACGGTCAGCTCGGCGCTAACCTTTCACACGGTTGCATCCGTCTGAAGCTCGAAAATGCAAAATGGATCTATAACAACATTCCTAAAGGAACAAAGGTTGTAATCTATTCATAAATGAATAACTGAAACAGACCGAAAGTCAAAAGCCTTTCGGTCTGCTTTTTTATGCAAAATATCCGATTGGATGAATTATATGTTCGTCGTGCGGGTTGAATTCGGATAAATCTGTCGTTTTAAGCTGACACGCGCGCTGTATGCAGTAGTGACCGAAACGGCGTCGCAACACATCAATCGTATTCTCAATTTTTTCCTCTTTTTCCCTGCGGAGGACGGTGCCGGCAAGGTCAAACTGCTCGCAGTATTCCCAGTCAAAATCACTGACTGTAACACCGAGCGAGCGTATATTTGCGCCCCAGTTGTAATTGTTTCTGAAAAGCGTCATCGCTGCGCCGAAAATCTCTGTGCTCAGATTTGTCGGTTTGCCAAGCTTCATCTGACGGGTGAATGAAACCAAGCCCGTATCCCTTACGCTGATTGTTACTGTTCTGCCCTTGAATCCCTGCTCGCGCAGGCGCTGGGCAACGCTCTCTGCGAGCACGCGCATAACTGTTGCGACGTCGCTGTCATTAATAAGATCGCGCGGCGTGGTGGTCGAGTTGCCGACGCTTTTTACATCCCTTATTTCATCCTTGTGGCGCACAGGCATATCATCAAGCCCGTTTGAAAATTTGTGTAAGGTATCGCCGTTTTTACCAAAAACCTTGCGCAGAAATTTTATGTCGGTATTTGCCAGATCACCGATTGTGTAAATGCCGTAATAAGTCAGCGTTTTAGTTGTGCTGCGCCCGACAAAAAGCAGGTCGGAGCAGGGGAGCTCCCATGCAATTGAGCGAAAATTATCCTTGCCGATGCGAGTGATCGCGTCGGGCTTTTTATAGTCTGAGCCGAGCTTTGCAAAAATCTTGTTAAAGCTGACACCGATGCTGACCGTTATGCCAAGCTCAAACTTAATGCGCTGACGTATTTCCTCCGCGATTTCCATAGGACCTTGTGTGTTGCCCGTTACGTCAAGCCAGCTTTCATCAAGACCGAAAGGCTCAATGTATTCGCTGTAATCTTCGTACACTTTGCGGCATAACTTTGAAAAACGAAGGTATAGCGGATAGTTAGGCGGCACAACTACAAGGTCGGGGCATTTCTGATATGCTTTCCACAGCGGCTCGCCGACGGTAAGTCCGTATTTTGATGCTATTTCGTTTTTAGTCAGTATAATTCCGTGGCGTGTTTCGGGGTTGCCACCCACAGCAACGGGCTTGTTGCGTATATCGGGGCGGTAAAGACATTCCACCGAAGCGTAAAATTTGTTGCAGTCAACGTGCAGTATTGCTCTCTCCATCTACATCACCTATCGAACATTCGTTTTATTACATTATAATACAACATTTGTTCTAAATCAAGCCACATATGTAGTGGTCGGGCGCTGCGTGATACACAATTAGCATTAAAAATATTGCAATTTAATTTAAAAAGTGATATTATATCTTGCGTATTTAAATCCGGAGGGAAGAACAATGATTAAATATACAGATATGAACAGGGAACAACTGCTTGCTGAGCAGGCTGTCCTGAAACAGAGATACAACGATTATAAAGCAATGGGGCTTAAGCTTGATATGTCGCGCGGCAAGCCGTCAAAGGAGCAGCTGGACCTCTCGATGGATCTGCTTGCAGATACCAGTTATATTGAGGAAGGCATTGATCTTAGAAACTACGGTATCCTTGACGGTATTCCAAGCTGCAAAAAGCTCTTTGCTGATCTTCTCGGCGTAGAGCCGAAGAATATTCTTATGGGTCCCAACGCAAGTCTTTCGCTTATGTTTGACTACATCGCACAGGCATTTTCACACGGCGTAATGGGCAGCACTCCCTGGAGCAAGCTGCCTGAGGTCAAGTTCATCTGCCCGGTTCCGGGTTACGACAGGCACTTCACTATTCTCGAATATTTCGGTATCAAGATGATCAACGTGCCAATGACTGCAGAGGGTCCCGATATGGACGCGGTTGAAGCACTTGCAAAGGATTTCAGCGTCAAGGGTATGTTCTGTGTGCCTAAGTATTCAAATCCGCAGGGCATCACTTATTCCGACGAGGTTGTTAAGCGCATTGCGGCGCTCAAGCCGGCTGCAAAGGACTTCAGAATTATCTGGGATAACGCGTATATTATCCATGAGATTTATGAAGAGGGCGACGAGCTTCTCAACATCTTTGATGAACTGCCGAAGCATGGCAACGACGATATGGTTATTGAGGTTTGTTCAACCTCAAAGATGACCTTCCCGGGTGCAGGTATCTCCGCACTTGCGGCAAGTGACGGCAATATTGCTGATATTTTAAGGCGAATGAATTGCCAGACAATCAGTTACGACAAGATGAATCAGCACCGCCACGTTGAATTTTTCGGCGATGTTGACGGCATTAAAGCACATATGCAAAAGCACGCCGCTATTATGAAGCCGAAGTTCGAGATGGTGCTTCGCCATCTTGAAAACGAGCTTGGCGGTCGCGGTATTGCAAGCTGGATTGAGCCGCGCGGCGGTTACTTCATCAGCCTTGACGTTATGGACGGCTGCGCAAAAAGAGTTGGCGAGCTGTGCAAAAATGCGGGCGTTGTGCTCACAAACGTGGGCGCTACATACCCATATGGCAAGGATCCTAAAAACAGCAACATCCGTATAGCTCCGTCGCTTCCTCCTGTTGAGGAGCTAGATCTTGCGGCGCAGATTCTCTGCGTGAGCGTGCGCCTTGCGTGCCTTGAAGCGTTGGTGGAGGAATTATGATAATCGGTGCTTCAACCTCGTGCTTTTACCCGATGCTGACTGAAAACGCGCTTGACAGTGTGATTGACCTCGGGTTCAAAGCCGCGGAGATTTTCTTCAACTCATCGAGCGAGCTTGAGGATAGCTTCACAACTGAAATGAAAAAGCATGCCGACGCGGCAGGAACAAGAATTGTGTCGGTTCATCCGTTTTCATCGTTTATAGAGAACACCTGCATCTTTGGCGAATATCAGCGCCGCTATGATGATTTTGTTGATTTATACAAAAAGCAGTGCCACGCGGCAGCAGTGCTCGGTGCGGACATCGTGGTAATTCACGGCGCATATGCAGTGCAGAAAAGGGATATACCCGAGGAGCTGTACTTTGACCGTTTTGCAAAGCTGATTGATTTCGGCAAAACAGAGGGCGTCAGGGTGTGCCAGGAAAATGTTGTGCGCTTCCGCTCGCAGTCGCTCGATTTTTTAAAGCGTATGCGCTCAGTGTTCGGCGACGATTTCAATATGGTTTTTGACGTAAAGCAGGCTATACGTTCGGGCTATGATCCGTTTGAAGTGGCTGAAGAGATGAAAAATGAGATTGTTCATCTTCACCTCAGCGACAACACTAACGATAATGATTGCCTGCCGCCCGGCAAAGGCAACGTTGATTTTAAGCGTTTGTTTGACATAATGAACAGCGCAAACTATCAGGGCAATGCAGTGATTGAGATTTATTCAAAAGGGCTTGAGGTCGAAAGCGAGCTCCGTGCGAGTAAAGAATTTTTTGATAAATTAACCAAATAATATGACTAAAATGAGTAACAAGACAAAGGGAATTATATGCATACTCTTTTCCGCGCTTTGTTTCAGCGGGATGAGTTCGTTCATTAACCTTTCGGGCGATTTACCTACGCCGCAAAAGGTGTTTTTCCGCAACCTTGTTGCTCTTTTTATTGCCTCTATAACGTTGGTTGCAAAGCACGAAAAGATACGTCCGGCAGAGGGTTGCTTTAAGTACCATATTCTGCGTTCGACTCTCGGACTTGCAGGCGTGTTCGGCAATTTTTATGCCACAACGCATATGTCGCATACGGCGGATGCGGCAATGCTTAACAAAATGTCGCCGTTTTTTACGCTGATATTTTCTGCGATTTTCCTGCGTGAAAAGGTCAAGGCCAAGCAGGCGTTTGCGATTATCGGTGCGTTCATCGGCGCAATGCTTGTAATCAAGCCGTCGTTTTCAAACGTGGAACTTTTGCCGTCGTTTGCGGGATTTTTCGGTGGTTTGGGCGCAGGAGCGGCTTACACCTGTGTGCGCCATATGGGCAATAAGGGCGAAAACGGACACTTTACAGTGTTCTTTTTCTCTGCGTTTTCCGTTGCGGTTACGGCGCCGTATCTTATATTCTTCTATCAGCCGATGACGACAAGGCAATTTATCTTTTTGCTTTTTGTCGGCTTATGTGCGGCGGGCGGTCAATACGGAATTACCGCGGCGTATACTTTTGCACCGAGCAGGGAGATTTCCGTTTACGATTATTCAAATATTATTTTCACTGCCATTGAGGGTTACTTCTTCCTCGGACATCAAATACCAGATTTGCTGTCAGTTGTGGGTTACTTTGTGATATGTTCAATGGCTGTCTGGATGTTTTTCTACAACAAAAAGGAATACTCTCTCAAAAACTCCTGATTTTGTCAATATATTGTTGTAAAGTAAAAATACTTGCATTTTTCTATATATTGTGTTATAATGTGTTTTACAGTGAAAAAGACAGGAGGAATTTAATTATGAAATGCCCATTTTGTTCATTCACAGACAGTAAGGTAATCGACTCTCGTCCGACTGACGAAAACGAGCGAATCCGTCGCCGTAGGGAGTGCCTTCAGTGCGGTAAAAGGTTTACTACATACGAGATTATTGAGGACGTTCCGATTATCGTAATTAAAAAGGATAAGTCACGCGAAGTATTTGACCGCAATAAGATTCTTAAAGGTATGCTCCGCGCTTGTGAAAAAAGGCACGTTACAATCAACGACCTTGAGGCAAAAATCAGCGAGATTGAAACTGCACTCCAGTCATCTGTTGACCGCGAGGTTACTTCCGCGCGCATCGGTGAGCTGATTATGGAAAAGCTCAAGGATATCGACGAGGTTGCTTACGTTCGTTTTGCTTCCGTTTACAAGGAATTTGATTCGGCAGAATCCTTCCGTGAGGAGCTTGCAAAACTTAATGATGATTAATAAATAACAATAAAAATGCTACTCACTTGGGGCATCAAACATAAATAAGGTGTAATCAAAAAATCATTTTACAGACTGAAAGATAATCTTTCGGTCTGTTTTTTTTCGGTTTTGTATATACAAAACCTATACTAACTGCAGTCTGTTACATATTTCTTGACTATCGACTTGATAAATGATAAAATGAAGTTGCGAAACCAATTGAATATGTTATAACTCGCTGAGGTACGCTATTTTTATCTCTTTTGATAAAAATGCATACTCTTTATTTGACGTGCTTTAACGAGTTATTGTTCAAATTGGTTTCGCAGCTATGAGTTATGCGTTTTTTATGCGTAGCTCACAGCTGCGCATTTTTTATTGCGTTTCAACGTGATTCTCTTGCGTTTCTGCATTTAATATTGATTGTTTTATTATATGTCGTATGATTCGGGTGAGGTGATAATATGCGGAAGACGGTGAGTTTTTTATTAGCTTTTGTGCTTGTCTTGCTGATAACGGCGCCAAGTGCTA
>CAYZPT010000125.1:0-6010 GCA_964480285.1 uncultured Bacteroides sp.
TAAGAAAGGAAAGTGGAGTTATGTCCGAAAAAGGAAACTCAAAGGTAAAACAACTTTTTACCGAAATTAAAACTCACTGGAAAACGCCTGCCAAGGGCAAGTACGTTCCGTACCGTGAGTATGTTGACATAGTCTTTGCCGTAGGTAACAACTATGCCGGCTCCAAGATTCTTGAGTATCTGACATTCGGCGCAAGCTGTATGCTGATGATGTATCACTACAAGCTGCCGTATCTGTCGTACTCGGTAATCAACATCATCAATATGCCGCTTAGCTACATATGGACTCTCATATGGTGGTTCGTTTGCGACAACCTCGGCTTTTTGCCGAAAAAGACAGAGAGGAAGCTATACATTCTATACTTCTGTATGATTGCAGCAGGCGTATTTATGATTTTCTTCCCGTTTGAAAATATGCTCGCTGGCTCGCAAAACGCCTTCGTGCAGTTTATGAACGGTCTGAAGGGTATCAGCTGCGCTTCCGCTATTAAGATTCTCGGCACAAATATTATGTTCAACGGCTGGGTAGGCGCGCGTAATATTTTCTGGAGGAAGAAGCTTATACCAAAGTTCGGCCGTTATAAGTATTCGCTTTACTGCGACGCTATACCGAAGGTTATTATGGTATTCGTACTCGGCTGGGCGCCGTTCTACAATGTAGGCACTTACAGCGAGGTTGACAGAGTTTGGATTGCTAACCTTCTGTTTGCTATTTACAACGTATTCGGCTTCCTTAATAATATGGAAACCTGCACCCAGAACATCTCCCCGAATACCCGTGAGCGTATTTTTGTACGTTCATATCCGATTAAGCTTTCACACATTTTCTATTCTATTTATGCTATGGTGCTTCCCGTTATTGTCGGCAAGCTCAAGTATAAGTGGGAAGATATTGCAATGTTCAAGTGGGTTATCCCGATTTCTTTCCTCGTATTTGTTGTGCTCACACTTGTGTTTGCAGGCAGAGTAAAGGAACGTATCCCGCAGCCGCCTCTTGAAAAGAAGGTGCAAATCAGCTTCTGGGACGGTATGTTCGGCGTTATGCGAAACCGGTACTACTGGATTTATACTGTGGTCGGGCTGCTCGATTCGCTGGGCAACGGTATGCTTGTATTCGCAACCGTACTGTATCTGTACACCTTCCGACTAAGCGGTGCGGCGTACAGCCTGATTGTAGCTCTCGTATCCTTTGCGGGTACGCCGCCCGATTTGTTCACGCCGTACTTTATCAAGAAGTATACATATAAACAGATAATGGTATTCTTCCAATACTCGCGAGCCATCGGCTACTCGATTATAGTTTGCGTATATTGGTTCTTTGGTGAAAACCTTATGCTGTGCGGTACTGTCAGCGTTATTATGCTGTTTATTATGGAAATGTTTAAAACAGTGCCCACGACGGTTAACCACGATATGGAAATCCGTGTCAAGGACTATCAGATGTATCTGTCAGGCGAGAGGCTTGAAAACTTTGCCGGCGTATTCGGCTGGTTTACGGGTCCCGTTACCTCGTTTGTCAGCCTGATTATCCCCGTACTGCTCTTGCGCTACGGCTTTAACAGTAACTACGACGTGCTGTTTGTTGACAGCGTAAGGAAGAATATTATCGTAATTCCGCTGATATTTGATATTATCGGTTACGTCCTGATGTCAATTCCGTATATGACATGGGATTACACCGACGACAAGCAGAATAAGGTTATGGAAGTTTTGCGGCGACGTGAGGAAGTAACGCGTAAGCAAATGAAAGAGGCAGCCCCAGACGGTGAGCCTGATTCAAGTGCAGCCGATGCTGCTGAAGCTGAAAAAGTGGAGGTGACGTCATAATGGCTAAAAAGAATAAAAAAGACAAAAAGAATGTTCTTAGCGTAGATAACGAGCCTGATTTCCTTGAAAAAGAGGCTGAAGAGGCTGCCGAGCAAGCGGCTGAATATACTATCGACGTGCCTGATGATGAAATCTGGACTTATCAGATTGAGGGACTTCAGGAACCTCGTATAGGTGAAAAGGCAAAGCAGAACAATACACGCAAGAAAAGAATTATCGTTATAATTATTCTTCTTGTTGCTATTTCAATCAGTATCTTCCTGTCTGTTCGTGCGCTTTATGTTAAGGAGTTTAACTTCAAGCAGCGCGAGGACGGAACCTATTATCTGTATTCCTTCTCAAACCCCGGCGAAGTAAGGGACGTTACGGTTGATTACTATGTTGACGATAACGGCAAAAAAGACGAGAGCAAGCCTATTGAGGAGCTTGCAGACTTCGCCTTCAACTGCGACGACCAGGTGACAAAAATCACTGTCGGCAAGGACGTTAAAAAACTGTCGGGTAAATCTTTCTATAGCTGCTGGGCGCTCCAGTATGTTGAAATTGACGACGCTAACCCGAATTACTGCGACCTTGACGGTGTAGTTTACACCAAGGATATGAAGGAGATAGTTTACTATCCTATCGACCACGACCGTTATCTCAGAATGAATAACAAGGATCTCAATGGCAAGCCGTATGCTGAAATCGGCAAGGATAAGGATACGGGCGAGGAAAGACAGATTTCCAACCTCGTTGACGATGACGGCAGAGAGATGGAAGAGCTTTGGGGAATATCCGAAAAGTACGACGAAAAGTATTTTGACGATTACAACCACAAAATCCGTACTTATGTTATCCCGTCAAGCGTTGAGAAAATCGGCGACCTCTGCTTCACCTACGTAAACATCAACTACGTTTACATTCCCGAGGGTGTTAAAGAGATTGGCTCAATGGGCTTCTTTGACAGCGGTAATATCTGGGAATTCAATTCCTACACCTACGACAAACCTGTTACTGACACCACTTATAACGCTGTAAAGACGTTCAAGACTCAGTATAAGTCACTTCCCGAGGGACTTGAAAAGATCGGCTCCGACTGCTTTACAAAGGATAAGGGCATTAACTATATGTACATTCCGTCCAGTGTTAAGGAAATCGGACACCACGCTTTCTGGGAAACATGTTTCCAGGAGGACGGCGAGCTCAAGGGCGTGCAGAAGATGTGCGTTGCAGCAAGCGAGGAAGACTTTAACAAGAATGTGAAAGTCGGCGACCAGTGGCTCCCGAAATACGAAAAAGCGCTTATTCACTTCAACATCGATGTTGAATACGGTGCACAGCGTGAGAAATAATAAATTGGCACTCGAAAGAGTGCCATTTATTATTTCAGTTAGCAGTTAGCGGTTAGCAGTTATAGGTTTAGCATACTCACACGCCTCTTGTATTTTTAAAAGCATTGTGCTATATTATAAATAGTTAATATAGAAATGAGGTTTCAGGTATGAAAAAAGTTATTTCTGTTGTATTATCACTGATTATGGTGCTGGCGTTTATGCCTGTTACGGCACAAGCTGCATCTGCACCTGTTATTGATTCAAGCTCGCTTAAAGTTGCAATCAGTGGCAACAAGACGGAGGCAACAATCGGTGATACGGTTACTATCTCTATAAAAATCACGGGTGACAATATAACCAACTATGCAAGCATCTGGCTTCATGACCCTGAGAATAATACCACAACTGCGCCCAAGCAGTTGGTATATAATGAAAGCAGTGGTAATTTTGAATACCAAATGAGTATTGAAAGCACAACGCTTTCGGGTGTGTGGAAGGTATATCATATTTCAATCACTGATAAAAGACTGAACCGTACTGAGATATTTAACAGCAAGTGCACAAGCGAAACACCAAAGACAGACCTTTCCGCCGGCAACTTTACCGTTGCGGATACGGGCGGCGATGTTACGGGTCCGACTGTTGACAGCACGACATTTAAGGCTACTCTGCCCGATGGCAAAAGCAATGTTTCGCCCGGCGATGTAGTTAAACTCTCAGTCAAGGCAACAGATGATTCTGCAATTTCGAGCGTAAAGGTTAACTACCGCGCGCCTAAATCTGCAGATGCGACTCCGTATGACCTCGGCTATAACACTACTACAGAGAGTTTTGAGTATCTCATTCCGATTACAACCACAATGACAGCAGGCGAATGGACTGTTGTTGACATTGAGGCTACCGATGAGTGGGGTAACATAACGCGCATTTTCAATGCATCTCTTTCGACCGAGGACATAAGCGGTTATCTCGGCAGTCTTGGCAGCCTCAGCAGCTATCTGAACGGTGGACTTCCGACTGCAGATCTCTCTGCAGGTAATTTCACAATTGCAGGCGAGGACGGTGACAATACACCGCCTGAAATTGCAGAAGGCTCGTTTACATCAACGATTTCCGGAGGCAAGGCAAAGGCAAGCGCAGGCGATACGGTTACCGTTTCCGTGGCGGTTACCGACGTGTCGCAAATCCTGCGTGTAGCTGCAACGCTTGAAAGCCCGAGCGGCAAAGCTGCAGATACTAAAGTATTGGAAATGAATTACAACACCGATACCCATAAGTATGAGGCATCGTTTACCGTTGACGCAAACACTGCTTCAGGTGTATGGCGCATCAGCGGTATCACTGCGATTGACGCAAATGTAAACACAGTGGTTATGCACAACAGTAAGCTCAGCGATAAAACGCCTTCAACCGATATGACGGGTGCTGACTTCGAGGTTCACAATCATTCGTATAGCGCAGTCGTGAAAGCGCCGACGTGCACAGCAAAGGGTTACACAATCCACACATGCGCCTGCGGTGCAAGCTATAAAGATGCTTACACAAATGCAACCGGTCATAAGTGGGATAAAGGTGCTGTCAGCCAAAAAGCAACGCCGACTAAAACGGGAGTCAAGACTTACAAGTGCACAGTTTGCGGTGCTAAGAAAACTGCTACCATTCCAAAGTGTGCTAAGTATAAAAATACGATGACCGCAAAAGGCAAGACTGTAAACATCAAGCTTGCAAATCTGAAAAAGAAAAATCAGGTTGTACAACGTAAAAATGCCATAGCCGTAAGCAAGGCAAAGGGTAAAGTGACTTACAAAAAGGCAAGCGGAAACAAGAGCATTACAGTTAATTCCGCAGGTAAAATCACCGTTAAGAAAGGCTTGAAGAAAGGCACTTATAAAGTAAAAGTTACTGTTAAAGCCGCAGGTAACGCGACATATAAGGCATTGACCAAGACAGTAACAGTTGTGATTACAGTAAAATAATTGAATTGAAGTGGCGTGATGTTTACATTGCGCCACCACTTTTTTGTGTTCGGGCAATAAAAAATCGGGAGCGACCTTGCGTACACTCCCGATATAATAGTTTTAATTCAGTTTTTTGCCCGAATAATTCTCTTTAAATTTATCGTATAGCGGGTTTTTCCAGGTGATTTTGTCAACGCTTTCATATGACTTAACGCACGCCTTGATTGTAACAATCTGCGGCTCGTTGTTCACGTAAAACACAACGTTGTCAAAGCTTTCGCCGGGGTTGATATACTTCTTATCGCCTTTAACTTTTGTCAAATCATAGGAGATTGTGCGGATGTAAGCACCCTCGGCACTTTCGCCCGGTTGCTTAATTTTAATCGGGTTGCCTTTCTCGTCAAAAGCGCAGAATGCGATAACAAAACTCGTTATGTTGACGTCAGAGTTATTCATAACCGTTGCGCCCATGGCGTCGTACTGCAACTGAGGTGACGAGGTTGCATAGTAGTACTTGACGCCGTCTGCATACATCGGTTGCAGCATAAGCTGCTTGTCAAGCTCGCCGTTTGTAATGCTTGCCACAATGGTAGATTCCTGCGCAGTCTGAGCGGTGGTGGATACGCCTTTTTTGTCAGTGATAGTGGTGACTGCGAGCACCGTTCCTGCAACGGCAATCAGTACGACAAGCACGATTATAATGATAATTGAAGTGCGATTTTTATTTTCCATAATAATACCTCGTTAATAGTTTAGTGCAATACGGCAGTTAAGTCAAGAAAAAAACTTTGCAGTTTATAAAAATTTTACTTGACGGCAGACACCTTTTGTGTAATAATAGTATGGCAATCGAGGTGTGGCTCAGTTTGGTAGAGCACTACGTTCGGGACGTAGGGGCCGCAGGTTCAAA
>CAYZPT010000126.1:0-5996 GCA_964480285.1 uncultured Bacteroides sp.
GCGCAAGGGACGAAAAGATTATCGCCGTTCCCGTTAACGACCCGAACTATAACGGTTACACGAATATCGACCAGCTGCCCGAGCACCGCTTTGACGAAATCAAGCATTTCTTTGAGGTTTACAAAACCCTTGAGCACGACAAGGCAACTTCAGTTACCGAGGTTCATCCGCGCGAAGAAGCTGAAAAGATTATCGAAACCTGCATAGAAAGCTACATAACCAAATTCCAGATGTAAAATTTGTCTATTAATTGACAAACAGGTTGATTTATTAGCGATTTTATGTATAATGAAAGAAAGTAAAAAAATTTTTTAAAGGAGTAAAACTATGGCAAAAAAATACTATTGTCCCGTATGCGGATACGAAAGTGACGAACCTATCGCAGAGTGCCCTATCTGCCACGCAAAGATGGCTGAGAGGGAGAACACAGACGAACTTACATGGGCTGCAGAGCACGTTGTAGGTATCATCGACGGCGTTGACGAGGAAATCGTTCAGGGTCTGCGCGAAAACTTCAACGGCGAATGCTCAGAGGTTGGCATGTACCTCGCAATGTCAAGAGTAGCTTTCAGAGAAGGTTATCCCGAAATCGGTCTTTATTGGGAGAAGGCTGCATGGGAAGAGGCAGAGCACGCTGCTAAGTTTGCAGAAATGCTCGGCGAAGTTCTTACCGACAGCACCAAAAAGAACCTCGAAATGCGCGTTGCTGCCGAGAACGGCGCAACCCAGGGCAAAACCGACCTTGCTAAAAAAGCAAAGGCACAGGGACTCGACGCTATCCATGACACAGTGCATGAAATGGCACGCGACGAAGCAAGACACGGCAAGGCATTCGAAGGACTTCTTAAGAGATATTTCGGTTAATAGCGAAAACGCCCTATTTTAGCGGGTTTCCAAGAGGTGAACAGAGATGTTCGCCTCTTTTGTTTTTTACTTCTTTTCATTCAATTTTACACTTGCTATTGTAAAAAGTTGTAAATGAATGATGATTTCAGTCAACTGATTTACTCAAAATTGTAAATGCCGATTGATCAGGCAATCAATCAAGCCATAAGCGAATACGAAATAACAACTTTTTATGTTGGTGATCGCGGTGAGTTTGACAGACAAGCAACGGGAGCTGTGAGATCTGCAAAGCGGGATCATCCGCAAATAAAGCTTGTTTTAATTCTGCCTTACTTTACAAACAAGCTGAACGAATACAAAGAAATCTATGAACAGGATTATGATGAAATAATTATTCCGTCAGAGCTTGCGGGCGTCCATCCAAAGAGCGCAATAACCAAGCGCAATAGATGGATGGTTGACAAAAGTGAACTCATTATCTTCTATATTCAAAGAGATTTCGGCGGCGCATTTGATACCGTTAAATATGCTAAAAAGAACAATAAACCCACTATGAAGCTTTAATCATAGTGGGTTTTGTTCTTCTCTTCTGATTTATCTTAATAGTAAGGATTAATCTCTTTTATTTTATTTATAATTGTATTCTTTTGAGCTTTAAGCTCTGTCAGATCATCAATCATATCATAAAGCTTTTCTTGCATAGCGCTTTTTTTGGCTTCAATTTCATCAATTTTATTTCTTTCTTCTTCGTTTTCTTTTTCCAATTCATCTCTTGCGCTTTCAGCGTTTTGTTTTCCAAAAATCCTTTTCTTTAATCTTTCAATTTTTTGGCAATTGGAAGAGATGTTTTCCTCATGTTTTTTTACAGCGTCAGAAAAGCTATCAATTCTATTTTTTAGTTCTTTTTCATCATCTTCTGCTTTTTTGAGTTGCTTTTTTACAATATCTAATTCTGAATATAGATTTTCTAATTCTTCTTTGATTTCAGGATTGTTCATTAAATAATCTTTAATCTCTTGTTTTTTTAATTCTTCAAGAAATGCTTTCCGTTTTCTATTGATACTATCAATAGTAGATTGGCTTTGATCTTTTTTAGCAGACTCCCATATGCTCTTCTCTATCCATTTCACATATTCATAATCCAAACCCGCCATAATGTTTTTATAAATGTCCCATTGAGAATTTAATAAGTATTGTTCAGACGGATGTGCATAATGATCTGTATATCTACGCATATCTGCTTTAAAACAATTCATATAGTTTTCAGCCAATATTTTAGCTTTTGTTGTATATTCTTGACTCTGTTTTATTGTGCTTGAGTGTAGAGCTGCTTTTAACATAGAAGCTTGCAGCATTTGTAATCCTGTAACCTGCTTATAAACAGAGTCTGTCTGTATCATGTCATTAAGAAAATTTTGAGGTGATATTAGCCCTTTTTGGCACAAAATATGACCTTGATTAAATAACTCTTGAAAACCTGAATAATCAGAAAACATTTTTGTAGAGCTTTTTATCATTTCAATAGCCATATTAAAAACAAACATATACAATTCGTGTTCAACAATGGGATTTGGATGTTCATCTAATTCATCAAGTATCTGTGAAATGAGTTCCGTCATTTCTTCTCTGAATTTATCTTGATGAACCATCATCTGCCCTAATTCTGTTCCTGACACATTTCTGCAATAATCCCATGTTATTACATCAGGATCAACCCCTAAACTGTATGATTTAAGTTTTGAAAGCTTTTCTTCAACCTCACTTACTTCAGTTGTTGTATTATCAAAAAACTGTGCACCGCATTTCGGACAAAAAGCCATATCATCTTGTAATTGATTTCCACACTTACTACAAAATTTCATAAATCTTACTCCTTATAATTCAAATTTATATCCACATTTCAAACAAGTAATAACAGTTTTATTTGCCCCTATTCCACCTGCAAGCAAACCTATTCCACCAACTAATACTGCACCCGCTACCGCTTTCCCATATCCGAAGCCTTTTTTTCCTGCGGACAAAGAAGTTGAATTGCAACGAGGACACCTTGCAACATTTTCGTCAGCATTACTTACAAAAACACTTTGAGAATGGTTTATTGGTTGAGGATTTTTTACAACAGGTGTGCTTGAAGCAAATCCCATAACATCTTTTCTTTCAGGTACACTAATACTTGTATTTGTTGCTTTTTGATTATTGTTTTCAATAAAGCTCTTACCGCACGAAATACAGTTCTTATCATGAATAGAATTCTTTGTTCCGCATGAAGTGCAATATCTTACTTCTTCACTTTGCTCTTCCTCAAGAGGATAACCACAATGAATACAGACTTTAGATTTATCGGAAATGTCTTTCCCACATTCAGGGCATTTGATTAAAGCCATAATTATCTCCCTCAATTATTTATTAAGATAATTATATCACATGAACAATAAAAAGTACAGAAATAAAAAAGGGAACTTTTAAGTTCCCTAATTTATTCAACCACTTTTATATATCTATAAATTGTAGGTCTTGAAATGTCGCAGACTCTTGCGAATTCGCTCACATTCATTATATTTGCGATTCTATCATCAATAAGAACAATAAATCCGTTCGCTTATTCAGCGGACGGATTTTGTCTGTTATTAAACAATCTGCGGTTGTATTCTTATATGGTATATGCTATAATAAAAACGATATGTTTTTGTTAACAGACTATATTAAGTAGGAGGATTTTTATGAAAAAGACAATATCGGTTTTATTGGCATTAATTATGCTGATTACATCAGTGACGGTTACATCGTTTTCGGTGTTTGCAATTACTAAGCTGAAAGATTCCGGTACTGTAAGCGGAAAGGTTGACTATACGTTTGACAGTAAAACAGGTGCTTTATCTGTTACAGGAACGGGTACAATTCCGTTTAACGCGTTTAAAGGTTTTACTGTTATTAAATCCGTTAAAATCGAAGGCGGTATTACAAAAATCGGGGACGGTGCGTTTGATAACTGCAGCAACATCAGCTCTGTAAAACTTAACGAAGGAACTAAAGAGATAGGCAACTTAAAATCCGTTTTCGGTAATTGTACAGCACTTAAATCTATTGTAATTCCTAATTCCGTAACAAAGATCAGTACGAGCTGTTTCAGCGGCTGCACCGGACTTCAGAAAGTTACTTTCGGCACAGGATTGGATACTATTCCGAGTGCTATGTTTAAGGAGTTCGGAAATCTCAAAACAGTTGTTATTCCCGAGGGCGTTGTTAAAATCGGTACTAACGCGTTTGAGGGCAGCGGCCTGACCGCTGTTACGATTCCCGGTTCGGTTACAACAATTGAAAGTTCTGCATTTTACTCCTGCAAACAGTTAAAAACACTTGTTGTAAAGAGTAAAGGTCAGACGTCAATAGGCGGCAGTGCGTTTGATAACTGTACGAAACTCAGCACGGTTACTCTTAATAGCGGCGTAAAAAGAATAGGCGTTCTTAATTCTGTTTTCGGCAACTGTTATGCGCTTAAGACCGTTACTATTCCAAGTTCCGTAACGTATATCAGCAGCTCCTGCTTTAAAGGCTGCGACGAGAATAACCTTGCTATCATCTTTAAAGGTACGTCTAAAGAGTGGCAGACAATTGATGTGTTAAGCGAGGGCAACAGAATCTGCGATAGCTTTATTGTTTACTGCAGTAACGGTGCATTCGGATTAAAGGCAATTAAATCGTACAAGCTGAAAAAGACATCGTTTGTATATAACGGCAAGGTACATAAGCCGGGCGTTACGGTAACTGCTAAAAACGGAAAAACCGTAAGCAGTTCGCTCTACAAAGTTACCTATTCAAAGGGCTTGAAAAACGTAGGCAAGTACACGGTAAAAATTACGTTTAAAGGTTGCTACAGCAAATATGGCAGCAAGAAGAAAACCTTTGTTATTAAGCCTAAGGGAACTTCGGTTGCAAAAGTTACGGCTAAGAAAAAATCTCTTGTTGTAAAATGGAAAAAGCAGGCAGCACAGACTACAGGATATCAGATTCAGTATTCGACGACTGCCAAGTTTAAAAAGGCTAAAACAATAACGGTTAAAAAGAATAAGACAACAAAAGCCACTGTCAAAAAGCTTGCCTCCAAGAAAAAGTATTATGTACGTGTACGCACATACAAGACTGTAGGAAAAACCAAGTATTATTCAGGCTGGAGCAAAGCAAAGGCAGTTAAAACAAAATAATCGGTTTTCACAAACCCGCTCACGGTTATTCGTGGGCGGGTTTTATTATGTAATTTTTACCGTTTATATTAGTTTAAAATGCCGCAAATACCGCATTTTTCTGCGAAAAATCGACGGCGTGATTTTTCACCGTTTTTATAATTAGTTACAAAACGGTTATAAATTAAAAGTCGTGATTGACAAACAATAATCTATGTATTAATATGTATTTACTATAATTACAGATAGGAGAACACTATGAAGAAATCGCTTTTCAAAAAGCTTGGCATTGCACTTGTGTTTGTTCTCATTTTTAGCCTGATGACAAGCACTGCCGTATTTGCTGAGACACCGACAGACGGTTGGAACGCATCTAAGACAAAGTATTATGAAGATGGCGTTGAAGTATCTGGTTTTAAGACTATTGATAACTACCGTTTTTACTTCAACCCTACCAATCACGTTAAAGTAACCGGCCCCAGAAAGATAAAGAATGACTACTATTACTTCTCCAAAAGTGGCGTAATGCAGTTCGGTTGGAAAACTATTGATGGTAAAAGATATTATTATAAAGCTCCGTCAGGCAAAGCAGTAAAGGGTCTTAAAAAGATCGGCAAAAGCTACTATTATTTTAATAATAGTATTGTTATGAGAAAAGGCTGGCAGAAAATCAACGGTGATATGTATCGCTTCAATACTAAAACAGGCAGAGCGGAAACAGGTCTTAGAAAGATCGGTAAATCCTATTATGCTTTTTATACCACCGGTAAGAGAAAGACCGGCTGGCAGAATATTAACGGTTACCGTTACTATTTCAACCCTAAGAGCGGCAGAAGCGCAGTTGGTTTAAGGAAGATCAATGGCGGTTACTATTTCTTTGGATCCACCTCAAAGATGAACACAGGCTGGAAAACCGTTAACGGCTACAAGTATTATTTCAACCCGGCAAAGGGCTCAGGTTACGGTAAA
>CAYZPT010000127.1:0-5993 GCA_964480285.1 uncultured Bacteroides sp.
CAAGGGGCACCCTGCATAAATAGTGTCAGCCCAAAAACGGCATCTTTTTCGCGATAACTTTATTAAAAATCACCGCAAGGCGTCAGCCTAACGGTGATTTTATGCTTTGTTCTAACAAAAAATATGCTCGTTTTTGGGTGCGAAGCAGTTTTGGCAAAGTAGTTTTGATTCATAAAGGGATTATAAAACCGCCTGCATACTCGCGTATTCAGGCGGTTTTTAGTGTCTTTAGGGGCAAAAGGACGAAGCCAAAACCTAACCCTATTTACGTAGGGTGCCCCAACGCCATCCTTTTTTGCTTTATTTATACAAATGTGCCGGTAAAGTCGGGTTCAATGAACAGGCCGCCGACATCGCTTACAGTTTTACGAATGCCTTCTTCACCGAGGTGCGTTTTAAGCGGCATACCGACAAAGTTGAAGTAGTAAACTGTGAGGTCGGGGAAGGTCGGGAATGCCTCGTTGACAACTCTGACGGTGCTGCCTTCAAAGTAGAAGGTAAAGCGTCTTTCATGAGCGCTTTCAACCGGACGGATCCAGAGCTTAAGCGAGCCATCCTCCTGCCATGCAGCTTGTGAAAATGCGTGATAATGCAGATCGCCGAGCCTTATTTCGCTCATACGCAGTTCACCGTCCATACCAGCTTCAACCGTGTTGTGGTAATCCTTTTCAGACCACGAGAATGTGAGCGAATTCTCGTTGAAGTTGAACTTCATCCTGTTGATTTTGCCGGGCTTGTTAAACAGCATCTGCGTGGTGGTTATCGTAACAACAGATGTGTACTCGTTAGTTTTGCACTCTATTTCGCGGTTTTCAATGCGCTTTTCAGCTGTAATATTACGGGGTTTAACTTCGAGCTTCGGCATAGCAAGAGAAGCGATTTTATCGTTCATTTCTTTGACGGACTCTTTGTTTTCCTCAAGCTCGTCACTCTTAAAGCACATCGGGAAGTGCTTCCAGAATACTTCCATTACCTTATAGTCTTCAGCCTCGCCGCAGTTGAGCACGACAAGCGCGTCATATTCGGGGAACATAAAGCAGCGCTGACCGAAAAGTCCGTCTGCTCTGAATGAGTTTGCCAAAGGGTTTTTCCAGAACTGATAGCCGTAACCGTTGCGGATGTCGGGTGTGCCGTCGTGAACGGAATCGGTCTGCTTTTTAAGCGCCTCCTCAACCCAGTATTTCGGGATGAGCTGCGTGCCGTCAATCCACTTGCCCTCGTGAATGTAGGGGAGGAAGAACTTTGCCAGATCCTCGCTCTTCATATAGCAGCCCCAGCCGCCTGCGCTGTTGCCCTTGCCGTCAGACTCCCAGAACGGTTTTTCAATGCCGAGCGGCTTGAACATTTTTTCATCAAGATAATCGAGCGCGCTTTTGCCCGTAACCTTTTTAACAATGGCGGAGAGCATAAACGTATTTTCGCTTACGTAATTGAATTTGCTGTCAGGCTTAAGCATAAACGGAGCTGCGAAAAACAGCCTTATCCAGTCGGTTTTGCCCTTTTCCTCAAACGGGGTAATAAGTTTGTCGCTACGCATTGTTAGCAGCATTCTGACTGTGAGTTGTCTGTTGTGCGGTGACTTGGTGAGCAGTTTGTATTCGGGGAAGAAATCTACTACCTTGTCGTCAAGATTAATAAGTCCCTCATCAACTGCAAAACCAACTGCGGTGGAGGTGAGGCTTTTGCTCATTGAATACAGCACGTGCGGATATTCAGCGGCATAAGGCGCAAAAAAGCCCTGTGCGCAGACTTTATCGTGACGTACTACCGTAAAGCTTTGCAGGCCCAGATTTTTATTTGTAATCTCATTTAAAAATGCAGTAATAGCACTGCTGTCAACATTGACCTCTTCAGGGGTAACGTGTTGTAAATCAGTCTTTTTAAGCATAAGCAATCTCCTAAACTGTTGTTATTTATTTTATATCACAAATATTTTTTCTAATCAAGAGCATATTTACAGATTTTAGAAATTGTTAATTTTAAATATTTGGGGTTGATTTTTAGGTTATAATGTGTATAATGTAAACTGTAATAATATTGTAACTTTTGAAATTAATATGTAATATTTAACAGAAGGAAATCATTATGAAAAATTTTGCTAAAAAGATAATCGCAATTAGTTTATGCGTCATTATGGCTGTTTCGCCTGTAACTATGTCTGCATTTGCGGTTACGAAATCTCAGATGCAATCAGCAGTTTTATCAGTTGCCGAAGGTGAAATCGGATATGCACCGAGCAATAACTATTACACGAAGTACGGTGAATGGTACGGCTGGCAGGGTCCGTGGTGTACCACTTTTTGCCTGTGGTGTTTCCACAAGGCGGGAGAGCGCCTCGGCACAAAGATGTACTCGGTTATTATACCGAGCGGCGGTAACTGTAATTCAATGATAAGCTGGTTCCAGAACAGGGGCGAATACCACTCGCGTTCTTCGGGGTATTCTCCGCAAAAGGGCGATCTGATCTTTTTTGATTGGAGCCACAACGGTTCTGCACAGCACGTTGGTCTTGTTAATTACACTTCCGGCGGTACGGTTTACACAATTGAGGGTAATAACCGCCGTATGGTAAGAGCGTGTTCATACAGTATGAGTTCCGCGTCCGTAATGGGTTACGGTCATCCTAACTGGGGCAGCCTTTCGGACGGCAAGGAGTCGCCTGAAAAGACGACTAAGAAGTCCACGTCAAAAAAGAAAAAGAAGAAAAAGACGACCACCGCTGCTACAATCAAATCGTCGACTGAAAATAGCAAAAAGAAGTCGAAAAAAAGCAGTAGTAACGGTACATATGACACAACAAAATCCGAGTCATCAACAACGTCTGAAGCTGACGAAAACAGCAATGATGACGAGAATGATAACGAAGAAACAACCACCAAGAAGGAAACAACTACCAAGAAAAAGAAGGTTACTACTACAACCAAAAAAATTGTTGCAAAGGATATGAAGCTTTATGCGTCTACCACTGAGCTTCAGGTCGGCGACAGCGTTAACCTTGACTACACAATTGAGCCTAAGGGCGCGCAAGCGGTAGTTGGTTACTTCTGCGATGAGGAAAATATTATTGAGCTTTCCGATGCAGGAGTTATTACGGCAACAGGCGAGGGTAGGGCAACTGTTGTTGTCTGTGCAAACGACGAGATATATAAGCAGTGCGATTTTACTGTAACAGAGGCGAGTGTAAGCGTAACGCAGCATACGCCGAATAATCTTGACCTGCAGACGACAGAGCCGCTCAGCGAAAAAACTATGATGCAGAAGCTCAGCGATATGGGTATTAATGCGGACAAGCTTGTTGATCACTCAAAGTATTTTATTTATCCCGCAGCAATTATGGGTACAACAGCAGTACTTGCAGGCATAATCTGCGCAGTCAAAGCTATCGCATCTGCAATTCGTAAAAAGAAGGATTCCAAAGCAGAGGAATCCGCCGAATAAAACTGTCAGATAAAAAGTAGTTGATATTATAATTCATTTGTATTATAATTAACCCACTATCATAATACTTATTTATCTGATATACGGTGATGAAATGAAAGAAAACAAAAAAGTTCCTGAAGAAATTGCAGGAGAAGAGCTTAACAGATACCGCGATAGCCGCTTTTCGGCTAATATTAAAAAGATATTGCTCGCGATTATTGACGTTGGCTTTTTCTTCGCGACAAATCTGGCGATAGCCTCTACGGAAACAAAAGCGTTCATAGCAAATTCATATACAGAGCAGATTGCATTTTCGTACATACACTTTTTTATTATGGCAGCAGTTGTTGCCGTGATTCATTATGTGTTTGGTCTGTACCGCAGCGTATGGAGCTTTGCAGGTACGGATGAATTTGTGCGCGGCGTTGCTGCGGCGATAGTGGATATGGGTCTGTTGATGTTTGTTGACAGGTTCGTTTTTGAAGGAATATTCCACCGCTATGCGCGCATCCCTTTCTGGCGCTATATTTTCGGTGCGATAATGCTTGCGGCATTTATTATCGGAATCAGATTTGCTTACAGAATTCTGCGCCGGATGTCTGCATTCCGCAATGTCGACTTCAATACCGAAAGTAAAAGAGTTATGATTGTCGGCGCCGGATTTATGGGTAACTTTGTTATCGAAACGCTTCGTAATGACGCATACAAAGCCGGTAAGCCTATAGTTGCACTTGATGATAATCCGTCAAAGTACAGGAAGGTTATTAACGGCGTTAAGGTTGTAGGTAAATGTAACGAAATCCCTGAGATGGTACATAAGTACAAAATAGATGAAGTTATTTTGTCACTTCCGTCTGCTTCAACGGAAAGGCAGCAGGAGTTGCTCAATCTTGCGGTGAAGAGCGGTGCAAAAGTAAAAATCAGCCCTTCAATCGCCGATATGCTTGAGGACGGAGGTAACAGAAAGGCAAGACAGGTAGATATTGCCGATCTGCTTGCGCGTCCCGAGGTTAAGCTTGACAAAAAAGTATGCCGCTATCTTATCGGTAAGACTGTTCTTGTAACAGGCGGCGGCGGATCAATCGGTGCAGAACTCTGCACACAGGTTGCGCGTTACGATCCGAAGACAATTGTAATTTTTGATATTTACGAAAACTGTGCCTTTGAGCTGCAGAACGAGCTTAAAGAAAAGTACGACGACGTTATAGATGTTCAGGTTCGCATCGGTTCTGTCCGCGATATGGACAGGCTGCGCGAAGTGTTTGAGGAATTCCACCCCGATGTTGTATTCCATGCAGCGGCGCACAAGCATGTACCGCTTATGGAAGAGAGCCCGTGTGAGGCAGTAAAAAACAATGTTTTCGGCACTTACAATGTTGCGCTTGTCGCTGACGAGTTCAAAGTACCGAAGATGGTTATTCTCTCAACCGATAAGGCTGTTAATCCGACAAACGTTATGGGCTGTACAAAGCGCATAACCGAGATTATTGTTCAGCGTATGAATAATAAGAGTCAGAACACAGAATACGCAGCGGTGCGTTTCGGTAACGTTCTCGGCTCACACGGTTCGGTTATACCGATTTTCAGAAAACAGATTGAAAACGGCGGTCCCGTAAAGGTTACTCACAAGGACATAACACGCTACTTTATGACAATTCCCGAAGCGGCGCAGCTTGTATGTCAGGCAGGCGGTCTTGCAAAAGGCGGCGAGGTATTTGTGCTTGATATGGGCGAGCCTGTACGTATAATGGACCTGGCGGAAAATATGATTCGTCTTTCAGGTTACGCAGTTGACGAAATCGGAATTGAAATCACAGGACTTCGTCCCGGTGAAAAGCTGTATGAAGAGCTTGCAATGGACAGCGAGCTCGCTACAAGAGAAAAGACAGCTAATGAAAAGATTTACGTAACCCAGCCTATGGAAATCGATGAAGTGAAGTTTGAAGCAATGCTCACTGACCTTTCAGATATTGACGATACAAATGTAAGGGAAAAACTGATGAAGTACATCCCGAACTATCACCCTGCTGACACAGAATGAGAACAAAGAACAAAACGCTAACATACCCAAAAATAACAGCAATCAGCTTTGCCTTGCTCATACTTGCGGGCACAGGCTTGCTGATGCTGCCGATAAGTTCAAAAACAGGCGGTGCGTCATTTATTGACGCACTGTTTACTGCTACTTCGGCAGGTTGTATTACGGGTCTTGTACCGTTTGACACGTTTACAAACTGGTCCGTTTTCGGGCAGATTGTAATTATTACGCTCATTCAGATAGGTGGTCTCGGATTTGTTACAATCCTTTCCGGCGTGGTAAGAATGCTCGGTATGAAAATGAGCCTCAGGCAGCGTATGATGCTTAAAGAGAGTATCGGTTCAATGACCTTGGGCGATGCAAAAGACCTTGTGCGCTCGGTTGTTGTTTTCACTGCTTTGTGCGAAGCTGCAGGCGCGGCAATACTGTCGTTCAGATTTGTTCCGATTGCAGGACTGCGCCGCGGAATCTATATGGCGGTTTTCACAAGCATTTCCGCTTACTGTAACGCAGGATTTGACCTTATGGGTCAGTA
>CAYZPT010000128.1:0-5864 GCA_964480285.1 uncultured Bacteroides sp.
CAGAAGCCGTCCCTTTTGTCACCTACGGTGACATTTCCCCACACTGTGGGGAATCTCCCTTTACACAAGGGAGCCTATTTTTTTAACGACTTTAAATATTCTTTGTGTTCGTCCGGCACGCGGTAGCTTTCGCGTGCTTTCTGGATTGCCTTGTTGTGCGTCCACTTGTCGAGCGCGCCCGCTTCGATGTACTTCACCGCGGTGTCGTACTGCTTTGCGAGTGCGGTGGCAAAGTACCACGCCGTCATCATATTTATGTAGTATTTGTCGCTCCGTATGGCAGCGACTTTTTTCATGTACTTTTCGTCAAAATCGTCGCTGAGATAGTGCTCCATCAGCATACCGATTCCAAAGCGCACGGTGTATTCTTCGTCGCTTTTCAGCCACCCGTCGATGTGCGGCAAAAGCTCGGTTTTGTGCTTCTTAAACACCTTTGGGCTCATCTGGTCGCAGGTTGCCCAGTTGTTGACATAGGGCAAAAATTCCTGCACCTGACTTACCGCGGTATCAAAATCTTTGGTCAGCGAAATCACAAACGCGTGCAGCTGCATTTCGTCAAAATACTTGTGCGGCAGTTCTGCGAGGAACTGCCCGCAATACTCGCTTTTTGCCACGTCCTTTGCGTACTTGCGCAGAATCGGCGTGCGCACACCGATGAAATAGCTTTTGTCAACGGTGGGTATAAGTTTTGACTGAAAATCGCGGTATTCCGCGTCCTGCTGTTCAAATAAATAATCTGTAATAATCTTCATAATTATTCAATCCAAATCGGGTTTGTGAACGCCCAGAAGAGTTCATCTGCCGTTTCGGGCACGGGTGCGCCCTGAGAGGTGAGGAAGGTCTTTTCCGCAAAGCCGAGCAGCTTCTTTACCGGCGGTGCGAGTTTGTAGTCAATCTCCGCGCGGACGTAGCCCTTTTCGCGTATGCCAAAGTGCGCTGTGTGCGTTTTTTCAAGCGCACCAACTTTGTGCTGATAGACGATTTTATCGTTGTTGTAAACGCGGATAACAAAGCCCGCGTGCAGCTTGGTTGCGGTGATTTTGCCTGTCAGTCCGCCTTCAAGCGCAACGCTGTCGCCAAGCTCTGCGCTCTCAACGGTGAGGTAAATCATCGAAGCATTCGGCGTGTTCGTCACAACGCTCCTGCCCTCGCGCAGCGCAGAGAGGATATCCTCAGGGCTGTTGCTTTTTGCGTGGGTGATTGTTGTAGGCATGCCGAAAATCTTTGCAGGGCCGTAGTCGCGGTGAAAGTCAGAGCCGCCGACTGCGCCGATTTTTACACCCTTGTCAAGCTGTTCAACCCACCATTTGAGCGCTTTGTTATTGTCGGAGTGCTGAATCGTGTTCCACACCTCAACGCAGTCCATCTCAATGCCGTCGAGCTCCATCCTGTATGGGCAGTTTGAGCAAAACGGGTGGTTAACGCTCACCGTCGCGCCGAGCTTTTTTGCCGCGTCAGTCATCTCTTTGTAGCCCTCAAGGCTCTCGAGGTTATACGGCATCTCAAACGGCACCCTCGCACCCCAGACGTTGACGTGACCGTTGTAGCCCGTGATTTCCTGCCCCTGAATTACGGTCAGACCGTCGCTCGAGTATGACTTTTCAACAGTGTTGAAGTTGTGGTCGGTGATAATCGCCCAGTCAAGCCCTGCCTTTTTGCAGCGCTCAATCAGCTCGTACTGGTGCAGAATACCGTCCGAATTTGTGGTGTGCAGGTGTGTGTCGCCCTTGAACCATCGTCTTTGCATAAATTTCACTTCCTTTTTATACAGTATAGCATTAATTGTAATTTAATTCAATTGTTGACTTTTGATTTGTTTTTTATTAATATTGATTTTATGAGAGAAATTGATTATATTGCAATGCCTGATCACGAGGGCAAAAGAATCAGAACTTTTCTTAAATCGCACGGCTTTTCATCCACGCTGATTACGCGACTCAAGCATACCGAAAACGGCATCACCAAAAACGGCGAATTTGCACGGACTATTGACACTCTGCAAGCAGGTGACGTTATCACGGTGCACATTCACAGCAGGGGACATATGCCCACGCCGCTCAAAGCGGATGTTGAGATATGCTACGAGGATGAGGATTTGCTGGTGCTTAACAAACCGCCGCATATGCCCGTGCACGAAAGCCACAGCCACATCGGCGATACGCTGTCTAATTTTGTGGCGTATCACCTGCAGGGGGACGATAACGCATTTCGCGCTGTATACCGTCTTGACCGCGACACAAGCGGGCTTGTAGTCGTGGCGAAGCACGAGCTTGCCGCCTCAAAGCTTGCAGGATGCGTGGCGAAGCATTATGACGCTATAGTCAGCGGAACGATGCCGCCTGACGGCACGGTGGATTTGCCTATTGCCCGCTTTGGCGACAGCATTATCGAGCGTTGTGTTGACCCGAACGGCGAGCGCTCAATAACGCATTTTGAAACCCTGCGCCAATATGACGGTTATGCTTTAATCCGCTGCGTTTTGGAAACGGGAAGGACGCATCAGATTCGCGTGCATATGGCGCATATCGGGCATCCGCTGCTCGGCGATTCGCTCTACGGCGGCGATTTAACGCTTATCAGCCGTCAGGCACTGCACTGCACGGACGTAACATTTGAGCATCCCGTTACGGGCGAAACCGTGCATCTTGAATGTCCGTACCCCGAAGATATGCAACAGCTGTTAAAAGATTAGTGATGAATTATGAATGATGAATTATTTACGGGAACCTTGGAGTGGTCGCTGCTCCATACAAATCAAAAAGTAGCGAATGCGAAATTTTGATTTGAAGACGAGAAACATATGAAGTGATTGTTAGTATTTTGCTTGCAAAATGCTTTAATCACGGAATGTGTTTGGAGGAAAGGAGAAACTTATGCCTGCATTTGCAACACATTATATATTTTTTGATGAGCTCAAGGACGAGATTATCAAAAAGGCGGATTTCGATTTTGACGTCAAGGTCGGCGGCATCGGCTGCCAGGGACCCGACATCTTTCTGTTCCACCGCGTGTGGCCGCCGTTTACTATATTTAAAACGCTGAATTCCGTATCCTCGGCGCTGCACCGCGAAAAGAGCGAAAAGCAGTTTGAAGCGTTTAAGGAATACCTTGAAACCGCCGAAAACCGCGATATTGCAAAGTCTTATATTTATGCGTATATTCTGCACTATGCGCTTGACCGTAACTGCCACCCTTACGTTTACGCGCGTCAGGATGAATTTGTTTGCGATAACAATAATATGCACCCTCTGACAGCGCACAACATAATTGAGCATGCGATTGACACGTATCTGCTTTATCACCGCCGCGGAATTTACCCGCCGTCACTTTTCGACTCAAAAGCGACATTTTCCGACAGCGCAGAGGCTTATAATGAAATCGGCAGGCTGATGAGTTTTATGATTGCAAAATCGGTTGACCGCGAAGTGCCGCCACAAGAGGTTATCCGCGCCATTACCGACACAGCGCACACGCAGGATATTCTGCGCGATGAAAAGGGTGGAGCAACCCGCCTTGCGCACAGCATCGAAAGACCGCTTGCACCGGTGGCGAGAAATTTTAAACTTTCTGCATCAATTAAGCCAAAGGACTTGGAATTGGCAGATAATTGTGTTAATATAAGGAATAACCCGTGGACCTCGCCTTACGATAAGGTTGAGAGGCGCGACAGCTTTGAGGAGCTGTTTGAGCAGTCAAAGGCGGACGCGCTTGAACTTATAGACAGGTTTGAAGCTCTCTGCCGCGGCGAAAAGACTGCTTATGAGGTAACGGGTAATATATCATTTTTAACAGGAATCGAGGTAACTGACTAATGAAATCAAGTTTTCATATTGACCACGAAATTCTTAAAAAAGGCGTTTACATCAGCAAGATTGACGACGATATTACGACCTACGATGTCAGGATGAAAGAGCCGAACAGGGGAGAATACCTCACTAATTCAGCTATGCACACTATTGAGCATATAGTTAAAGAATACGTTAAGAATACCGAGTTCGGCGATAATATTGTATACTTCGGTCCAATGGGCAGCCGCACGGGATTCTACCTGCTTACAAGGAGCCTTACGGACAACTACACTGTTCAGCTTATCAAGGATGCATTTCAGCATGTTGCGGACTTTTGGGGCAGGATTCCAAGTGCTTCACCGAAGGAGTGCGGCAACTGCCTTGAGCATAACCTCCCCCAGGCTAAAGAGGAGGCAAAGGAGTTCCTTGAGGTAATCAAGGACTGGACCAAAGAGGATATGGAGTATCCTGAAGCTGAATGATTAATTATAAATGATGAATGATGAATTGAGGAAACTCGCTGCGCTCGTACAATAAAGCCTTCCCCTCAAGGGAAAGCCATAAAAATGCATGTGCGGCTAGCACCATAAATTCATAATTCATAATTCAAAGAGGAAACCACTATGAGCTACAGAATTATTGCGGACTCGTGCTGTGACAGGACGGCGCAGATGGCACAGTGGAACAACATCACGTTTGTGCCGCTTACGCTTGAAATCGGCGATTACCGTATCCTTGACGACGAGAATTTTGACCAGGACGACTACATCAGGCGCACGCTTGAATATAACGACGTTGCAAAAACTGCGTGCCCGTCGCCGGACGCGTGGGCTACTGCGTTTGACTGCGACGAGGACGAGCTGTACGTTATCACGATTACGGACAAGCTCTCCGGCACTTACAACAGCGCGCTGCAGGGCGTGGAGCTGTATAAAGAGGATAATCCCGACAGCAACAAGAAAATCCACGTGTTCAACTCGCTTGCAACCGCGGGTATCGAGTGCCTGATTGCTGAAAAAATAAAAGCCCTTGCCGACGCAGGCGAGGACTTTGACACTATCGTGAGCACGGTTGAGGACTTTATCGTAAACCACACTGCGCTTTACTTTTGCCTTGAGTCGCTAGACGTTCTCAAAAAGAACGGCAGGCTGTTTGCGCTTGCAGCGACTGTGCTTAAAAAGTTAAGGCTCAAGCTGGTTTTTGAGCGCACAACCGAGGGTAACATCAAGCCCGCCGCGCAGGATATTGCGATGAACCGCGCGATTGTCAAGATGGCGAATATCATCGGCGAAAATGTTGCAGGCATTGACCTTTCGGACAAGCGGCTTATTATCACGCACGTCTGCTGCGAGGATAAAGCAAAGTTTGTTGCGCAGAAGGTTGCCGACGTTGTAAAGTTCGGCGATGTTGAAATAGTAAAGGCAAGCGGACTTAATTCGACCTATGCGGCGAATGGGGGAATTATTGTTTCTTACTCGAAGTAATTCGGAATTCGGAATTAATGCGGAGCGATGTGGTCATCGCTCCCTACTGTCCACTGTTCACAAAAAAACAGGTGTCATCACGACACCTGTTTTTTTGCTGTTTCTATTTGTTTTTCTACGCTCTGTACGCTCGGTCCGCCTTCGACAAGTCTGTCGGCAACGCATTTTTCAAGGTTGATTGCCGTGTAAACCTCGTCGTCAAAAAGGTCGCACACCGCTTTGTATTCGTCAAGCGGCAGCGTTTCAAGCGTTAAGCCCTTGTCGATGCACAGTGCAACGAGTTCGCCCGTCGCCTTGTATGCGTCGCGGAAGGGGAGTCCCTTGCCCACGAGGTAGTCCGCGCAGTCGGTTGCGTTGATAAAGCCCTTTGCAGCGGCAGCGCGCATATTGTCCCCCAGCACGGTCATCGTGTCAATCATCGGCGTAAACGCGTTAAGGCACATTTTAACTGTATCAACTGCGTCAAAAATCGCCTCTTTATCCTCCTGCATATCCTTGTTGTACGCAAGGGCGATGCCCTTCATAACGGTCAGCAGGGTGGTTAAATCGC
This sequence comes from uncultured Bacteroides sp., assembly GCA_964480285.1. Classification (GTDB taxonomy): domain Bacteria; phylum Bacillota; class Clostridia; order Oscillospirales; family Acutalibacteraceae; genus Eubacterium_R. The sequence goes on from CAYZPT010000128.1 coordinate 5,823, forward strand.
CAAACACGCTTCCGCTCTTGCCGCGGACAAGCTCTGCAATAT
>CAYZPT010000129.1:0-5847 GCA_964480285.1 uncultured Bacteroides sp.
GAGCGTCACCTTGCCAAGGTGAAGGTAGCGAGTTCGAGTCTCGTAATCCGCTCCAAAAATGGAAACAGTACCCGAAGGGTGCTGTTTTTATTTTTGCTGAAAGGTCGAGACTCGAACAGGGCAACCCGCAGGGTAGCAATAGTCCGGTGGACTGTTGCGGTGCCCGCGTGCATGTCGGCGAGCGCAGAAGCGAGCCGAGTGAGTCTCGTAATCCGCTCCAAAAATGGAAACAGTACCCGAAGGGTGCTGTTTTTATTTTTGCTGAAAGGTCGAGACTCGAACAGGGCAACCCGCAGGGTGCTATTTATTCTTTTACCTTAAATTGTTTACCGCTGGCTGCATACTGCTAACTGACTTGTGCATGGCGTAAGCCCCCTACACAATATACACTATATTTACATTATACGTGTTTTTTGGTACAATATAATTCCGAGCGAAAAACGAAAGGAGTGACTTGAGTGGATTATCAGATTCCCCCTATGGGCGATCTTTGGAACAACGGCATGTTCAGCGTGCCGAGCGTGATTACAAACAAGTACATACGCCTGGCAAGTTCGTATCAGCTCAAAGCGCTTCTTATCATACTTTCAAGCGGAGGCAAGAGTTCGGGCAGCGAGATTTCAAAGGCACTCGGCGTACCTGAAAGCGAAGTCCGCGACCTGCTTGCGTTCTGGGTTGAGGAGGGCGTTTTGCTTGAAAAAGGCAGCGCACCTGCCCCGCAACCTGAAAAAAAGGAATCCGAATCGGCACCAGCCCCGCAGCCTAAAAAGACCGAGGAAACTCACGCACCTACGCTTACAACTGCAGATGTAAAGGAAATGCTGCGTGATGACGAAAATCTCAATGCACTCCTGCTCACTGCGGAAGAGGTCCTCGGCAGAACAACCAACACTGTTGAAAAAGAATTGATTGTAAATATGGCTGTTTACTACGGCTTGCCGCACGAAATTGTGCTGACTATTCTGCAATACTATCAGTCGGAAAAAGACAAGGGTCAGTCAATCGGCGTGTCGTATGTGGCGGCTATGGCAAAAAACTGGAGCGATGAGGGCATTACCACCCTTGACGCTGCAGAGGAAAAGCTGAAAGCGATTGAAGAGAGCGACCGATATTGGAATGAGATCATTGACCTCAGCGGCATCCGCCATCGCAGACCTACCGCAAAACAGCGCGATATGATTAAAAACTGGCGCGCAGATTTTAATATGGAAATGATTGCCCTTGCATGCGACGCTATGAGGGAAAACGCAGAGCGCCCCACACTTAAATACGTTGATTCCGTGCTCAAAAACTGGAAGAAAAAGGGCATTAAAACTCCCGAGGATGTTGCAAAGGACAACGAGAAACACACTGCCAAAAGCAACAAAAAGAGCAGTGAAAAGCTTGAGGGCAAACCGTCGTTTGACATCGACAAAATCCAGGATAAAATATTTAACAACGACAATTTTGATGTATAGGAGAAAGATATGTCTTACCCCAAAGAGATATATTTAAAAGCGGAGCGCATACTTGAAAAACGCCGCGACAGCGCCACAATGGATGCTGAAATCAGAGCGGACGAAATCAGGAACGCTATTCCCGAGATTGACGAGATTCAGAACAAACTGTCGCGAATCGGGCTTGAGCTTTCACAGATATTTTTCTACAACGGCGACGCAAAGGAAAAGGTTGCCGAGCTTCGCGAAAAGAGCAAAGCTCTCACCGACGAGCGTGCAAAAATTCTTGCAAAAAACGGCTACAAACCGAATTCAATGAGCCCCGAATTCATATGCCCCGTCTGCGAGGACAAGGGCTTTGTCGGCGGCAGAATCTGCAACTGTCACCGTCAGCTGCTCAAAGATCTGATGAAAGAGGAGCTGCGCAAGGTTGCACCGCTTGACGACTGTACGTTTGATAATTTTGACACTGAAAAATACAGCGATCAGCCTGACGAAAACGGCATTATCCCGCGCGACCGCGTGACAAAAATCTTTGACGCAGCGAGGAAATACGCGCAGAATTTCAGCCTTTCAAGCAAAAATCTGCTGTTTATCGGCGCAACCGGACTTGGCAAAACGCATCTCTCACTTGCGATTGCAAACGTCGCAGTAAACCGTGGCTTTTACGTTTGCTACGGCACGAGCCAGAACATCTGCGAGGACTTACAGTCGGAACAGTTTGGCAGAGACAGCGACATTTTTTACACAAAGCGCCAGGTGCTTGACTGCGACTTGCTTGTTATCGACGATCTCGGCACCGAGATTGACAGCCAGTATTCAATCGCCACGCTTTACAACATTATTAACAGCAGGATTCTTGCAAAAAGGCCGACTATAATCAGCACAAACTATGAGCCGTCAGAGCTCTTCAAAAAATACGACCAGCGCATAACGAGCCGCATCACCGGTGAATACACGGCAATGCAGTTTTTGGGCGCAGACATAAGGAACGAGTAATGGGAACAAGAGCAGACAGAGCAAAAGAAATGTTTATGAACGGCTGCAACTGCAGTCAGGCGGTTTTTCTGGCATTTGCCGATAAATACGGCATTGATAAAGATACCGCGCTTAAGATTGCGTCGTCATTCGGCGGCGGTATGGGCAGGAGCCGCGAGGTTTGCGGCGCACTGTCGGGCATGCTGATGGTTTGCGGTATGGAAACGGGCAGCGCCGATATAAAAAACACTTACCAAAAGGCGGAAAACTACCGCGTTGCGCGCGAGCTGATGGACGCGTTTCGCGAGGAAAACGGCTCAATCTACTGCCGCGAGCTTCTCGGTCTGGCGCAGAACACAAAAGAAAGTCACGTTCCCGAAGCACGCACGCCGCAGTACTACAAAAAGCGACCCTGTGCAGAAATCGTGCACAGCGCCGCGCTGATTTTAGAAGATAAATTTGAATAACCGTAAGCGGGTTTCCTGACCCGCTTACTTTTTTATTTATGTATTGTTTTCGGGAGGGTCTCCCGACCCGCCCATACGTTTGTAGGGGTCGACGACCTCGGCGACCCGTTTGGAATTAAACGAACACCGTTTCAACAACTCTGTCGGCGGTGTCGGGCGAGTAGCGCCAGCGAGTAATTATGCCCGATGAAACTGTGTAATCAAGCGGCTTTTCCGCCTGGTGAGGGCAGACGTCTACCACCACGAGCTTGATTTTCATTCGCTCGGGGATAATCGACTTGATGAACACCGACACTCGCTGCCCTGCTTTAAGCGGCATACCGAGCTCCGCAAGCCCCGCGAGGTTTGGCGTGAGCTCCACAAAAACGCCGTAGCTTTCCACGCTGCGGACTATGCCCGTCACTGTTTCGCCGACAAAGTAGCGCGCCGCGTTTTCCTCCCACGTACCGAGCAGCTCCTTGAGCGTAAATGTCAGCTTGTTGTCGTCGCGGCTTTTGAGCGCACACTTAATCATCTCTCCCGTATGCAGGCGCTCGCGCGGATGGCTGATGCGCGACACAGAGAGCATATCAATCGGTATAAGGCTGTTGATGCCGCAACCGATGTCAATAAACGCGCCGAAGCCCTCCAACCGCGTAACGCGCGCGTCGATAATCTCGCCGCACTTAAGCAGGTCTATGTACTCCTTTTCGCACTGCAGCTGCGCCATTCTGCGCGAAAGGATTATGTTTCTTCTGCCATTCTCACCTTTTTGAAAACCGACCACGCGAAAGCACACGCGCTTCCCTACCTTTGAAATCAGCGCAATGTCGCGCACAGTGCCCTCGATAATACCGACTGCACCCTCGGTGCGCGGTATAATGCCCTCTGCAAAGCCGAGGTCAACGTGCATATTGTGTTCCCTGTCGCAGAGCATTACTCTGCCCTCATAAATTTCGCCCGAATCTATAGCTGCCTTTACATCGCTGTAATCGCTAAACTCCGCAAGCAGAGCATTGTTTGCACCCTCGGGATAAAACTTCACTATCATCAACCCTTTTTATTTTTCGTACACTATTTATATGCCGCAAAATAATTATTTATGTTGATAATGGCAAATGTTAGTGCTATAATAATTAAGATTATAAATTAAAAAGATGTGATTTTATGAACGTTAATGTTGGCGACAGACTGCTGATGAAAAAGCCCCACCCCTGCGGCAGCAAGGAGTTTGAGGTGCTGAGAATCGGCGCAGACTTTAAAATCCGCTGCACCGGCTGCGGACGTGAGGTTATGGTGCCGAGAAGCAAGATTGAAAAGAATATTAAAAGCGTTATTTAGCTTTAAGCTTTAAGTTTTAAGCTTGAGGGTGGGCGTTGCCCACACCGATTATAATAGCCGTGCGCAGCACCAAATAGCTTAACACTTAACACTTAAAACTTAAAAACCCTTATAGGAGATACTATGTTTGATAAATTATTGGAAGTTGAAAACAGGTACAACGAGGTGAACGAGCTTGTCTGCAAGCCCGAGGTGGTTGCGGATATGGAGCAGTACACCAAGCTGATGCGCGAGCTCAAGCAGCTTACACCCGTTGTGGAAAAATTCAGGGAATATAAAGCCGCAAAAGACACATACGACGAGTCAAAGGAAATGCTTAATGACTCCTCGCTTGACGACGATTTTGCCGCTATGGTTAAGGACGAGTTTGAGCAGAGCAAAGACGATATTGAGCGCATCTCTGAAGAGCTCAAAATTCTGCTGCTGCCCCGCGACCCTAACGATGATAAGAACGTAATTATCGAAATCCGCGGCGGTGCAGGCGGCGAGGAAAGCGCTCTGTTTGCAGGAGTGCTGTTCAGAATGTACAGTATGTACGCCGAGGCAAAGGGCTTTAAGACCGAGGTGCTCTCCGCTAACGAAACAGGGCTCGGCGGCTACAAGGAAATCAGCTTTTCCATCACCGGCGACGGCGCATATTCGCGCTTTAAGTTCGAGTCGGGGGTTCACCGCGTTCAGCGCGTGCCTGAAACCGAGAGCCAGGGACGAATTCACACATCGACCACCACTGTTGCCGTGCTGCCCGAAGCCGAGGAAATCGACTTTGAAATTAACGATAAGGACTTGCAGATTGACACCTTCCGCTCCAGCGGTGCAGGCGGTCAGCACATAAACAAAACCTCATCCGCAATCCGCATAACGCATATTCCTACAGGTACGGTTGTTGAGTGCCAGGACGAGCGTTCACAGCATAAAAACAAGGAAAAAGCGCTCAAAGTACTGCGTGCAAGACTCTATGACGCTGAAAAAGCAAAGCACGACGCAGAAATCGCAGGCGAGCGCAAGGCACAGGTCGGCACAGGTGATCGCAGCGAGCGCATACGCACATACAACTACCCGCAGGGCAGAGTCAGCGACCACCGCATAAATCTGACCCTTTATAAATTGGAGCAAATACTCAACGGCGACCTTGACGAGCTGATTGACGCGCTCATCACCGCTGATACAGCGGAAAAACTAAAGGCTTCGCAGGAGTAGGCGTTTTGTAGGGCGCGATGAGATTCCCCTGTGAGGGGAAATGTCACCATAGGTGACAAAAGGGTGAGGCGCCCGCACCAAGGGCTCATCGCGCCGCAAATCACTTAATACTATGAACACTGAAATACTTTCGACAAGTGAACAGGAAATTGAAAAAGCCGGTGCGATAATCCGCGGCGGCGGTCTTGTTGCGTTCCCTACCGAGACTGTTTACGGGCTCGGTGCGAACGCGCTTGACGAAAGTGCAGTTAAAAGCATCTACGCCGCAAAGGGCAGACCAAGCGACAATCCGCTTATTGTTCACGTTGCGAAAAAAGAGGACATCGCGCCGCTTGTAAGAGAGATTACACCAAAGGCACAGGCGCTGATTGACGCATTCTTCCCCGCTCCGCTGACAGTGATTCTGCCAAAAGCTGAAATTATACCCGCCACAACGAGCGGCGGACTTG
>CAYZPT010000130.1:0-5789 GCA_964480285.1 uncultured Bacteroides sp.
CTGAAGTGCCGCTTTCGTCATCCTGAACTGTGAAGGAAACGTTGTACTTCTTGATGTAAGCGTTCTTATTTGCTGCACTGTTGAGATTATTCGATGCTGTAAGTATAGTTCCTGTCTGTGTGTCTGTTGCGCCTGTTGTAGTACGCTTGAGCTTGGCACCGGCTGCGTATCCGCCGCCTGTGTAGCTGTTGTACTCGGTTGCTTCCTCATCTGTCAGAGTCTTATAAACATTACCGTAAGCAGTGTCTATCTGACCGTTGATATAGTTGAGACCGTCGTCTGTATACTTCCTTGAATCGAGTGTGCTGCTGATAAGAGTTTTAGCATTATCGAAGTTTGTATACGCGTCTGCAGCATCTACCGATGCGAGTGCAGAATAGGTTGTCGGTATGTTTGCGTTATAAGTGTTGATTGCTGTCTGATCGTCTGAATAGTTTGCAGCAATCTTTTCCATAACATAGCCGCTGCCGTCTACTTTATACTTTGGTGTATCAGCTCTTGTAGCCGCATTATAGTCATGGTAAGCTTTACCGCCGTCGTAGTTGCTTGCAAAAGCAACCCATGTGTCATAAGTGTACTTCTGTGCGCCTGCGTTTGTGTTATTCTCTGCCCTCTTAGTTGAATAAGTTGCAGTTGTTACAGTTGCGTCAAGCGCCGCGAAGTCTGCAACAGGATTGAGCTTGCGTTCTGCGTTTGTAAGAGCTGTAATCTTGTTATCAATGTATGTTTTAGATTTTGTTTCATCATTTAAAGTTACGTCGCTTATTGCAGTGTTTGCAGCTGTTTCATATGCTGTACGTGATGAGGTTGTGTACTGCGTATCAGCAACATTTGTTTCAATCGCGCTTGCGTGAGTATCGTAAGTCGTCCAAAGCGTGCTTAATACTGTTGACGTTGCAGGATCAACGGTATCCCACATTCTGTAGTCGTCGTTTGTTTCGCCGCATATTGAGCACTCATAGCGCGTGTAGCCGTTTGTATCGCCGTCTGCAGCAACATGAGCTGTTTCGCAATCTTCAACAGTACCGGTTTCGGTATAAATAGTGTTTGCCTTTGGTGTAACGCTTGTTGAAGGAGTTGCAGACGGATTGTAAGCAGAAGCGCCTGACGGAACTGCTTCAGCAGAAACGCTGGTCCAACGGCAGTTCTTCATATGCTTGTTGCTGTCGAAGATGTGGTACGTTGCTGTATTTGACGGTACGCTTGCAAGGTTGTTACCTGCGGTTACAACCTCTGCACGGGTGGAGCCGTCAGCCATACGGTAAGTGATGTTGAACTTGTTTTTCTTAAGGTCAATTGCGTTAAATGCGTCAATTGCTTTTTTGATATCCTGACCGCATTTTGCAACCTGACCTGCAGCGTCGCTTGAATAGTTATAATTATTCGGGTTGCAGTCTGCAAGCAGTTTCATTGCGTACATTGCCTGTACATATGAATCCTTTGTGTACATCCAGCGGTTGTCTGCGTCATTCGCAAACAACTGTGATATAGTCATATTGTCTGTATTAGGTACTTTAGTTGTGCCATTCAAAATGTCATAAATAGGTTTATAATTTATAACATAATATGTATTTGCGGAATACATATTTACTCCATTCCAGCCGCTTCCCCAATAGTTCTTATAGTTATGAGAGTAGAAGGTAAGGTTGCCCTGGGTTTCATAATAATTTGTTGTGTCACCAGTGCCGGTGTAAAAGAGCTTGTTCCAGAAAAATCTGTGGGTTTTTGTGTTATTAAAACTATATTCGCTCTTGTGTGAATCATCATATCCTATTGATGTACCTGATGAGCTACCTGGCCATTGAGTATAATTTCCATCCTGATAACCAGTCCAGTTTTGTGTAAGTTTCATAACTGAACCATTTGATGAAACATAATCAGTTTTATTGCTATGTGATGCTTCACAATAGGTTTCATATACAACCGGCATATACACTTGATGTGCGCCATCATACGCAAGTACCGCTTGCCTCTGCTGAGCGATTTTTGAATTGGTATACTGAATATTTGAATCGTTATTGCCGCCGGGAGTATCCTTACCCGACCAACTCATATTTTTGGGAGACCATACAACATTTGAATAACCGCCTGTACATGCTGAATCCTCATGATATACAGTTGCATTAAACGTACCTGCAGTTACGTTTGCAGGTTTAAGTGTATCGTAAAGCTCATCCTGTTTGTCGGTTTCGGTTGCAACGTTTTTGAATACAATCTGACCGAACTGGGCAGTAAGACGGTTATTTTCTACACCATCTATTCTCGCCCAGCCGAAGGTTATCCAAAGCGTGTTTGGAATATCCATGCCGCTTATGGTCTGGCAGATAAACTCGCCGTCAATAATAAGCGAGGTTATAAGGCCGTCCGACGTAACAGTGAATCTGTGGAATTCAGAAGTATCTGTTACAGCAGAACTCAACTTTGAGGCTCTTGTAGTAGTTCCGTCGCTGCAATTGCCTGATACTGCAACCTGAGAATTGTTAACAATGAACTTACCGTTTGAGGAAAGGCGAACATAGTTCGTGACACTACCACTATTACTGATTGAGAAAATTGAATGGTTATCATCGCGCGTTGTGCTGCCGTTACTCTTGTAATAGAAGGTTACAGAGTAAATATCAGAGCCTATGTAGGTTTGTACATCCGAATCTTCGCAATACATACCACTGTCTGTAATGCTCAATACACCGTTGCCCGTTGTTGTGGTTGAAGCATTCGGGTTCCAAGTAACATGATAGTAAAGACCTGTAGAGTCTTGGTATGATGTGTTATGAGAGCGAGTTGTCTCGGCTCCTTCCCAAGCATATCTCTTTTCAGAGCCGATACGAAGCTTTTTGAGCTTTTGATATTCTGCGTCTGTAATTCTGACAATAGAACCGTGACGCGGTGAAAGATCGGTTACGTTAGTTGAGGTTTCGTCTTCTGTATCAAAATCATACGGTGAGCCGGCAGAATACATATGGTATGTATGGTTACCGTAGCCGTCAACCATAAGCATATAACTGTTGTTACCGGTTTCGTAAACCTGCGGACCCTCTGCGCCGTAGCTTGTGTTGATAAGCTCAAAGTCGGTATACGGACCGTTAGCATGCGGTGCTACTGCGTACCAAATGCGCTTTGAGCCTGTGCCGCTGCCGTCCTCATTTTTAAAGTAGCAATAATACAGACCGTTGTGATATGTAATATCAGCGTCGATATGATTGTCAATACCCTCACCGTCAAAATCCGGGAACAGCAGGCGCTTAACCGTTGTAAAGTCTGTCTTGAAGTCGCTTGTGTAAGTATAGTAAATCTGTGTGCTGATACCGTCTGCGCCGACAGACCAGTAGAGCATATACTTGCCCACGTCAGGGTCATATATAACCTGCGGAGCCCAAGCTTTTTTAACAGTCTTATGCGTGCCGCTTGTGCCGCCTGTGATTGCGTCCATACCGGGCAACTTTGATGTATCGATTGATATAGGTCTTGTATCGTTAATATCGCCGAAGAAGTCCATCTTCCAAAGCAGGAAGCGGGAGTTCTGTATACTGCCCCAAGAGCCGTTATTTGTATTGAGGTCAGTTGCAATAACGTAGTCCTTGCCGTCCTGACCGATGAATGCATACGAATCCCGGACGTGGTTACTGATTGCAACTGAGTCTGAATACGGCGCGCTGTCGGTAGAAGGATAAGTATCGGTTGCGCCGTTTGTAGCAGGATTCCAAACCTGTGCACCACCTGATACAGCCTCAAAGTTAACGCCGTCCTGTGAAATAGCGTAGTGCATAGTTTCGCCTGCGTCGCTATCGCCTTTAAAGTAAGCGTAAAGGAACTTGTCGCGAGAGCTGTCGTAAGTGTGAGTATCTACACCCTTGTAAATCTCAATGCTCTTATAAGCGATATTTTCCATATCATACTTACCCCAGAAATTAAACTCTGAAGCACCGAGGTAAATGCTTGTAATCATATCAGCTGTAAAGTTGTAGCTGCCTACTTCCAGTGGATTATTGTTTAAAATAACATTGCCAGAATCATCTGTAATATAGCAACCGATCATTTTATCAACATAGTAAACAACATAATGATATGTAGTAGAAGTAGTGAAGATACTATTGCTGTTATACGTTGAAATAGCATAAGGCGCACAAGCTGTTTTTTCACTGCTCATTGTGCCCGCATCACCGTCCGGCTTGTAATAATCATCATCAACACTACGTCTGCCCCATGCTTCCTGAGTAAAGAAGTTAGCCTGATCAGTATACTTTGAATTGAAGCTGTATTTTGAATCTTTTGCTAATTTCAAAAGGCAAGTACCGCTACGACGTTCATCCAAATCATAACCTGTAGCGCACTTTGACGATCCAGTAAACGAAAAAGCAAGGTCAACTTTGAAGTTATCAATACCGTTGAAGATAGTATTTGTTGTCTGGTTGTTATAACTTGACATATACATAAAGCCTTGATATTTATAACTGTCAGATACCCACGGAAAACCAACACCGTTGCTGTCAACAACAACGCTGTCACTAGTGTGTGTTCCGTACTTTAGTTTCCATCCAATAGGATTACCGCCTTTTGATGTAGTTGGCGACCATGAGCAAGTATAATCCTCACTACTGCCAGTCCAAGTTGTACTAGTGAAGTCCGTTGATGCGAGAATGCTCCAATATGCAGAGCCGGGTGTGTCCTGTGCGTTTGCTGTGTCAGGACTGCTGAATACGAATGTCGGCAGCATTGTAACTACCATCAGCGCTGACAGCATAAGCGATAATACTCGCTTACTGAAATTTGCTTTTGTTTTCATATTTTTTCCTCCTTAAAAGACTTTTGGCGTGTATGTTGCGCTTTGCCCGCACGATTTACTGACTACATCTAACGGGATATTCACAACATATTGTGCCTATGCCTTAGTAATGCACAACATATGCCGTTACTGCTTTCAGGCGCAGTTGTGCGATATTATTTACATAAGCAATTATATAATAAAGAAAATCGAATGTCAAGAGATTTATGAACATTTTGTAAATTTTATAATATTAGACTAATTTGTATATTCCGTTGTGTAAGTTGTCAAGTGGTTAGTATTTAATGAATCAGACAATAGTTTATTATAATTGTCAAAAAAATTATATTACGCGTGCGCTTGAAATACTCGTTTAATATGGTATAATGTAAAACATATAATATTTGCAAACAGGTGATATTATGAAAATCAGTAAGATTCTTGAAGAAAACAGAGTAACCGTTTCGTTTGAGGTGTTCCCGCCGAAAGTGTGGGATAAAATCGACAGCACAAAGGCTGTTGTGCGCGAGATGGCGACTGCAAAACCGTCGTTTATGAGCGTGACTTACGGTGCTTCGGGCACACAGGCAGGCTTTACGCAGGAGATTGCAAATGAGATTGAAAACAGCGGCGTTACCGCGCTTTCGCACCTCACGTGCCTGACCTCGACAAGGAATAAGATTCAGCACGTTGTGGCTGAGCTCAAAGAGAATAACATCGACAATATCCTTGCGCTCAGAGGCGATATTCCCGAGGGATTTGTGTTCCCCGACGAGCAGTACTACGAATACGCTTATCAGCTGGTTGACGAGATTAAGGCAATCGGCGATTTCTGCATCGGCGGCGCGTGCTATCCCGAGGTGCACCCCGAGAGCAAGAACCGCGTTGAGGATATGGAATACCTTAAGCAAAAGGTTGACTGCGGGCTTGATTTCCTCACCTCGCAGATGTTTTTTGACAACGATAAATTCCTCAATTTTGTTGAGATGTGCCGCGTTAAGGGCATTGACGTGCCGATTATCGCAGG
>CAYZPT010000131.1:0-5775 GCA_964480285.1 uncultured Bacteroides sp.
ACAACCCGTGGTCTACGACTACGTGGACGCGATACGGAGTATGCAGAGGGCGTTCTAAACATATAGTAATAGCAATTGGTTTTCAGGTTAGTTGCCGGTAACTCCGGTGCTGCGGTAAGACTTGTACAATTTCTGAACAAATAAGCAAAACAATAAATACCCATACTGGAACTCTCAGGATCAGTATAATCCAAAAGCGTTCTGATATCACCGCTGCAGGCAACAGTACCCTGGGTGGTAATCACCCAACGATTGGAATAATTACTACCGGTTATTTGCGTATTCCCTGTTCCACGCAAATACAGTACATTATTAACCGAACTAATTGGCGAAGTACCATCCCATGTTGTCCATGTGCTGGCATTCGTAGAATACTGCAGCGTTCCGTCCCAGTTCTTCGTGCTATTATTGGTTTTGAGACTGAAGGAATCCGTGCCGGTAAAGGTCAGGTAAGGATCGCTTGCCGCACTCGCCGTAAACGGAATAGCAGAAACAACCATCATCACTGCGATAAACAGCGCTGTGATTTTCTTTGAAATTCTCATTTTTATCATATCCTTTCGTAAAATTATTTTTCATTATCAGGCTTCCCCTTGAGGGGAAGCTGTCACCGTAAGGTGACTGATGAGGTGGTGAAATACCATTGTTTGAGCGCAGCGAGTAACTTTATTTATTACGCTGCTTCGCATCTAAACCTCATCCGTCGGCTTCGCCGCCACCTTCCCCTCTTTCAATACACCTCATCCACCGCAAGCGGTCCCCCTTCCCCTCAAGGGGAAGGCTTGATAGGTTGAATTGATTTTAGTGCGGGAAGGCAAGGAGTTTGCCTGTTTGCTATTATCCACGAGAACAGTTCCGTCAGCTGACCGCATACAATCTAATTTACAGTTAATCACAAAGTATCTGCGTACTACATTCCCGATAAAAGCCTTATTCACATTTCTCACATTTTCAAGTCCTGTTCATTTCTGCGCTCCGAGTCGCCCCGGAGCGCACCCCAGAAATGAAAGGATTTGATTAAAATGAGAATAATCATCTGTATTATAATATTTATAAATATTATTAGTCAAGGCAAGTTAACAGATTGTCAACTTTTTTCTTGTATTTGCCCTGTGTATTTTGTATAATGCTAATTGAAGAACAAAACAGAGGTACGAAGATGAAAAACATATTACCGCAGATACTAAAACAAAAAAGAAAAGAGAAGGGACTTTCGCAGGAAATGCTGGCGGAGCAGCTATTTGTGACAAAGTCTGCTGTGTCGTATTGGGAGAACGGCAGCCGTGTTCCCGATCTTAAAACGATGGTTAAAATTGCTGAATGTCTTGATATTGACGTAGCGATGCTTGCGAACGCCGTAGATTCGGGCAACGAAGTTCCCAACGTTATTATCGTTGACGATGAAAGAATTATCCTCAACGGTGGTATTCCCATCATTAAGAGCGTGATACCAAACGCAAATGTTGAGGGCTTTACAAAGCCGTCGGACGCCATAGAATACGCAAAAAGCCACAAAGTTGATTTGGCACTGCTTGATATTGAAATGGGAATGACAAGCGGGCTTGACGTTTGCAAAGACCTTTTAGATTGTAATTCCAAAACTAACGTTATCTATCTCACGGCATATACGGAATATTCTCTTGATGCGTGGTCTACGGGCGCAAGCGGCTTTATGCTCAAGCCGCTGACTGCCGATAATCTTCGCAAGCAACTTAATAACCTGCGGTATCCGTTTTGGGGCATTGGGATATAGAAGCAAGCAAGGTTTTGACCGTCCCTTTTCCCCAAACACTTCGTTAAAGCGCCTTGTAAGGCGCCAGCCTTGCTTCGCCGCTTTGCCTTGTCTTTGAGAAAAACGAACAAGTCAAAACTGCGAAGCACCTTAAACTTCATAGTTTGCGTTCATTTTGTTGTTTCTTTGTTGCAGGCATACTTGCGTATATCAAAACAAAAAACGGCAAAAGGGATGTGAAATATGAAGTTTAAGGCTTACTTGATTCTATTTCACAATGCCCAAGGAGGCACGCCGGAATGAGCCAGTGGACTGTTGCATTTTATTTCTTCATTATCGGCGCAGCATTACTGCTGACGGTGATAGGCTTGATGTTTACCGCCATTATGCCCTATATGGAACGGTGGAGTAAGCGCTTCTTCTTTGCCTATTTCTCGGCTCTTCTGCTGTGCAGTGTTGCAAGCCTTGCCGATATAATTACCTTTTGGTATCATAGTTTTGAAGCGTTGCAAATAGCGTTTGCATTCGTTGAAACACTTTTGCTGTCGCTTCCGTTTCCAATGCTGACGGCGTATATATTACACTGCACTGAAAAAAACGTAAGAACAAGCAAATTGTTTCGTGTTGTTTATGCGATATGGGGCGTATTTATCATTCTGCTTGCAAGCACATTTGTTTCGGATTTTCTGTATTATATAGGACCTGACAAGAACTTTCACAGGGGTACATATTTCCCGATTTTGATACTGCCGCTGATTCTCATTTGCGTTTTGAATTTTGCCGTAGTAATCTATTCACGCAAAAAACTATCACGCAAGTATTTTATCAGCTTTCTCATTTCTGTTTTGCCGGCGACAGCCACATTAATTATGCACACCTTCACTGACGTTACGCCGCTTATTGATATAAGCATCGTGCTCTCTGCAATTTCAATGTTCGGTCTGATACTGTCAGAACAGATAGAAGACCGTGTCAGTCAGCAGCAGGAAATTGCCCAGCAGAAAGCGGCTATCAATGTGCTGCAGATGCGGCCGCATTTCATCTATAACACGATGATGAGCATTTACTATCTGATTGCGCAGGATACGGACAAGGCGCAGAAAATCACGCTTGATTTTTCAACTTATCTACGAAAGAATTTTACGGCGTTAGCGAAGGATGAAACCGTGCCGTTTACAGAAGAACTTGAGCACACGCGCGCGTATCTTGCGGTTGAGCAAACTCGTTTTGAAGACAACTTATTCGTGGATTTTGACACGCCGCACACGCGCTTCAGAATACCGCCGCTGACGCTTCAACCGATTGTGGAAAATGCAATCAAGCACGGACTTGACCCCGAGTTCAGCCCACTGCACATTACGGTTAAAACGCGCCAGACTGAAAACAGCAGTGAATTAATTGTGGAGGACACTGGTCCAGGCTTTGGCGAAAACGACAACAACGAACCGCACGTTGCTCTCGCTAACATTAAGGAACGACTTGAAATGATGTGCGGCGGTACGCTGAATATTGAATCATCCGAAAACGGCACGACCATCACGATATTTGTTCCGTTCAAGGTAAAATAAAAAAGGGCAGTGACACCCTGAAGGTAAGTAATGCTGTCCAAAACTATGACCATACGGAGAGTTTGACAGAAAATTCTTGTGTGTGGGTGTTTGCCCTTATAAGCATATTAAGTTTTTATAGGTTAATAACTGATATTTCTTTCTTTTGAGCGTACTTGTATGTAGTAAATGCTCCGCCGTATTCCCTGCGGATATAGGTGATAATGAAATCCGAATTATCAACCATCCATCTATTGCGAACAGTTATCATCGCTTTGTAGTGCGCCGCATCGGATTCGGCAGGGATAAGCAATTCATCATACATACTTTCATAATATTCCCTTTGATTTGTAATCGTTGAGTTCATTTTTGGAACAACGAGAATAAGCTTTATGTTTTTATCTCTAAAGTGCCGTTTTGCCTTGCGGACTGCACTTGCACTCATACCGTCAAAATTACCGTGACTTCCTACATAAAAGGTGGTCACGTTTTCTTTTTCAATCAAATCATAAACTGCCTTAATCAGTTCGGATTTAACGCTTTCGGGAGCGTTACTGTGTCCCGCAAAGGTGCAGCACTTTCCTTTCATAAAACTTCCTCAAAATAACAAAAAGGGCGTGCAGCAAAGCCACACGCCCAAAAAACGCAAAACTCTACTGTCGCCAAACATTTTACACCTAAAGAAGACCAATAGTATGCAAATAAGAGCCTGCGTTTTTATCCGTAGATAAAAACGCACACTATCAATCTTCTTTTATTTAGGTAAAATGTTGGCAAACTTATTTTATCATTTAATTAGAAATTAGTCAATATTAAGCGTTAAGATTACATCAGACCGCCGACGCAGTTATATTTAAGATCGCCGGATAAATTCTTTCCGTTTTCCCATCCCCAGCATACGCCTTTATAACTCTTTATCCAGCTGCTCAAACTCTCAATCTTAACGCCACCGATATTGTGGGCTACCAATCCGTTTCCGA
Organism: uncultured Bacteroides sp.; assembly: GCA_964480285.1. GTDB lineage: Bacteria > Bacillota > Clostridia > Oscillospirales > Acutalibacteraceae > Eubacterium_R. Next base: position 4,260 of record CAYZPT010000131.1, read on the forward strand.
TATAGATGCCGACGTGTCCCCATTGTGATGAGGAATAGCCGTAAACCGTTGCGCCGACCTGTATCTGCGACCAATCCTTTGATACGCTCCACTTTCTGCCTGCGTCAACGGCAGAAGCGGCGTGACCTCTTGTACCTACGACAATCTGATACACGTCAGCTACCCACGCCTGACAGTATCCCTTGTTTGCAGGAACGCCGTAGCGTGATGAATTGGTTGCAACCGATACAATCTTCTTCTGCAGTTCGTCTGCACTCTCGTTTGTAAAGGTTAAGTTTGATATATCAATCGTCTGTACCGACTGCATACCAAAGATTAAAGCGTTCCACAGCTTATCGTTCTTTGAAGCGGTAAGGTCGTAATAGTATTTCTTCTGCTCGTCAGTAAATCCATACTCGGTTAGCATATCCTCTGCAGATTTTGGCGTGATGGTTATTGTGAGTATGGTTTTTGTTACTTGCGTTACGGTTTCAACCTTATTCCCGTTTTCATCGGTTGTTTCCTCAACCTTTTCTTCCGTTACGGTTTCGGTAGTTGAGGTTATGGTATTCATATCCCAAAACACATCTGCGATAAGCTGCTTTTTAGCATCGTCAATCGTTGCAACCTCTTGAGGATTAGCAGAGTCGGTATTAGTCTTTATCGTGTAGATTGCAATAATATCCTTCCAATCCGCTTGGTAACCCGTGATATTGACTTCATCATAGGTGCCTTTGTTCTTTTCCTTGTCAATCGTATCAAGAAGCTTGATATTGAGTTCCTGAACGACGCTTGACATTGTGATACCCGTTCCCGAATCCTCTGACGAAAAGAATATGCCGTGCGTTGAGCTGGCAAGGGCAGCGACAAGAGAAATAATGATGATGACTATAACCGCCACCCAGCCGCCTGCAACAATGGCAGAGATTAAAGACTTTAACCCATTGATCGCCGCCTTCAGTACTTTGAAAAACATGGCAAAGAATTTCTTTGTGGCGTTTACGATATTCTTGCTGCGTTTTACGCCTTCTGCACTTTGCTGTACAGTTTTATTGAAAATCTTTGCCGTCTGCTGCTTTTTCACAATGCTTCTTGATGCTACCTTAACAGGTTTAACCGTATTTTGTTTTACTGTCGTATTACCTGTTTTGGGCAGGTTTTTCACAAGCGGTGCCGCCTTACTGTTTGCAGTCTTAACGATAGCAGAGTCAGCCGCTTTTGCTTCAACCTCTTTTTCGGCTGCTCGCATAGCACGTTTGGTCTTAACCTCCTGCAAGGCGGATTTGATTTCTTCAACATTTTTCTTTGTTTTAACGAAATCTTTTTTGCCCTGCTTATTGAAATAATAGGCGGCGTCATCTGCAATCGTGTGAGTTTTGTCCTCAATGCTGCCCGCAGCGTAGTCGGTAGGGCTGTCGCCTTGAGCGTTTACTGCTTTGCCTGCGTTTTCTTTTGTCCTGACGGCAACCTCTTTTGCCTTTTGTGTAACAATGCCTGCCTGTTCAAGTGTTTTAACTTTCGTTTTGCTTGTATCACG